>JANLYZ010000439.1:0-7335 GCA_031365905.1 Chloracidobacterium sp. | reverse complement strand
CGAGAGGAAGAAAGCGGCGGAAACATTTACACGCTTGACCTGAATGCATTGCGCATTGGTCCCGCAGGAAGTGATCTCGTTTACCCAGAACGCGAGCCCGCTCGCATCGGGTTCACGATTGAGAAAATCGCGGTAGTGCTGGGCGACGAAAAACTGCGCGTCATCAATCCTGTTTGGCGGCAATGGGCCAAACGCGAGCCCACTCAATCCCTGGCTGAGCCCATCGTCAGCTCTCGTGAAGATGGAACCATCGGTCGGAAAGCCATCCTGAAACCTGTCAGGAAAGGCGTCGATGCGCGGCGTGCCGCCATTGCCGCCGCTCCCGTCAAAAGCGCCTGATGCATCCTCGATAACGTAAATACTCCCGGCCCCATCGACCGTGAGACCATGCAGGAAGAGATTATTGTCGACTGAGAGACCCGTCACGCAAACTTCGTCGCGATCGGCCAGGCCGTCGTGGTTGTCATCGTAGAGAACCAGCATGACCGTGTCGTTTCCGGCGGAATACGAAAACACAACGCCACGCGAATTAACGGCGACGTCGAGCGGCGCATCGTTTGAGAAACGATAGGAATAATAAGGCGTGGTGGAGAGCGTATCGGGGATGCCGTCGTTGTTCGTGTCGCGAATGATGCGCAGCTCGTCGGAGTGGAAATCCGCGAGCAGCAGATCATTGTTTGGCAGGAGGGCGAGCGCGTTCGCGTTGTAAAGTTTGTTGTCGCCGACCTGTACGAGCACGCGCGTGCGCGAGTTATCGAAGCCGCCAGTCGCCGGATCACGAACGAGCAGGAGCACGCCCGGCGACGGTTCATTATTCGGATCGTTTGGGTTGGCGGAATTGTAGTAACCGCTGGACGAGATGATGACAAACTCGCGACCAGCTCTGGAAGTGCCGGATACAACCGCTGCTGCTGAACGCAGTGAATAGTCGGCGCGCAGGTTGTAGGTCGTCGAACTATCGAGGCGATAGTCGCCATTGGTGTCGAGCGCGACCACCAGCGCGCCGATGAGTTGGCTGTTGAGCGTCGCTGAGTAGACTTCGTATCGGGCTCCGGATCGTCCTACCGCAATATCAAACGAGCCGCCGGCTGAATCAAAGGTGGTTCGCTCGTCGGCGATTAGATCGCCATTGCGATCGACAAACTGCTCGTCTGTGCCGGCCGACGAGATCAAACTTACCTGCGACGTGTGCAGTATTTGCGTCAAGGGCGTGCCCGCGTGGATTGAAGTTGTAGCGGGAAGGTTCAAAGCGCTGGATGGTCGAGCGGCAAGCAATGAACCGTTGCCGCGCGTGATTGATGCGTCTCCGCGATCTGCGGTGTTCGTTAGTCGCTGCGCGCTTGCCGTTTGCGCCGGCGTGTAGCCGCTCGGTCTTCCTTTGGTCTGAAGGCCGGTCTCAGGTCGGGCTGCGAGAGCGCGTTGCAGATCGGGCCTAAGATCCGGATTTATTGTTTGCGCGCTTGCCGAGCTGAGGAAGAAAAAAATGCCGAGCACGACTACGAGCGACGGTATAGGTTTGGTGAAATGTGAAAATAAATTTGGGACTCTCATCTGGATACCCTTCTTGCTGGGACCGCGGGCGTCCCGCCCGCAATGAGCGCGAAGCGCGAAAAACTTATCGAGGACTTAGAAGTCCATTTGAAAGAACTTCGCGCCTGCAGCGCGTTGCGGGCGGGACGCCCGCGCTCCCAGCTATTAGGCTTCTAACGCGGATCCTTTACCTTCGCCGGCGCACGATCATTTTCCTCCCGCGGCTCAGACCGATGTGACGGCTCACTACGTTGGGGCGGCTCACTACGCGGCGGTGGATCGTTACGCGGCGGATCGTTGCGCGGTGGCGGATCATTTCGCGGCGTTGGATCCTGCCGTGGTGGTGGATCGTTCCGCACCGGTGGTTCATAACGTGGTGACGGATCATTACGCGGCGGTGGATCGTTGCGCACTGGTGGCTCGTACCGCGGTGGCGAATCGTTTCGCGGCGTTGCTTGTGGCCGGTCAACTCGCTCCGGTCTCGCCGGGCGATCACCTGGCGCCCCGGCTTCATTCGACGGAGTCCGCACCGGCGCTCGCTCGCGTTCGTTCACTTCCTCTCGCGGAACCTCTCGGGGACGCACCCGATCAGTCCGCGGCGGACGCTCGTCGACCGGGCCTGTATTTCTGTCGCCGTCTGTCTCTCGCGGCGGCAATTCGCGAGGCGACCGGACCGGCCGCATGACCGCCCCGGTGGGACGTGTTTCGACTGGGCCGGCACCGGAAGTTGTCCCCGGAAACTCAGGGCGAGCTACCACGCCTTCGCGCCCATTCAACACGCGCGTGCGACGCAGTTCGTTGTCGAGTGGAACGCCGGGCGTTCTATCGCTCGCGCCGGTTGGTCGTTCCCGCAGTTCGCTCGGCGGTGCAACTCTCGCTGGCCGCGCCACCGTAACGCGCTCCTGTCGTTCACCGGCGCTGCGATCACCAGGCGCGTAAGCCGGTCGCACCGGCAGATCAGTGCGAAGCGGATCAGCGTTGAAAACTCGGCGCGCGACAACGTCATCCGCCGGCCGCGCACGCACGCCGTCAGCGCCGAAGTCTCTCGCCGCCAAAGCCGTCACCGCGCGGTAGTAAGCCGGATTAACTCTTTGCAGTCGTGCAATCTCGTCGGCGCGCAACGGGCGCAGGCGATTATCGTGGTAATAACGCGAATAAGGATCGCGCTGGTGGTATTGCAGCGGATACCAGCAAACGTTATTGCCATACGAAAGGTTGAAGGCGACCAGCGCCGGCCGCCACCAACTGCGATGGCTGTAATACTGACTGCGCGGACACCACGCCCAATAGTTGTTGTAGTAAACCCAACGGCCGTAGTGATACGGCGCCCAACCCCAGGGCTCCTGGCCCACCCAGGTCCAACCGTATGGCGCAAGCCACGTCCAATAACCATAACGATAGGGCGCCCAGTCGTTGTAGATGTTGACCACTGTCGTGTGCGGTCGCCAGATCCAGCCGTAGTCGCCGGCGTAGGTCCAGTCGCCGTAAGAATCGAGATCCTCACCACCCCAAACATAGCTGTCGTAATACTGCGTGTCATAACGCGAACGCTCGGCGAGGAACCGCTCGCGGTTGCGAACCCAGTTGTCCCATGAATCAGAGGCATCGGAGGCGATGAATTGCCAATCACCAGCATCATCACCCTCGAAGATGAGTTCGGCAGTGCGACTATCACGCAACTCAAAGCCGGAAGTTTCGGAATAGATGCGCGCGCGGCCGCCATCACGCGCGCTGAGTCGGACGCGGCCATCACGCGACACATCGATGCGATAAAGTCCCTTCTTCTCCGCCGCCAGCGTCGTCTTCGGCGCATCAATTTCAAAGTACTCACGATCGCGATCAAACTTGGCGAGGCGAATCGAAGCCGTGCCTTCAACAACGCTGAGCGCCACGCCTTCATCGCGCAGCGTTACGATTTTCAACATTGAATTAGCGCCGAGACGCACGAAGTTGCGCGCGTCGATCTGCAATTCGACGCGCGCATTGCTATCGGTTGAAATGGCGTCGCCCTCAACCACCGGCGTGTTGAGCCGCGCGCGTTCCCAGTCAATGTTGCCGTTGCGCTTGAGACTAACGTCGCCCGATATCAAACTGATGCGCACCACGCGCGCGGTCACGTCATATTCATCGCCGTCTTCAGCATCGTTGGCGCGCGCGATTGTGGCGGTGATTGAAAGGGTCAGGAAGAGAAGTAGAAACGTGGAAAAGACGGCTGGGCCGAGACTCCATATCGAACGCCGGGTAGAACGCATGACTACGCTCCTTTTTTATGCAACTGTTTTTAGTTACCGTCAGACGCGCGCTGATGATTTGGGGCAAACCTCAGGAGTGCGCGGTGGCGAAGAGCTAAGCGTCCCCTGATTTAGTAGGACAGACATTCGTGTCTGTCCAATTCTTACAGGATAGGCTTTCGAACCCGTCTGATTTCGGAAGAGACTTAGCTTGCTGGTCGCGACAAGAGCAAGCCGCATGCCCACAGGACGATTACCCTGCGGAAAGTTGAGTCGTGCAGGTGCGAAGGTGGATTCAAATATTCCTCAAGGCGAGCTTGAGGTTTCTCAAGACTTTATTCACCGAGAGAAGGCCGGCGAAGTACATTCAGCACTGTCTAACATAAAAAGTCCGGACTCTTTACCGCGAAGCGGTTACGCGGCAACCCTGGGCTCTGTTACGTAACCGCTTCGCGGTAGAGTTCTCATCTCTACTGAACAGCGTCCTGAGAAAATTTGCCCGAGAACGTGCAGGATTGGCACTATTTGGTGCGCGGCCAACGTGATGAGTGAAAATCCCCAGGTTGACATAATCGTGATCGGCGCCGGTATCAACGGCGCCGGTATCGCGCGCGACGCGGCGATGCGCGGGCTGAAAGTCCTGCTTCTCGACAAGGGCGACATCGGCGGTGGCACGTCCAGTTGGTCCACGCGTCTGATTCATGGCGGCCTGCGCTATCTCGAACACGGCGAGTTCGGCCTAGTGCGCGAGTCGCTCCGCGAGCGAGCGTGTCTGTTGAGTATTTGTCCACACCTGGTGCGTCCCATCCGCATGCTGGTTCCGGTTTACAAGCACGCGCGACGCGGCCTGTGGACAATTCGCGCCGGCATGATTCTCTATGATGCGCTGTCATTTTCCAGAACGCTGCCACGTCATCGCATGCTTTCGCGCGCGGAAACTTTGCAACAAGCGCCGGGCCTCAATAGTGAAGGCTTACTTGGCGCCGCGGTTTACTACGACGCGCAAGTGGAATTTGCCGAGCGGCTGGTTGTCGAAAACGTTCTCTCTGCCGTCGCGCACGGCGCTACCGTTCTCACCTACGCGCGCGTCGACAAACTTATCGTGGAGAACGGCGCGGTGCGCGGCGTGGAGTACAGCGCCGCACCCCGGGGCAGTAGCCCGACCGTAATGGAGGGCTCAGAGAATGAGCGCCTTTCAGCTATTGCCCACCTGGTCATCAACGCTGCAGGTCCCTGGGTCGATCAGGTGCTGAGCAGAAGCCCGACAGTTATGGAGGGCTCAAGGGGTGGGATCAACTTACCCCGGTTAGTAGGCGGCACTAAAGGCAGCCACATCATCGTGGCTCCATTCCCCGGCGCGCCTGACACGGCCCTCTACGTCGAAGCTGAAACCGACCAACGGCCGTTCTTCATCATTCCCTGGAACGGCAAGTATTTAATTGGCACCACCGACATTCGTTACGAAGGCGATCCAGATCGCGTCCGGATCGACGACGACGAGATCAACTATCTCCTGCGCGAAACGAATCGCGTCGTCCCTAAAGCAAAGCTAACTCGCAAACAAATTCTCTATACCTACGCCGGCGTGCGGCCGTTGCCCTTCACCGGTGACAAAGACGAGCAGAGCATTACGCGACGCCATTTCATCCGCGAACATCCGGCGCCGCGAGGTTTGTTTTCCATCGTCGGCGGTAAGCTCACGACCTATCGCAGCCTCGCCGAACAAACCGTCGATCTTGTCTTGAAGAAGCTACCTCCTCACTGGGACCGCGGGCGTCCCGCCCGCTTTTGCGTTACCGCTCGCACTCCTCTGCCCGGCGCTGTGACTACCGACTTCGTAAGCTTCTGCCGAGACTTCAAACAACATTCACAACTACCGGAAGCAACGAACGATCGCCTGCTTGGAATCTACGGAACACGAGCGTCGCTACTGCTTGACCTAATAGAAAAAGATCAATCACTCGCCGCAGTTTTCGACGCCGAAACTGGCGCGCTGGCCGCAGAAGTTGTCTTCGCCTTCAAGCACGAATTGGCAACCACGCTGGCCGATTGTTTGTTGCGCCGCGCGCTGGTCGGTTTGAATTCAACGCGTGGCCTGACGGCAGTCGCCGCCGCCGCAGAGATTGCGCGAAAGTATTTGGGCTGGTCTGAAGATCAAGTTGCGCGTGAAATTAGAAATTATGAGAATCAGGTGGCACGATTCGATATCCAGTCGCATTGATGAGGTTGTGCCACAACGCGCTCGGCGTTAGGCGACTCCTCGACGCCGCGTGGCGCGTTCGCTAAAGTACGTCGTAGAAATCAAGCAAGTGGGAGCAAGAGCAATGGAGACGAGGCTGCTGGGAAACGGGATCGCAATTCTTCTATTCATCTGCATGACAATGGCAAACAACCCGAAAATCGCGAGCGCTGAATCAACCAAGTCGCGAACGCCTGCGCGACCGGAAACGGAAAACGCGGTTAGGGATTTTCATTCCTACGCGAACCCGAGCGAAGTGCGCGTCAAGCATCTCGATCTCGCCTGGGACGTCCTCTTCGATAAGAAGATACTAAAAGGCACGGCCGTCCTGACGATCGTCAGAGTTTCTGGAGACCTGAACGCGCCCCTGATCCTCGACACCCGGCACCTGAACATCGAGCAAATCGAAACATCGCTCGACGGATCGAAATACGCGCAAACGAAATTCACGGTCGGCCCGTCAGATCCAATTCTCGGCGCGCCGCTCACCATCCAACTCCCTGAGCGCGTTACTTACGTTCGCATCAATTACTCGACCAATCCCGACGCTTCCGGATTGCAGTGGCTCGCGCCGGCGCAAACTGCAGGCAAGAAACAGCCGTTTATGTTCACGCAGTCAGAAGCGATTCACGCGCGTAGTTGGATCCCTTTGCAGGACACGCCGCAGGTTCGTGTCACTTACACGGCTCACGTGCACACGCCGCACCAACTACTCGCGGTGATGAGCGCCGAGAATGACTCGCGCACGCCGCGCGATGGCGACTACGAGTTTCGGATGTCGCAAGCCGTTCCTTCATATCTGATCGCGCTGGCGGTTGGCGATCTGAGTTTCCGTTCGCTCGGCAAGCGCACCGGCGTTTACGCTGAACCTTCAGTGGTCGACAAAGCCGCGAGCGAATTCTCGGACACTGAGAAGATGGTGGAGACGACCGAAAAACTTTATGGCCCGTATCGCTGGGGGCGTTACGATCTGCTCGTGCTGCCGCCGAGCTTTCCTTATGGAGGCATGGAAAATCCACGACTCACTTTTGCTACCCCGACGGTGCTGGCCGGCGACAAGAGTCTCGTATCGCTCGTCGCGCACGAGCTGGCCCACTCGTGGTCGGGCAATCTCGTGACGAACGCCACCTGGAGCGATTTCTGGTTGAACGAAGGATTCACCGTCTATCTCGAGCGTCGAATTCTGGAGGCAGTCTACGGTCGACCGCGGGCGCGCATGGAAGCTGCGCTCGGTCTGCAATCGCTGCACGATGAGATCGCATCGCTCCCCGATCCGGACGAGATTCTGCACATCGATCTCAAAGGCAGAGACCCTGACGCCGGCTCAACCGATAT
>JANLYZ010000103.1:0-6007 GCA_031365905.1 Chloracidobacterium sp. | reverse complement strand
CGCGTGTGACAGACAGCGCAACCTACTGAGGTGAACAACGAATCACCTCGGGTGGCGGCGGCTGGAATTGGATTTTGTCGACCAGGAGCGCGCGTCGCTGCCATGAAGTCAGCGAAGGCCAACACGTCGCCGCCGTCATCTTCCGGGTCTGCTACTGGATCGAATGGAGCGCCCGTGCAATTCACGACACCCTCTGCGGTACTGCAGGGGTTCTCAAAATGTCCGGCGTTCGGGTCGTTTGAACTTCTGCCACCGTCTCCCGCGAATTTGTTGGTTATGCCCATCTCGTTAAGGTAGGCATCGCCGGCAAACGACAACAGACTGGCTTGCTGAGCCTTCCAACCACAGCGACCGTTGCGCAAGGTGTTATTGGCTTCGGTTACTGGTACGGCAGTCAGAACACCGCGCTGAGCAGACGGTTCAGCCGCCACATTATTTTGCAGATCGGTGTTAGAAATGCATTCCACAAAGCCATCGCCAAGGGTGCTGGTGGTAATGCGGAAAGCCTTGTTGGTTTCCAGGGTGCTTATGTGCTCGACGATATCCGAATCAGTTCCACGAGCGTGAATTAGTTGTCCGCCTGCGGCGTCAACAAAGGCCCCATTTACTATGTGACCAGCCCTGAACTCCATCGTTTGGCTGAACGCGCCAACGTCTACCGATTGGTGACACTCGACGCAGCCAACATCGTTGTAGGTTGGTCCAAGTCCATCAGCAACGCCTTCGCGCTCGCTGAAGATGAACTGATTATCTAAGAATCTGCCATTGCCTCGTGCAGTTGGGGGCACCGGAGCCGCTACGCAATCATTTACTGGCGTGCCGAGCGCGCCAAAACCATTGAACAGATCGTCCGTCTTGGCATCCATGTCTGTAGTTAGAGCTTCTGTGCCTGTCTGACCTTCGACGGAACTAGCCAGCCACATCGGCAACACGAGCGCCACCGCAAATAGAACCAGCGCTAAAACCTTCATCAGTTTCAACATTTCAGTCTCCCTCCTGGAGTTTCGAAGGTAAATGTGTGGGCGGAAACGGCGGACTTGCTCGTCAGCAAGATGCGCCCGTTCCTCTAGACTGCTGGAAAAACCCTGCTGGAACCCTGAGTGTTCGAAAGGGCTGGCCGAAACGAGGTAGGTGGTGCCTGTTTCGCCGCGACCAGACGTAAGTGAGTCAGAAATCGAAAGAGAAGCCTAGGGCAAAAATCGTCATCTCCGCGCAATAACGAAAATCAGACTGGGCAAGAACTAAAATGTCGGGAGTAATAAACTGAGGCGAGCGAAATTTATTACGAAAGCGGTATTGGTGTCAACAAAAAAAGAAGACGAACCATAGACACTCAAGCCGATCCGCTTCGGAGAACAAGATGGCCAGCAGATTCCACTTGACGGCGACTGTTGCCCCCCTTCGGTTTTTCAGCTAAAACACTTCCGGAAACCCAGTTGCCTTAAACACCAGAATCGAGCCATTACTTTTTCGATGACATCCAAGCTGAATTCCATTCAGCGTGACGCTCGCGTCATGCGGCTCTCCGAAGAACTCGCGGAAATAGAACAGCGGCTGATTCCGACTGGACTACACGTATTTGGTCGCGCCGCGGAGCTATCGGAAAAAGCCGACTTGCTGCGTATGGTGGCTTCCTTTGACAGACCAGAGCAGGGCACGCTGTCGCTACCGAGTCTGGTGGCGGACGCTTTGGGAATTGATCGATATGACCAACTCCTTCAGGAAACCGGAACGAGCGAGACGAGAGAGTTGGTCGATGGAATTGTCTCTGAGGCTGTGCAGAGGTTTTGCGACGGCGGTGCGGAGGTGGCGGCCGGCTGGCTGAAGCTGAAGGCGGGCGTGGCTATCGAGAGATCGTTGCCGACTTTTTCTATGTTGACACGCATTGCCGAGCAACTGGATTCGAACCACGAGATGGAGTCGCTGATTCGAGCATTGCGCGGCGAATACATCGAGCCGGGCCCGGGCGCAGACATCGTTCAAAATCCTCGGGTGCTTCCCACCGGCCGCAATACACACGCAGTCAATCCTTATTCGGTGCCGTCACAAGTGGCGTACTCCCGCGCGAAGATCACGGCCGAAGCGTTGTTGCGCCGACATTTCGACGAGCACGGTCGTTATCCGCGCGCCCTCGCTTTAGTTCTTTGGGGTCTGGACAACATAAAGACACAAGGCGAGGGGGTCGCGCAGGCGCTCTGGCTGCTGGGCGTTCGTCCGGTTCGTGACGCGCTCAATCGCGCCACTGAAGTCGAGGTGATTCCTCTGGAAGAATTGCAGCGCCCGCGCATTGACGTGATGATGACCGTGTCTGGAATCTTCCGTGACCTCTTCACACCCACCATGACCCTGCTTGATAAGGCCGTCCGACGCGTTGCCGCCCTGAACGAACCGCTGGAACTGAATTATGTGCGGCGCAACATCGCGGAAAGCATGAACAACGGCACTACAAACTTCGACGACGCAGCGACGCGAGTGTTCTCCAATGCGCCGGGCAATTACGGCACGAATGTAAATTTCATGGTGCTGGATTCACAGTGGCAGAGCCCGGAGACGCTCGGCGAACTCTTTGTTACACGCAAGTGTTTCGCCTACTCGCGCGACTCGAGCGGCAGAACCGTGGAGGGTCGCGAAGCGCGACACTTGATGGATGACGCGCTTTCGCGAGTGGAAGCTACCTATCAGAACCTTGATTCATTCGAAGTAGGTATCACTGACGTCGATCACTACTTTGAATATCTCGGCGGAATTTCCAGAGCTGTCGAAACGATCACTAAATCTCGTCCCGCGATTTACTTAGGTGATTCGCTTTCGCCACAGACGAAGATTCGATCGCTCGAGGAGACAGTGCGCCTGGAGAGCCGCGCAAAGACACTCAATCCCAAGTGGTATGAAGGGATGTTGAAGCACGGCTTCCGCGGGGTCGCTGAGATTGAAAATCACGTAGCCAACACTTTCGGCTGGAGCGCGACAGCAGACGCGGTCGATCCCTGGATCTACACCGAGATTACCAAAACGTTCTTGTTGGATTCCGTTATGTTCGAGCGGTTGCGGGAATTAAATCCGTATTCGCTCGAGTCGCTGGCTAAGCGGCTGCTCGAAGCGCACACACGCGGTTACTGGAATCCTGACGAAGAAGTGTTGGAAAAGCTGCACGAGATCCTCGGCGAGTTTGAAGAAGATCCCAGGCAAATGGTGCGGGCATGAGAATAGTAGTTCTGTACGTCGGATCGAGTTTGCTGGCGCCGCTAAAACAAGCGGAGCGCGAGCTGAATCGCCAATATGACCTCAGCCTCAAGATCGTCGCGTACAACTTTGGCGCGCCATACGCTGACGACGAGTGGGGTGAGATCGAAAATGACTTACAGACCTCGGATCTAATTTTTGCCATTCATGTTATGGACGGCGAAAATGCCGCGCGGCTTATCCAAGTGCTGGATCATCGCGAAAGAAAGCAGACGCCCGTCATCGTAATCAACTGTATGCCGGATCTCATGCGGCGTACGCGCATGGGCCGGCTGGATGTTGCGCGGCTCGCAGGAACAATTGGGAAAACTGGGAAGGGGGGAACAGGGGAAGTCGGACAGCCTGGTTCGCCAAAAGCGCTGGCCGCCCTGGCAGCCGCCGGATCCTGGATGGGACGTCAAGTTCGGTCGAAGGAGCCAAACGGTAAACCCACGAGACACGGGCATGGTCAGTATTTGAAATGGATCGACAAGCTGCCGGGCATTCTCAGATTCGTACCGACGGCCGGCGGGCTGCGTGATGTCAAGCACTACCTGAATATCTTTTGTTACTTCCTCCAGCCAACTCCGGCGAACATACGGTCGATGGTTCTTTATGCGGTGAAGGAGTACGTCGTTGACGAGCGCTTGAAGCAGGCAAAGATCGAGGTGCCGCCACCAGAGCGTATGCCCTCGGTGGCGATTTACCATCCCGATGCCACGACTCTGTTTGAAACGCTTACTGACTATCGCAAGTGGTACGCGAGCCGCAGCCCAAGATCCAAAGTCCAAAGTCCAAAGTCTGCAAACCCGGTCCTTGATCCCGCGAGCACTATTGGTCTTCTGCTGATGCGCCCGCAGGTGATCAGCAAAACGACGAAGCACTACGACGCGCTGATACGCGCCATCGAAGCTGAAGGGCTCAGTGTCATCCCAGCGCTCTCGACTTTGATGGATAACCGCCAAGCGGTTAACACTTTCTTCGCTCAGACAGACGAGGGCAAAGTCCAAAGTCCAAAGTCCAAAGTCCAAAGCCGCGTCAGCCAGATCGTTTCGTTGACCGGCTTCAGTTTTGTTGGCGGCCCCGCGATGAACGACAGCGAAGCCGCCGCTGAGTTTTTGCAACAGTTGAATCGACCATATCGATCAGCAGTCAGTCTCGACATGCAGACGATTGACGCTTGGCGTTCCTCTCAAACGGGCCTTAATCCCATACAAGCTGGAATGCAAATCGCGATTCCGGAAATCGACGGCGCGACCGAACCTTTCATTTATGGCGGCATCCCCGCGAGCGGGGTCGAGCCGGTGCCGCTTGACGAGCGTTGCGTCACATTTGCGCGCCGCCTGCAGCGCTGGAACCGCTTGCGCACCGCGCCGCGAAATGAACTCAAGCTCGCGCTGACCCTTTTCTGTTTTCCACCCAACAAGGGAAACATCGGCACAGCCGCGGATCTCGACGTGTTCCCCAGCCTCTGGGACACGCTTGAGAGACTGAAGCGCGAAGGCTACGAGGTCGAGTTGCCGACTTCCGCTGATGTGTTGAGAGAAATGCTTATCGGTGGAAACTCTGCGAGCTTTGCCGCGCCCGCGAATGTCGCCTACCGCATGAACGTCCCGGAGTATCGTCGGCTTTGTCCTTATGTGGGCGAAGTTGAAACGGACTGGGGCGCGGCGCCGGGCCGCGTGAATTCGTTTGGCGACGAGCTCCTGATTCAGGGGCTTCAACTGGGCAATGTTTTCATCGGCGTGCAGCCGACGTTTGGTTACGAAGGCGATCCGATGAGGTTGATGATGGCGCGCAGCGGCGCTCCGCATCACGGCTTTATGGCTTTTTACACTTATCTCTCGCGGGTTCTAAATGTCGATGCAGTAGTTCACGTCGGCACGCACGGCGCAATGGAGTTCATGCCAGGCAAGCAGGTGGGTCTTTCCGACGAGTGTTGGCCTGATAGATTGATTGGCGAACTGCCGAACATTTACCTTTACAGCGTAAACAATCCGTCAGAAGGCTCAATCGCGAAACGCCGTTCGTATGCGGAACTGATTTCATATCTGACGCCGCCGATCGAAAACGCGGCACTATACCGCGAGCTTGCCACACTGAAGGATCTGGTGCTGTCATACCGGCAGTCGACGAATGAATCGGAGCGGGAGCGGCTGTTCGAGTCGATTGAACAGTATTCCGGCCAGTTGAATTTAAACGGGATGGCGGGGTAAAGCACCCTGCCTAACTTCGTGTGCTTCGATTTTCTTGTAACGCAGAATCAACGAGAGGTAGGTCAGTGGTGTCAGAACAGAATTTGGATCAGGCGGCGGCGATAGCTCTGCTAAATGAGATTTTGGAAACTGAACTGGCGGGCGTTGTCAGATACACGCACTACGCGTTGATGGTGTTTGGTTACAGCCGAATTCCCATCGTGAGCTGGCTTCGCGGCGAAGCTTCTACTTGTCTTGAGCATGCCAACGCCGCCGGCGAATTGGTGACGCATTTCGGCGAGCACCCCTCGTTGAAGATCGGGCCTTTGCTCGAAACGCACAAGCACGGCATGAACGACATTCTGCTGGAGTCGCTCGACGCCGAGAAGAAGGGCCTCGAACTCTACAAGCGATTGCTTGACCTGGTGCGCGATCGTTCAGTATTGCTTGAAGAGTATGCGCGCAAGATGATCGCGGAAGAAGAGACGCATTTGGGCGAAGTCAACAAGATGCTGCGCAAACCTGGTGAGATAACTCAGTTTCCGACCAGCTAAAGGCCATGAAGCTCTTCCCAAAATACGAAGGCAACA
>JANLYZ010000100.1:0-2156 GCA_031365905.1 Chloracidobacterium sp. | reverse complement strand
CTCTTCCGGTCGCTGTTCGGCCTATTCGCGTTGGCGCTCGTCATTGGCGCCGATTCACTGCTCAGTTCTTACAAATATTATTCGCGCATCATTGATGCGCGACTGGCCAGCGGTTACTTGACCAGTCGCCCCGGCCTCTATGCGGCCCCGCGCACGCTGCGCGCCGGACAGAAACTCTCGCGCGCTGATCTGATCATCGCCCTGCGCCGCGCCGGCTATGTCGAGTCGGACGCCAGCAACATCTGGAGCGGCAGTTTCCGCGAGACAGACTCGACTCTTGAGATTCGGCCTCACGCAAACCGAACGCGGTCACCCGTAATTAAAATTGACTTCGACGGCGATAAGACAATCTCGGCTTTGACTCAGGATGGCATTTCGATCGACTCGTTCACCCTTGAGCCGGAAGTGATTTCCAACGATCGACTTTCCAAGGACGGCACGCGCGAGGCGGTTCGTTTTTCAGATATCCCGCCGGTCCTCGTTCACGCCATCCTGGCAACCGAAGACCATCGCTTCTTCGAGCACTCGGGCGTTGATGTTTTTGGGATTGCGCGCGCGTTAGTGCGTAACGCCGGCGACGATCGCCCGGGCCAGGGTGGTTCAACGATCACTCAGCAGCTTGTCAAAAACACCTACCTGTCTCCTGAACGCACGTTGCGACGAAAGTATGCGGAAGCAATGCTGTCGCTCGCTTTAGAACGCCGACTTTCGAAAGAAGATATTTTCGCGCTCTACTGCAACGAAGTTTATTTGGGACAACGAGGCGCGATCGCAGTGCGCGGTGTTGAAGACGCGGCGCGAACGTATTTTGGGAAAGAGTTGAAAGACCTGTCGCTCGCAGAAGCGGCAACTATTGCCGGCATGATTCAAGGGCCCATGCGCTTCTCGCCCACGCAACATTCCGAAGCGGCGCAGGCTCGCCGAAACCTGGTGCTCGATTCGATGACGCGCGACGGTTGGATAAAGGCGGAGCAAGCGGCGGCGTTATCCAAAGAACCCGTAGTCGTAGTTCCCTCGTCGAAGTCCGACAATTCACTCGCGCCTTATTTTGTCGACTACGTAAACCGAACCGCGGCTTCTCAACTTGATGTCTCGCCTGCCAATCAAAGAATCTACACGACGATCGACTTGGACCTGCAACAACTTGCCGAGACAGCGATAAGGCGACAACTTGATCGTCTCGACGCCGGCAATAAAGATCGAACCCGCAAGCCTCAAGCCTCGTTGGTCGCCATCGATCCAAAAACCGGCAACGTGTTGGCGATGGTTGGCGGCCGCGATTATGCGGAGTCGCAACTTAACCGCGCGACTGACGCGAGACGCCAGCCCGGTTCAACTTTCAAGCCTTTCGTCTATGCCGCCGCGCTCGAAGATGGCATGTCGCCGGTGCAAACGTTTTCCGACTCGCCGCGCGATTTTGTTTACGGTCGCAACCAGGTTTATCGTCCGTCGAACTTTGGCGGCGGCTATTCGATGCGGGATGTCACCATGCGCACCGGTCTCGTGAAATCGCTGAACGTAGTCACCGTTGATATCGCGCTGCAAACTGGTTTGGCGCGCGTTGCGAACCTCGCGGAAAAATTTGGCCTGCCGCGTCCGGAGCATTATCCGTCGCTCGCACTGGGAACGAAAGAAGTCACGCCACTCGAGCTGGCTGCCGCTTATGCAACCTTCGTTAATGGCGGACGTCGAGTTCAGCCGAAAGCGGTTTTGAGTGTGGGCGAGCCGCCGGCTAAGCACTCCAATAATGGCGACGATTCCGATGCACAAGTTATTAGTCCAACGACTTCATACATGATCACAAACATGCTCTCCGCTGTTATCGATCATGGAACTGCACGCGCGGCGCGCGATGCGGTCAAGGGCACGGCGACCGCCGGCAAGACCGGCACGTCGCGCGACGGCTGGTTCGTTGGCTACACGCCGAACCTCATTTGTGCAGTGTGGATTGGTTACGACGACAATAAACAACTGGGACTGACCGGCGCAGAAGCGGCGCTGCCCGCCTGGACAGATTTCGTGAAGGCAGCAGTGGAGTTGAAGCCCGAACTCGGCGGCAGGAATTTTGATTGTCCTGAAGGAATCGAGTTTGTGGAGATTGATGCAGACAACGGCGCGCTTTCAACGCTCTCTTGTCCGCATCGCGAGTTGATTGC
>JANLYZ010000099.1:0-4396 GCA_031365905.1 Chloracidobacterium sp. | reverse complement strand
GCAAGACCTTGCCTGGGGCGCCGAAGCCGATCGCTCGCGCAACTGGCGCGAGATCGATCCGCGCCGGCCTGAAGGTCCAATTCCGGTTGAGTGTCGCTCGGCATCGTGCGGCACGTGTTGGGTTGGAGTTTTAGGTGGGGCAGAAAAACTATCCGACGTGGCTGTACGCGAGGGCAAGCAGATCAAGGAGTTTGGTTACATCGATACGACGGAACCAAAGCCACTCATCAGGTTGGCTTGCCAGGCGCAAGCGCTTGGCGCCGTGTCGATCGTGATACCGCCGTGGAATGGCGTGTTTGGAAAGTTTCTGAAATCGCGAGCCAATCAGCACGACGAGTCCAAAAAAGAGTCTTGATAAGAGTTCTCCAAGGATTAGACAGGATTGACAGGATTTACAAGAACGCTTGCTAGGTCATGCAAGCCAGACGGCACTCGCAAAGCTGCGGAGTTATCCTGTAAACCTCGTAAATCCTGTCGACCGTGCTCGCCTCCAAGGTTTAGACAGGATTGACAGGATTTACAAGAACGCTTGCAAGATTTCCAAAGATCAGTCTCTGAAAAAGGAAGCGCCATTGTCAGCAACCGACAGTACTGCGTCGCACAATCGTTCAGCCGTTTCGCCGCTGTTGCTGGTTGTTGCGGCGGCAGTGCTGTGGAGCACGGGCGGGCTCTTCATCAAATGGACTTCGCTCTCCGGACTTGAACTCTCCTTTGGTCGCTCGTTGCTGGCAGCAGTCACAGTTGCAATCTTCACGCGGCGCGAAGGCTTTGGACTCAACAAAGTTACAGCACTGGCCGCGGTGCTTTACGCCGCGCTCCTGCTGCTCTTCGTCCTGGCAACCAAAGAGACAACCGCTGCCAACGCCATCTTCCTGCAATACACCGCGCCGGTTTACCTGCTGATCTTCGAGCCGTTGTTCTACAAAGAAAAGTTTCGTTCAACTGATTTGATTGTGGTGATTGCCTGCGTGTTGGGTATGTCTCTGTTCTTCGTCGGCAAGTTGCGACCGGAGGATGTGACCGGCAATTTGTTGGCGCTCGCTTCCGGACTCTGCTTCGCGTGTTACTTCCTTTTGCTGCGTCATTCAACCGCGCGCGCAGTCAATCGCGCTTCGTCAGTAATCTACGGCAATCTGCTGCTGGTATTGGTCGCGGCGCCGGCGGGTCTAAGAGCAATTCCGCACATTAGTTCACACGATGCCTTGAGCGTCATCTATTTGGGCGTAGTTCAAATCGGTTTGGCTTACACGCTCTTCACAGCGGCGATGGCGCGCGGCGTGCGCTCACTTGATGCCGGCATCGTCGGCTACATCGAGCCGGTGCTGAATCCGATCTGGGTGTTTGCGGTGTTAGGTGAGCGGCCAACGCAGTGGGCGCTAATTGGCGGTGGGATAATTGTGGCGGCGGTTGTTTGTCACATGCTGATCGAAGCGCGCCGCGGACGGCCACTGGCTGCTTTATCTTGAGAAAACCATAATCCGCACATTACGCAGATTACGCAGATGGGAATAAGCGAAACTTCGTTGGTGGAATACATCTCAATGTCTTCTTCTGTGGAATCTGTGGAATCTGCGGATGAACACCGGAATCATCCACCGTCGGCGCGTTGCTTCGCAGCCGCTGCTACTGCTCGCAATCTTTCAACCTTTTGTTCGAAGGTCTCGCCCGGGACGGGACCCGTGTCGGCGACGCCGCAGTAAGTAGATCGAATCATCAGGGTGCGATCTGCCTGGCCAGTTGGTTTATGTGCTGCTGCCGCTGGTGCTGCGGAGGCTGGCGCCGGCGCGACCGCTGAAGGTTCATCGGGTGGCGTCATTGCTGACTCGAGCACCGCGGCTACAACCGGAGTGTCCGCGACAGGCGCCAGCGTTGTTTGCTCACCGCCTGCTTCGGCTCGCTGCTTGGCAGCGACTGCGACAGCTTTTAGCCGTGCTACTTTCTGTTCAAAAGTTTCACCTGCAACCGGGCCGCTATCGACTACGCCGGCGTAGGTCGATCGTTTATTCAACTTCCGATCAGGTTCGGCTCCGGCTTTCGGCGCCGCGGGTTTCGCCGGCGCGCCGGCAGCAGGTTTCGCGGCAGCCGCCGGGGCTGCGGACTTTGCAGCGGGAGCTTGCGAAGCAGGAGCAGCGGGGCGACTGGCGGCTTCGGGCGCGTGGCCCGTCGTCTCCATCACGAACACACCGCGAGCGTCTTTCTTGATAACCGGCAACGATCCGCCGGCAGCTTGCAGCAATGCCGAAAGTTCAGCTTCAACAAACCGGTGCTGCTTGTTCGGATCGCGCACGTGTCCAAGCGGCGGGCCCATGTAAAGCGTGCCGCAGGTTTGGCACTTCGAAAGCACATCGTCTCCGCGCAGGTGAACTTCCGACGCCTCACCTGCCGTGCGCAGTTGCTTGAGATGTCCGTTGCAGAGTTTCCCCTTCGCGTTCTTCTCGTTGCACACAGTCTGCGCGTTTGTAATCCGCTTTGGTATCGGCGCGCTGGTTGCTGGCTCGCTCGCAGTTGCTTCGGATGCAGTTGCTCTCATGACGGCTGTTTAGCTTTCGCGGGATATTCCCAGATGTTTATTGTGATTGCTCCTGGAATCTTACAGAGTTGATCAAATGTGCGTCAATCAAGACGAAGTCTGGTTTGTTAAAGTCCAGAGCAGATCCGAGCGCGGTAGCGCCGAATGCTGTGGTCAACTTTGGATGATAACGATGAGGAGAGGATTTACCAAAGTGCTGCGTACTGCCTGAGACCACCTCCCATTGATCCAGTTGACTCTTGCATCCGGCGCTACCGCGCTCGGTTCTGTATTAGTGACTAAGAGACCTTGAGAATTTCTGACGGGCAGGGACAATCCCTGCGCTCACAATTGATCGTGCTATTCTGATCGCAAATGCTAAATGACTTACTCGGAGCCATCTGGCAGCGCACGCCAAAGTCTCTGCGGCGCGGGTTGGTGAGATTCGGGCATCCGCGCTTCACGGTAACGGCCGGAGCCATTGTTTCTGACAATAGCGGACGCGTCTTGTTGCTCAAGCATCGCTTTCGTCCCGGCGCGGGTTGGGGCATGCCGGGCGGTTTTATAGAGCGCGGTGAACAACCGGAAGCAGCGCTCAAGCGCGAACTGCGGGAAGAGATCGGGTTGGAAGTCGAGCAATTGAAATTATTCACCGTGCGCTCGTTCAAAAAGTTGAAGCAGGTCGAGATAATTTTTCTCGCCAAGGCAGTCGGCGAAACTGCCCAACTCAATTACGAGATTCAGAAAGCGACGTGGTTTCTTCCGGAGGAATTTCCGAAAGGGCTGCCCGAGGATCAGGCAAAACTGATAAAACGCGCGCTGGTTGATGGAGCAAGGCCACAGGATTGATGTATGCTGTGCAACGCAAAACGCAGTAATGAGTGATGAGTATCGAGTGATGAGTTGGAGTTGACTGTCTCCGCCGTTCACTCATAACTCATAACTCATCACTCATGACTTTATTAGCTGGAGAAGAAAATGGTTGACCTGATTCCGTCGTCGGATGCTGTGATGCAGATTCTGAAGCGCACCGGCGCTTTTCGCGAAGGCCACTTCGTTTATCCCAACGGCAAGCATTCACCACACTATTTTCAAATGCCGCTGGCTTTTCGTTACTACGATACTGCGCGCGTGCTGGCGGTGGCATTGAGCCGAAAGTTTCGCGTTGATCGCGACATCTCGAGCCAGTTGCCAAAGGTCTCGATTATCAGCCCCAGCTCCGGCGGTATTCCCGTCGCCTTCGGCGTGCGCGACGCACTCAGCGCCGAGCAAATCTACTGGGCGGAGCAGGATGGCGACCGGCGCCGGTTTCGGCAGTACATCAACACGGGCGAGGTGAATCCCTGCATCATGGTTGACGACATCATCCGCAGCGGCCACGCGATTGAGGAAACCGACGCGCTGGTTAAGGAACTGGGCGCGCCCGTCATCGGTTGCGGCGCTATCGTTCGCTTTACCTCGGCGACGGAAAAACTCGGCGAAGTGCCGATCAGATCACTGGTTGAGTTTGACGCGCACATGTACGACGAAGGTGAAGATTGTAGCGATTGCAAGAAGGACGTGCCGGTTGAGCATGTGCGGTTCTAGAAAACAAGAGGCGCTGAAGAGTTAAAGAAGGGGCGGACCGGTGTGTCCGCCTTTTTACAACCAGGGATGAGCATTAACGACGCAGTAGATCATGTGAGCCGATCTCTCACCCAAGCCGGATCTCGGCGACAATCCAGGACAGCATGGATTGACACAACGTTTTTCTCAAAGGTGTAGAAAACGGCAAAAGGGAATCGACGGGAGAGCAGACGATAGTAAGCTTTGAAAGGCTTTTCATGAACACCAGCGTAGAGCCTAAGAGATTCGATGTCGGCGTAAAGGTTGGTTAAGAAGTAAGAC
>JANLYZ010000090.1:0-3808 GCA_031365905.1 Chloracidobacterium sp. | reverse complement strand
ACGCTACGGCGGCGGCGGACATGCGGTGGTCGGCGCAATCTCACTCGGAACGGATGAAGTTGAGAAAGGCCGCGCGATCGTGAAGGAGATTGTTGGGGAGCTGTCTAGAGATGGACACTTGGGCTAGGTCTATCTGTTTTCTTCTGAGAGCCAAGAGAGTAGCGCTAATACTCCAAGTCCTCCCAAGACCCAAGCCGCCGCGTTGTTGCCAGCAGGGGTTGTCTGAGAGGATCTAATACGGTTTCTGACTTCTTCCATAGCTTGATCTGGGTAGTAACGATTAAATCTGACAGTGTTCTGATAGCCTTCGATCCAAGGTTCGACAGCCACTGTATCCTCTATCAAGAAAATTGCAGGCTTTCGGTTTAGGGTCGATTGTTTGAACTCTTGATACACCCTTCGAGTTTTTGTGGTCGGGCCTCCGCTCGTTATGAGGCCAATAAAAAGCGCAGAATTCCTTATGTAATTCGCAATTTGAAAATCATCATAGTTCGATTGATTATAGTTTGTTACTAAGGTCAACCCTGTTTGTTCCAGCTTTTGGGCGAGAAGATTTAATATGTACTGTTCATTTTCGCCCATGGAATAGGATATGAATGCGTTCATTTGTCTTCCCTCCTCCTTTCCTGAAACTGTAGAAACTCATAATACTCCGGAAAATATTTTTGCATAAGAGGCTGCGGAGGTTGCATCAGCAATTGGGTGACTAGGTCACTTCCCGTCCAGATCATATAGCTGTAATTCATTTTGCACTTTTCTCTCAGATTCTCGAACATCTTTGTAACGTTTGAGGTCACCCCACGTCTGCAGACCAGCAAGTAACCATTCGCTTTGTACTCATGAATCAGAGTCGGAACATTGATCGTTGATAGATCGGCTTTAGATACTGCTCCTTTGTAAAATTTGCACTGGACAACCCATTTTCGTTCAAACGAAATAATTGAATCTGTAATCAGGAAAGTTACTAATATATCTCTTCCGCCGTCGGAGCCTTCGCCAGTTGCTTCAACCCTAATCTCTTTGATGTTTCTTTCTTCTTTAATCTCTCTGAAGTAGTCTGTAAGGAGCTCTTCAAAGCTTTGCCAATCTGAGATCTCATCTAAGGTTAGTTTGTTTTTCACAGTCTTGCTCGACAGAGGGGAAACGTTACTTCGCCATCAGCGCTTCAATCTCACCCGCGTCTTTCGGTACGCCGGTAGTCAACACGCGCGGGCCGTTGCTGGTACACAGCACGTCGTCTTCAATGCGCACGCCGATGCCGAGATACTGTTCGGGAATATCTTTCGTGTCGGGCGCGACGTAGATTCCCGGCTCGACGGTCATCACTACGCCCGGTTCAAGCGCGCGCGATTCCTTGCCGTAGTAATAAATCCCAACGTCGTGCACGTCGATGCCGAGCAGGTGCCCGAGGCCGTGCATGTAAAACTGCTTGTACTTCTCCTCCTTGATCAGTTCCGCTGGTTGGCCTTTCAACAATCCAAGTTTGACCATGCCTTCAGTCAACATTTCAACTGAGTGAGCTTTTATCTCGTCGTGCGTCACGCCGGGCCGGACCATCTCCACGCATGACATCTGCGTCGCAAGCACCAGGTCATAGATTTTGCGCTGCGCTTGCGAGAAGCGGCCATTGATTGGAAACGTGCGCGTGATGTCGGAAGCGTAGCCTTTATATTCGGCGCCAGCATCAACCAGCAACAAGTCGCCATCGCGCAGCTCGCCATCGTTGTTAATGTAGTGAAGCACTGTCGCATTGGCGCCCGCGCCCACGATTGAAGTGTAGGAAGGTCCGGAAGCTCCTGCCTGGCGGAAGATCCTTTCGATGAGCGCCTCGACTTCGTATTCCATCATCCCCGGGCGCACCGCCTTCATCGCTTCCACGTGCGCTTCGGCGGCAATGTCCGCGGCCTTCTGCATTATTTCGATCTCTGCCGGCGACTTCAGCACGCGCATCTCGTGAACGATAGTTGCCGGATCGATAATGGTGCGGGGTGGATGAATTGGTTTGCGATTGAGCGCGCGCATGTCCGCGATGCGACGAATGATTTTGGTGTCGAGATCAGGATAAGCCCCGAGGCGAAAGTAGAGTTTCTCAGCGCCGTCGAGAATGTCCTGGAGTTTTTCGTCAAACTCCGCAACCGGAAAAGATTCGTTCGCGCCAAATTCACTCTGCGCGCCTTCAACACCGGCACGACGTCCCACCCAAATCTCCTGCTCCGGATCGCGCGGACGCACAAACAGCGTGTACTTCTGGTCTCTCGCGGGCGCGATGACGGCGATTGAGTCAGGCTCTTCGAAACCGGTCAGGTACAGGAAATCGGAATCCTGGCGGAAGCGATACTGCGTATCGTTGGAACGCGTCGCTTCGCGCGCGCTGGGAATGATGGCGACTGATTTCTGATCCATGCGGCGCATGAATTCCTGAAGCTGCGGTCTGATCATGAATCGACTCCTCGTCGGAAATTGAAGAATGGTGTAAGGGGTATTGTAACCGAGCGCTCCAGAAGTAACGAAACGACTTTCGTAAGACCGATGCACCTCGACAGGATTAACATGATTTACAGGATAAGAGTCGAAGGATCACACAGCTTGTAAATTCTGTTAATCCTGTCAAAAGTGGTTTCCCCTGGCCGCCTGAGTCGCTTTGATGGATAATCAACACGCAAATGAGCACGCAAACACTACCGGCCCAAGCTGAGAAAGCTACCGAAGTCATCTCTTACGATCCGGGAACGGGCGAAGAGATCGGCCGCGCGCATTTGTCGTCAGCTGAAGACGTGAATGAAGCGGTGAAGGCCGCGCGCCGGGCGCAAACCTCCTGGGCCAGCTTGCCTTTCAAGAAGCGCGGCCGTGTAATCCTCGACGCCCGCAAACTCATGCTCGCCGAACGCGATGAGCTGGCCACGCTCATCTCCAGAGAAACCGGCAAGCCGGTCGCCGAAGCGCTATCGATGGAGATAGTGCCGACGCTCGACAGCATGCATTACTTTGCGCACGCCGCCGAGAGCCTGCTGCGTCCACAGAAGGTCGATATCGGCCAATACGGCTTGATGGGCCGCTCATCTCGCATCGTCTTTCAGCCGGTCGGCGTCGTCGGCATAATTTCTCCGTGGAACTTTCCCCTCGCTACGCCTGCCGATGAAGTAGTGATTGCGCTGATGGCGGGCAACGCCGTCGTGCTCAAGCCAAGTGAACTGACGCCACTGATAGCACTAAAACTCGGCGACATCTTCCAACGCGCCGGCTTGCCTGAGGGTTTGTTAAATATCGTAACCGGCGACGGCTCAACCGGCGCGGCCGTCGTCGATGCCCGCGTCGATAAGATCATGTTCACCGGCAGCGTGGCCACCGGCAAGCGCATCGCGGAAGCGGCGGCAAAATATCTGACGCCAGTTGTGCTCGAGCTCGGCGGCAAAGATCCGATGATCGTGCTTGAGGATGCGGATGTTGAGAACGCGGCACGCGGCGCGGTCTGGGGCGCGTTTGCAAACTCCGGACAAGCGTGCGCGTCAGTGGAACGTTGCTATGTTCAGGAATCGATCGCGCCGAAGTTTATCGAACGGGTGGTCGAGGAAACGCGTGCGCTAAAACAAGGACTGGGTATTGAAAGCAACATCGACGTCGGCGCTATGTCGAATGAACGCCAGCTTCAGATCGTTGCCGATCATGTTAACGACGCGAGGCAGCGCGGCGCTCAAATCCTTACCGGCGGACGGCGAGCGCCGAATCTCGACGGGTTGTTCTATGAGCCCACCGTTCTCACCAACGTCGATCATGCGATGGCGATCATGCGTGATGAAACATTCGGACC
>JANLYZ010000063.1:0-4204 GCA_031365905.1 Chloracidobacterium sp. | reverse complement strand
TGATCAGAAGGTGGGACAAACTCAGCGCGAACTCGACGCAGTCACTGAACCATTTCAAAATCAGCGCGGCAAGCTGACCGTCATTAACTACAACGTCGAGATCGCTTCGAGCGGTGCCAAGGACAAGTATCGCAAACAGGCGCAGGCGAAGCGCGCCGAATTGGTGGAAGTTGATCTGCCGGCTGCTGATGGTTCCGGGAAGACCACTACCCAGCAATTGAACTACGAGCAGCTCGAAAAACTCTTTAACGATCTGCGCGACGGCAAGGCAAAGCTGTTGGGACAAAAGGCGGACCTGCTAAAAGAGTCGACCGAACTGGGGAAAAAGCGCGACGACTATCTGAAGCATCACATGACCGGCCTCGGTCCGACGCAGATCGACGGGCTCATCCGCAAGATGGATCAGTTTGACTACTCCATCCTGCCGCATCAGATCAGTGTCAATAAATTCAATATCGTCGACCGCTGTGAAGTGTGCCACGTGGGCATTCGCGAGCCGCTGGACCTGCGGCCTGAAGATTTGGCGCCGGGCGGTCCCGGGAAGAAACCGGATAGCCTGGCGCGCGCTTTCGTCAGTCATCCCAACAGAGAAGTCCTGCAAATACACACGCCCGATCGGTTTGGTTGTGCGAGTTGTCACTGGGGCAATGGCCGCGCGACGACGAGCGATGTAAAGGGTCATGGCCGTCACAAGTTCTGGCTCTGGCCGATGTTCGAAAAGGAGAACACGGAAGCTGGCTGTCAACAATGTCATGCTAAAGATCGTGTTACCCAGGGTGCGGATACGCTGAATCTTGGCCGCGATCTTTTCTACCAGCGCGGTTGCGTGGGCTGCCATCGTTACGAAGGGTTCGATCGCGAAACAGATGCGCTCGGCGCCACGCGACAGAGCATTAGCCAACTGGAAGACCAGATCACCGGCAACGAGAAACAAATAAGACAGGACGAGCATCCGCCCGAGGGAACCAGCGACGAGGGCGCGCAAAAGCTGTTGGCGCAGTCGGAAGGACTAAAGGTAAATAACAGCATTCTGGCGGCGCGGATCGATCAGTTGAACCTGCAGTCGAAGTATTTGATGCAGGACCAGAAGAAGGTTGGGCCAAATCTGAAGGACGTGCGCCTGAAGCTGCGCAAGGAGTGGATCCCCGTGTGGCTCAAAGACCCGCAGGCATTTCGTCTCGGCACGAAGATGCCAACCTTCTGGCGCTTTGCCCAGCCCCTCGAAAACGGGATGCCGGCGCTGCGCGATAAGGACGGCGAGGATCAGATACAAGCGATCGCCGCATACCTCTGGCAGGACGGCTTCGAAGGCAAGCTTCCGGAACAGCAGCGCGGTGATACCGGGCACGGAAAAGATCTCTTTGAGTCCCGCGGTTGTCTTGGTTGCCACTCGATCGGCGACGATGACAACCGTGTAGGCGGCACATTTGCCGCAAATCTGCAGAAGGTTGGCGAGAAGGCAAACTTCGATTACGTAGTTCGCTGGATTCACAATCCGCGCGAACGGTGGGCGCCTTACTGTCCCAAAGAGAAGCGTGATCTGACCGAGGACGATTACAAGAAGCATAATTTGCCTTACGTGTTTGATACCGAGCTGCACTCGCGTTGCCCTAACGACGGCGCTGAGTTGCAAGTGCAGAACATGACCGTGATGCCGAATTTCCGTCTGTCGGAAACAGACGCGCGCGACATCGCCAGTTATCTCTTCTCGCTGTCGTCGCCGCCACAATACGACGCCGCTTCGTTTATGGACAGCCCGGAATTGGCCGAAAAGGGACACACCCTGATCAAGCAATACGGTTGCGCCGGCTGTCATGAAATCAAAGGCTTTGAAGACGAACAACGGATCGGCAAAGAGTTGACCGTCGAAGGCGCAACGCCGATCGAGCGTCTCGACTTTGCGTTACTGACCAAGAAGGCGGAAGAGGGAAGCGATCCGCTGAAGTTGCACGCTGCGTCTGAAGCTACACCCGCGGCAAAGGAAGAAGAGAAACCCTGGTACAACCACAAGGGATTCTTCGAACACAAGATCACTGAGCCTTCGATTTACGATCAAGGGAAAGAGAAAGATCCGAAAGACCGTCTGCGTATGCCGCGCCCGTATCTCACGCCCGAGTGGCGGAATGCGTTGACTACTTTCTTGCTGGGCAGTGTTGGCGCTGAAGGCTCAAACGTGCCGCAGTCGCTTTTCTACACTCCCGAGGATACGCGCCGGCAGGACATTCAGAACGGTTGGTGGGTGGTCAAGAAGTATAACTGCATGGGTTGTCACCAGATTCAGGTGGGCCAGAAGTCGGTTGTGCAGGATCTGCCGTTCTATCAAAATCCGGAACTGCTGCCACCGCGTCTGAGCAGCGAAGGCGCGCGCGTCGATCCGAGCTGGCTGCTCCGGTTTCTGCACGATCCGTCGCTGAGCGGTGAGAAGACTGCGGCTGAAAATGCAGCGATCGACAAAGCTGCAAAAGGCGCGAGTGCAAATAGTCCGGAGGCTGCGAGTACCGGAGCCAATGCAGGCAAGATGCCTGCGCTCCCGGCCAGCGGGCATTTGAAAGCACAGCCAGGTTCGGATCGAAATGGTGTGCGGCCGTATCTGAAGATTCGCATGCCGACGTTCAACTTCTCGCCCAACGAGTTGCAGATGTTGGTGCGCTTCTTCATGGCCATGTCCGGACAGCAGGAGCCGTATATTAAAGAGCCGCTCCAGCCTTTGACTGAGCAGGAGAAGTTGGTCGCGCGACAGATGTTTGCTTCAGGCACACCGTGTTTGAAGTGTCACATCACGGGCGATGCAACGCACGATGCGAACGCGATTGCGCCGAACTTCCTGTTGGCGGGCGAACGTCTGAAGCCGGAATGGATGTTCCGTTGGTTGCTGGATCCGTCACAAATCAGTCCAAAAACAGCGATGCCTAGCGGACTGTTTAAGAAGGAAGGCGAGCGCTGGGTTATCGCCGTGCCGAATCCGCCGGCGAGTGCAGTCGAATATCATGACGACCATGCGCGGTTGCTCGTCCGTTATATGTTGTTGCTGACACCGGATGAACAGAGACGACTGCTGGCGACTGCTCCGGTCGCGCCGCCGACGGCAAAGGCAGCGACACCGCCAGCGCAAAAGGCACAAATAAGATCGAGGGGCAGGAACGGAGAAACCACTTCGAATAGATCGCGGCGCGCGAAGCGTCCGGCGCTTGTCGAGAATCGCAGCGTGAAAACTGCAGCGCGGCCTGTAGGAATGTAGCAGCATGGGCGCGAGCCGGCCTGGGTCTACTTCCCAGCGCTTCCCGTGCTAAAGTTATTCAAAAGTTATTCTGATTTGGAGGAAATGATTATGTTTATGAAGCAGACTAAAGTCTTGCTGGTTTTAACGCTTGCTCTCTCGCTGCTGGCATTGGCCTCGGCGTGCGGAAAGAAAACGGAAGAAGGCCCAGGCGATACTGGCAGTGGTCAAGCCCCGAAGAAGTTTGCGGCCAAGGGAAATGAAGGAACTATCAGTGGCGCGATCGCCTTCACGGGCACACCCAAAGCGGCGACGAAGATTGCCACTGATGCAGATCCTGCATGCGGACAGAAGAATCCCAATCTCGTCACTGAAGACACAATGGTTAAGGATGGCAAGCTCGCGAATGTTCTCGTCTACATCAAGGATGGAACGCTTGCCGATGGTTCAAAGATTGGCGACTGGGGATTTGATACTCCCACCGAAGCTTTGACGCTGAACCAGGATGGCTGCCACTACAAGCCGCACGTTTCAGCAGTAATGGTCAATCAAAAGCTGGACATCAGGAACAGCGATCCGACGCAACATAACATACACTTCACGCCGAAGAACAATCCCGACTGGAACCAGTCGCAGCCAAACGGCGCTGCGCCGCTGAGTCATTCGTTTGCGCGCTCGGAGATTTTGGTGCCGGTGAAATGCAATCAGCATCCGTGGATGAAGGCGTACGTCGGCGTCTTGAAGCACCCATTCTTCGCGGTTAGTGCCGAAGATGGCAGCTTCACAATCAAGGGCGTACCGCCGGGAACCTACACCGTTGTTGCTTGGCATGAAGGCGGCCAAACGGGAACCGAGAAAACTATGCAGGTGACGGTTGCCGCTAACGGCAGTGCCAAGGCTGACTTTGCATTTGGCGAAGCTGCTACGGCGACTGGTCAAACGAGTCTCCAGATGATGCCGGCTCTCGATGTGCCGATGTTGGGGCAC
>JANLYZ010000062.1:0-40119 GCA_031365905.1 Chloracidobacterium sp. | reverse complement strand
GCAATCACATCCATCTGGCCGGCGCGCAGTAGCGGCTCGAGTAGGTTGTTGAGAATCTCCTTGATGTGCGACCGCAGCGCTTCAACTCGTGCAGGCGTAAACGCTGTCGACGCCAGACCGCGCAGGCGGGTGTGATCCGGCGCATCCATGAACAACATTTGTTTGACCATCACCTGCGCCAGCGGACCGAGTTCGGCGAGCCCCATGGCGGCAAACTGTTCCGGCGTTGGCGTGCGATTCGCGGAGAAGTGGTGCAACACAGTAATCACGTCGGCATAACGCGTTACGACCCAGGCGTGCAGATAAGGATCCCAATGAACGGGTGCCTCGGTCCGCAGGCGTTC
This sequence comes from Chloracidobacterium sp., assembly GCA_031365905.1. Lineage (GTDB taxonomy): Bacteria > Acidobacteriota > Blastocatellia > Pyrinomonadales > Pyrinomonadaceae > PSRF01. The sequence goes on along the minus strand of JANLYZ010000062.1, from coordinate 39,775 downwards.
GTATAGCGGATAGGGATTCGCCAGTACCTCAGGGTCGAGGAGCTGGAATAGGCTTAGCGTTGGGTTGGGTTTGTGCCTCATGCTTATCGGTCGTTAGTTAAGGAATTTTCCATTTATCATTTGAAAGTTTTCATTTGCCATTTGGTTTCGGATCAAATTGACTATCTGTGCAATGTCTTCGGTACGATGGTTCGAGACTTCAACCATTTGAAAGGGAAGGCGACGCCTCGTTACAGCAAATGACAAATAAAAAATCTCAGATGACAAATGGAAAATCTCGGCTGTTCTTACCGCAGTAACTGTTCAACTTCCTGCTCGCTCAGCGCCTCGATCTGCGCCATCACCAGCCGCTCGATCTCCTGCGACAGTTGTTCAATGGTTGGCGATTCAAAGAGTGTGCGCAGCGCCAGGTCAACTCCAAATGCGCCGCGAATCTGGGAAATGAGTTGCGTGCCGAGCAACGAATGGCCACCGAGTATGAAGAAGTTGTCGTGTACGCTCACCTGTTCCAAACCCAACAACGAGGAAAGCATTTCGCCAACTCGTTCTTCCACAAGAGTTCGCGGCGCCGTGAACTCTTCGTCGCGTAAAGTGTTGTCCGCATCGGGAGCGGGTAATGCGGCGCGGTCGACCTTGCCGTTTTGCGTAAGCGGAAAACTCTCCAGACGCACAAAAACTGCCGGCACCATATACTGCGGTAATTCCGTTTCCAGAAAACTGCGTAGGTCAGCAGCCGATGGTTGCGATTCAGGTTGAACTACGACGTAAGCCACCAGACACTGTTCACTGCAAACATCTCCATGAGCGATAACGCGGCTGGCTGCGATTTCCGGATGCCGATCGAGCACCGCGACAATCTCGTTTGGTTCGACGCGGTGGCCCAGGATTTTGATTTGTTCATCGATTCTGCCGAGATAAGAGATTTCACCATTGGCCAGGTAGCGGGCGAGATCGCCCGTTCGATATAAGCGTGCGTTGCGGTCCGAGCTGAAAAGATCGGAAACAAACTTCTCTGCCGTTAATGCAGGTCTATTTAGATAGCCGCGTGCCACACCGGCGCCGCCAATGTAGATTTCGCCCGCCGCGTGAACAGGGACCGGCTGCATGTTTTCGTCCAGGATGTGGACCTGTGTATTCGCGATTGGTCGGCCGATGGTTGGCAAGCTATTGGAGTAAGCCTCTTGAGGGACCAGACCCGATGTCGCAACCACGGCGCATTCGGTTGGGCCATAATTATTAACGACAGTGAAAGGCAGCTCAGCGGAGGGAAACTGCCGCAGGGACTCGGCTCCAACCAACAAGGTGCGCAGCGACGTGTGCGTCGGCCATTCGAGCATCATCGCGCGCTCGGCCAGAACGGTTGGCAGGAAGCTGACAGTGATCCGTTCCGCTATCAGCCAATCGCGAAGCAATTCGGGTGCGAGACGTTTGGCCGCATCTGGAAGATGAAGACTTGCCCCGGCCGTCAAATACGGCCATGTTTCCCAAACAGCAGCGTCAAAGCCGACACCCGCCAATAGACTTGCCCGGTCGTTCGCCGTGATCGCAAACGCTTGTTGATGCCAGGATATGAGATTCATCAAACTGGCGTGCGTGATCTCAACGCCTTTTGGCCTGCCAGTTGAACCCGAAGTGTAAATGACGTAGGCGAGCTGTCCAGAGTCGATGTCAACGCGTGGCGAACTAGTCGATTGACCATCGAGTTCTGCGTCGCTGGTAATTACTTGCCAGGGCCCAGCGGGGATTTGTTCGGCTATCTTCGATGTTGTTACGAGCACACGCGGCCGCGCATCGTCCAGCATGAAGGCGAGACGCTCAACCGGATAATTCGGATCGAGCGGCAAATACGCGCCCCCGGCTTTGAGAACTGCCAGAGCAGAAACTACTCCCGCGATGGAGCGATCGAGGCAGAGTCCGACGAGATTGTTTGCACTCGGCGCGTTTTGCCCGCCAACACCCAGCGAAATTAGATAGTGGGCCAGTTGGTTCGCACGCGCGTTTAGTTGGCCATAGGTCAATGTTTCAGCGCCGCTTGAGAGGGCCGACGCATTCGGCGCCTGAGCCGAGCACGCCTCAAACAACTGCGGTACACAACCGAGCGCTGGTTGTTTCTGCCAATTGGTCTTGCGTGAGGCGAGCTTCGCTGCTTCAAGCGCGGTCGCCTGGCGTGGACTCTTGGCGCGAGAAAGCGCCGGGGACGTTAACGGGTATGCGAGTCTGCTGGACATGATGATCAGTTAACTGACTAAAGCGGCTGCGATGAATTGGATCCCTACCTCAGAACCTATAAACCTCTAATGTGAAGGTGTTTCCCTGCTAACCACGGGTTTTCTGGAAATAGCTCTGTGGTTGCACTCCAATTCCGCAAAACTCGGCAAATGATTGAAAACAACTGGCGATTGCGACTTTAAAGCCTGTGAAGAATTAATTCCCAAACGGTGAACTGTACGCGCGGCGGGCGCGCGGACATGCCGGATCAAGCCCAGCGTAACTCGTATGCACTCAGTCCTGGTTTACCACTCGATCAGTTCTCCAATTGAACCGCTGGAGGCCGACGCCGATATTTCGCCCGAACGTTTCGAGCAGCAGTTGCAGTGGCTGTCGCGCTGGCGACGCGTCGTGTCCCTGGAAGAAACACTGGGGACAACAAGGCAGCGAAGCGTTGCGATCACGTTTGACGATGGCTATCGCGATAATCTGATCGTCGCTCTGCCGTTGCTCGAGAAGTTTCAACTGCCGATGACGCTCTTCGTTGCCGCGGGCTTCATTGGTCGTGAGGGCTATCTTTCACAGGAAGATCTGCGCGAGATTTCCGCGCACCCATTAGTCACTATTGGCGCGCACGGCTTCTGGCATCGTCATTTCAATCAACTGACTACCAGCGAAGCGCGTTTTGAATTGATTCAGTCGCGCCGAAGGCTTTCCGAGCTGACGGGCAAAACTGTGGATCTGCTGGCGTGGCCTTACGGCGAATGCAATCTGGAGTTGGAACAGCTAAGCGAGGAATGTGGCTATCGCGCTTCGTGGTCAGTATGGAAGGGAACGAACAGCACACACTCGCGTTGGCGCGTGCCCCTTGGTCGGAATGATAACCTCGCGCGATTTGCAATCAAGGCTTCCGGTTTCTATGCGCTGACGAAAGCAAGGTGGCATCGATATAGCGAGAGAACAGAGGTCAGAGATCAGAAGTCAGAAGTCAGAAGTCAGAAGTCAGAGATCAGAGATCAGAGATCAGAGGTCAATGACCAAGTGTCTCTGCACGCTGACTTCTGATCTCTGACCTCTGTTCTCTGACCTCTGCTCTCAGAACGAAATGAAGATTCTTTTTTACAACCATACGGGACAAGTGAGCGGCGCCGAACGCGTGCTGTTGATGATTCTCTCGCGCCTGGATCGTCGTCACTTCGATTCGATTGTAGTTTGCCCGGAGCCGGGGCCCCTTCAGGAAATGACGAACGACCTGGGTCTTGCGGTCGAGAACGTGGACAGCCTCGAGGCGCGCTTTACCGGCCGCGTAGACGCGCTGGCTCGTTATGGTCAATCGTTTTTTCGAGTTATGCGTCAGCTTCGGGGGCGTGTTCGCGATCATAATCCGGAACTGCTTCACGCGAACAGCATTCGCTCAGGACTAGTGGCGACAGCGGCCACGTTTGGGTTGGGCACACGAGTGGTGTGGCATCTGCATGACCTACTGCCGCGCCACCCGTTGAGCACCGCGATTCGCATGTTTGCCTTGCTTTCGAGGCGGACCCGCATGGTTGCTGTTTCGGAAGCGGTGGCCGGAAACTTCCGTGGCCGCTGGACCAGCTTATTCGGCGCGCGCGTCAGCGTGGTTCTCAACGCGATAGATCTCGACACGTTTCAGTTGGACGAAACCGCCCGACGGACGATTCGAAAGGAGCTGCGCTTTCGTGAAACTGACCTGGCGATTGGGATTGTCGGCCAAATTACGCCGCGCAAAGGACAACTGGAATTGCTGCGCGCCTTTGCCGGCGCGTTAGCTGAGGTTCCGACTTCGATGTTGCTCGTCGTCGGCGCTCCCTTGTTCAATCGCGACTATGAGTATCTCGAACTTCTCAAGCGCACGATCACTGAGCTGGGCATTGGAAACAACGTACGACTGCTGGGCGCGCGCAACGACGTCGCCGCCATCATGCAAAGCCTCGATATGCTCGTCGTCAACTCGAAGGCTGAACCGTTCGGTCTGGTGATAGTTGAGGCCATGGCCTGCGGCACGCCGGTTATAGCGACTGCTGTTGACGGCATACCCGAAATAATCAAACACAACGAGAACGGTTGGCTGGTGCGGCCTGGTGACGAAGCAGATCTTAGCCGGTCGATCGTCCGACTCTTTGAAGGACCAGAGCTGCGCGCGCGTCTCGCAACGCGAGGTCAACAAAGCGCGACGGCGCGCTTCGCAGTTTCAAGATACATTACTGAACTACAGAGTTTTTACCGCTCGGCTGAAAAGGCCGAGGATCTATCTTCCGCCCGCCGCAACCGGAGAGGGGGCAGGGGAGAGGTGTTCGCACCTGGCCACCCTACCCCTCAATCCCCTCCCCACTGGTGGGGAGGGGAGGCCTAGATACCGATATGGAAGACGCATTCATCTTACAAATTTCGTTGGAAATAGGACTGGGCGGCGGCAGCGAGTGTGTAGCTTACGAGCTGCAGCGGGCCTGGTTGGCGGCAGGCATCGACGCGCGCGCGCTGGCGAGTTTGGCGACCGAACCTGAACCGCAAACGGAAATTACTCTTGTGGCTCCCTGGCTAACAGCCGGGGGCATGCGCGCGCGCTGGCGCTACCTGGCGACGATCGTTGCCGTGCCCTTGTTTACGCTTATCGCTACCTGGCGTGCGTACCGGACTCGCGGCGCGAAGATTATCCTGAGCCACGGCGACTCGCTCATCGGTGACGTCTGCGTGATGCACGCGGTGAATCGCGCATCAATTCGGGAGAAACGGCGCGCTGGTTACTACGGTTGGTTGCTTAACCCCAGCAACCTGTGGGTGAGTTGGCGCGACTGGTGGATGCTGCGCGGCGGCCGGTATCGTCGCATCGTGGCGATCTCTGAACGCGTCAGAACACAGTTGAAGGAATACTACAACGTGCCCGACGATCGCATCGTGACTATCCCAAATGGCATCAATCTTTCTCGCTTTGATCCGGAGAATGCCAACTCAAGAGGCGCGGTGCGCCGTAGTTTTGGTGTTCCCAATGACGTTCCATTATTGCTCTTCGTTGGTAGCCAGTTCCGACTTAAGGGATTGGAGTTTGCCATCAGGGCATTGGCCGAAATGAACACGAAAGCTGTTTTGCTAGTGGTCGGTGGAGAGTCGGCGACTCCTTTCAGGCGGCTGGCCGATGAGTTGGGGGTTGGCGAGCAGGTGATTTTTGCCGGCGCGCGAAAAGATCTCCCGAGCATCTATCCCGCATGTGATGCCCTCGTGCTGCCCACTCTGTACGAAACGTTCGCGCTCGTTTGCCTCGAAGCGATGGCTTCCGGACTGCCGGTGCTCGCATGCAAGGTGGGTGGGGTTGAGGATTATCTCCGCGACGGCGAGAACGGATTTCTTATCAAGCGTGAACCGCGCGATATCGCCGTTAAATTGGATCGCGTGCTAAACGACGCCGGCTTGCATGAGCGTTTGCGCGCCGGCGGACTAGCGACTGCCAGGAACTACGCCTGGGAAAAAATCTCCAAACAGTATTTGCAGCTTTTCGATGAGTTGATCGCAGAACGCGCGCAGGATCCAACTTGCTTCGCAGTTACGGATTCGCGAGCGTCAATCTAATGGTCAGAACAGCAAGCACAAACAAATCCAACGTTGGAGGAGAGAAGATGCGCGTCTTGCGTATTGCTCACTCAAGTTTGACCCCCGAACTACGGCAGCGGGAACGCGCGCTCGCGCGCCTCTATCCGGACGTGAAGCTTGAAGTAGTTACCACTGAACGCTGGCGTGAAGCTGAGATGGAAGTGGACGCAACTCCAGACGATCTGTTTCCCGTGCGCACCGCCCGCAGTCATCTTTCGCGGCACATCCAGTTGTTCGCTTACGATCCGCGGCCAATCACCAGAGCGCTGCGCGAACATCAGCCACACTTGATCGATATGAGCCACGAGCCCTACAGCGTCGCCGCTGCAGAGATACTGACGCTTTGTAATTGGTACGCGCCGCTGGCGCCCATTGTCATGCAGACGAACCAGAACATTCTGCACAACTATCCGCCTCCTTTTAACTGGCTCGAGCGACGGGCTTTCAGGCAAGTCGCCGCTGCTTATGCATGCAGTGAATCGGTCTGCGAAGTGTTGCGCGCGAAAGGCTTTACGAAGCCGGCGCCAATCGTCCCGTTTGGTGTTAACACGGAGGCGTTTCGTCCGCGAGCTGCCGGAGCGGATAGTTCCAGTGGACCGCTGACAATCGGCTACATCGGACGCATGCTGCCGGGCAAAGGACTGAATGTGCTCGCAGATGCACTTGCTGCAATCAACGACGAAGACTGGCAATTGTTGGTTGTGGGTGATGGATCAGAGCGCGGCTCCTTTGAACAAAAGCTGCACGCGGCCGGATTGAGCGAACGCGCGGAGTTTACGGGTGCCATCAACTTTGCGCTGGTGCCGGAGTATTTTCACCGGTTGGATGTCCTGGTCATACCGACGGAAACAACCAAAAGAGTTCGCGAGCAGTTTGGGCGCGTTATCGTTGAGGCAATGGCTAGCGGCGTTCCGGTAATCGGCTCAACCTGCGGGGCGATACCTGAAGTTATCGGTGAGGCGGGACTAGTTTTTCCGGAAGGCGATGCCGCCGCGCTCGCGGGTGAATTGCGACGAATGCTTAGCGGTGAAGACTTGCGAAAACGTTTGGCAAAGGCCGGGCTCGCGCGCGTCGGACAATATTCGTGGGAACAGGTTGCGGAGAAGACTTACGAACTCTACCGGCAGGTATTAAGAAGCAAAGAAGAGACAATGATGAATCGCTCTGAACAACTTTCAGTGCCGCGTAGCGGCAAACTGAATTTAGCCCGGCGTTTCAACGCCGGGACAGATTAGTGGTCATATCCTTCGTCGCGTCGCGACTGTGGATTGATCATTTTCACAGCCTCGCTAACTGACGCGAGCACTGTTCGGTGTTACACCCGGGCGTTGAAATGCCCGGCTAAATTCAGGCCGACGCTATGCGTCGAAGAAGTTGCCCGGGTTGTCAAACCCTTAAATGCTGAAACGAAATATCAAGTTGGTCTTTAGCACAAACGCGCTGATGTTGGCGTCGGGCGTAGTGACCAGTCTGCTGAGCGCGTGGGCCCTCGGCCCGAGCGGTCGGGGCGATCTGATGGTGGTGCTGATGTGGCCGGCGATATTTTCAATGGTCGCGCAAATTGGTTTGCCGCAAGCTTATCGATTTTGGATCGCCAGGCGGCCCGAGTGTGTTTCAGCTTTGTTTTCGAATGGCGTGATCTTTACGGTCGTGATGGGACTGCTGACACTGGGACTGGCGGAGTTGCTGGTTCCACACTTGATTGGCGAGCGAAGTCCTGAAGTGCTCAGACTGACGCGCATTTACCTGCTCGTAATTCCGATTCACCTGTTGACGGATCTGACGCGCGGATTGCTCGAAGGCGCGCGACGCTTTACCTGGGTCGGCGCGTTACGCCTGATCCTTTTCGGCGTGCAGTTAGCGAGTTACATTGCACTGTGGTGGATCGGTAAGCTAACTGTCGCGAGTGCATCCTACACGATGCTCGCTTCGTTGACGGCTTCGTTGATCGTTTCGCTCGTCGCTGTTTGGAGTGAACTCCGTCCCAAGTGGCAACCAAGTCGGTCGGAATTGAAGACCACTCTCCGCTATGGCGTGCGCGACTATCCCGGCATCCTGACGGAATTCGTGAACTGGCGACTTGATCTCATGATGCTTGTGGGCATGGCGTCAAGCAGCGCGGTAGGACTCTACGTGGTGGCCCTGCGACTGGCAGACATCACGAGCACGCTTGCCGGTTCCGTTGGAGATGCGCTGCTACCGGAGGTTGCCGCCTCAAAGAATACTGACAAAGCGACACTCGTTGTCACTAAGAGTCTGCGACTCACGCTTTGCGCCCACCTGTTGATTCTCGTGCCGCTTTGGATTGCCGCGCCTTACATACTTCGTTTCGCCTACGGGACACAGTTTGTCGAAGTAACCAACGTCTTGCGCCTGTTGATGTTCGCTTCAGTTGTTTGGAGCGCCGGAGCGATCGTCATAAGTGGACTAAACGGACTGGGCCATCCGGGATTGAGCGCCATCGCGAGAATCGCTGCGGCGGGGGTGATGGTCGTATCGCTGCTGACCTTGCTGCCCCGGCGAGGCATTCAAGGGGCGGCCCTCTCCTCGATAGCCGGTTACTCGGTCATGTTTCTGGTAGCACTGTTCTGGCTGCTGCGGCGTAGTCAGATCACGTTATGGGAATGCTTGCGGCCGCGTTGGAGTGACGTGCCCCTGAGCTTCACGCCCGCGGGCATTCGCGTGCAACTCGGGCGAATCGTGAGCCGGTCGCCACAACCGAAAAGTGAACCAGCGGACGCTTTGGCGGCGCTGGAATAGTTCTGGCTACCAAAATGAACAACTTTCGCTTCCTTAATCCGCTCGTTTTATTTTTGATCTTCGCCCTGCCATGCTCAGGCTGCGCGCGTGATAAGAGTTGCGACAACGCCTGGCAGTCCAATTCAGCCGCCGCCGAAATTCCCGAAGGCTTCGGCATCAATATTGATTTCACCGATCCGCGTCCCGGGGAAATCAAAATGCTTTCCGCAGCAGGCTTTCGCTGGGTGCGCATGGATCTCAAATGGGATCTAACTGAGAAAGAGCCGGGCCACTACGACTTCTCCGCATACGATCGGCTGATAGCAGCGCTCAAGCCTTTTGACGTTCACACGCTCTGGATTCTTGACTACGGCAACCCGCTTTACGACCACGGCGCGCCGCCTCGAACTGAAGCTACGCGACAAGCGTTTGCGCGCTGGGCGGTCATAGCCGGGAAGCATTTCGCCGGTCGCGGCGCGCTCTGGGAAGTTTACAACGAGCCGAATCACTCAATGTTTTGGCCACCGCAGGCGAACGCACAGGAGTATGTCCCGCTCGCCCTGGCGGTCGGGCGCGCGTTTCGTGAGTCGCTTCCTGACGAGAAACTGATCGGTCCCGCTACCTCGGAGATCGATTTCACATTTCTTGAAAGTTGTTTCAAGGCGGGCTTGCTCGAGTATTGGTCGGCGGTATCAATTCATCCATATCGTCGTTCTGATCCCGAGACTGCGGCGCAGGACTATTGCCGCTTGCGAGAAATGATCAAGGCGCATACGGCAACCGTCAAAGGTCGGGAAGTTCCGATCATCTCGAGCGAGTGGGGCTATTCTTCGGTTTGGCTTGGGTTCAGTGAAGAAAGGCAGGGCGAATTGCTCGCGCGCTCCTGGTTAACCAATGTCGCCAACAATATTTCGCTCTCAATCTGGTATGACTGGCGCGATGATGGTTTAGATCCCAAGGAGCCGGAACACCACTTCGGCGTGGTGTTCAATTTGTATCACGACAACCGCGAGCCTGTTTACGATGCGAAACCGGCCTATTTTGCCGCGAAAACGTTGACTACGTTCTTCAGGGGTTATCGCTTTGAAAAGCGCCTTGAGGCCGGCGGCCCCAACGATTATGTGCTCGTCTTTCGCAAAGGCAACGATCTGCGTTTCGCCGTGTGGACCACAAGCGGGAACCACAACGTTCTCTTGCCGCTGAACCCGGGTCGCTACACGAGTATCAACTATACCGGCGAAAAAAGCGGCGACGTCACTGCGGGAGCAAACGGGGCCGCCATCAATCTGACTAGCGCGCCGGTGTATTTGCAGACTCGAGACAACAAATGATTGTAAGAAACGTCAAACTGGTTTTCGTCGCCAACGCCCTGATCCTTTTCTGTGGCGTAGTAACCAGTTTGTTGAGCGCGTGGGCTTTGGGACCGGCGGGGCGTGGCGATTTGCTGGTGGTAACGCTCTGGCCGCCAGTCTGCGCTTTACTGGTCACCTTCGGATTGGATCAGGCGCATCGCTACTGGGTGGCAAAGGATCCTGAGTGTATCTCGACGCTCTTCTCAAATGCGATCCTCTTCGCGCTTACGGTTGGCCCAGTGACCGTTTTGTTGTCGGAACTGGTGATTCCACACGTGGTTGGTGAACGCAGTCCCGAAGTGATGCGGTTGGTTCGCATCTATCTCGTAAACATCCCCGCAGCGTTAGTTCAATTCTTGATGATTGGCTTGCTTGAGGGAGCGCGGCGCTTCGGTTGGGCCGGAGCATCGCGGCTGATGTTCTTTGTAGTGCAGGCCGTGGTCTATTTCTGCCTTTGGATTTATGGTCGGCTTACTGTCGAGAGTGCGGCCCTGACCCTGATGCTCGCGCAACTCGGCGCTATGTCCCTGTCGCTGTTTGCTGTCATGCGGGAATTGAAGCCGCGCTGGCGACCGAGTTGGTCCAAATGGAAAGCAGCGCTTGGCTACGGCGTGCGCGATTATCCGGGAATCATGGCTGACTTCACGACGCTCCGCCTCGACCAACTGCTGCTTGGCGGCATGGCGTCGAGCGCTGCCATCGGACTCTACTTCATTGCCGTGCGTCTCTCGGAGATGATAGCTATTCTGGCGAGCTCGATTGCCGATGCGTTGATGCCCGAAGTCGCAGCTTCGGAAAACGATCGCGCCGAACATTTGCTGGGCAGGAGCTTGCGACTAACTCTTTATACACACCTCCTCGCCCTGTTGCCTTTGTGGATCGGTGCGCCTCACGCCCTGCGGTATGTCTACGGCGAAGGTTTTCTTGCTGCCACCTCAACGCTGCGCATTCTGCTGCTCGCTTCGGTAGTGTTGAGTGCCGGCGGCATAATGATCAGTGGCCTCCGTGGTCTTGGAAATCCCGGCCTTGCGACAATCGCCCGCCTGGCCTCAGCAGTGGTCACCGTAATTTCCTTGCTCGTGCTCTTACCGCGTTTGGGAATCGTGGGCGCGGCTGTCGCCTCGCTGTTCGGTTACAGTATGACAATGTTCATCGGCTTGTTCTGGCTGCTCCGGAAAACGAAACTCGGAGTTTGTGGTTACCTGCGGCCTCGCCGCGAAGATATTCCGGTGGCTCAACTGCGAACACTCCTGACGCTTGAGCCGCTCAGAACGCGCAACCTCGAAACCTGATCGGCAACGGTTCGGTTTATCCATCCACTTCGACTTAACCCCTGTATTTTCTGGCATCTGAGGCCCTTTGCGACTTTCTAACTAACGAGGAAACTTCTTTCGTGCAGAGGTGTAGGTCGAGTGCAATTGAGACCTCGACAAGAGCGTCTGCTAAACAACATACAAGCAATGAACAACTCTCAGTTTAGCCAGGTTGGCGTCAGGAATTTCACAGTCTCTCCGCTCGACATCACGTTGGGCATGGACGTGGTCAAGGTAAATTATTTCCAGCCCGACTGCCGGCTGCCTCTCGTGATTACCCCCGCGACCCGAGAGGTTGAGTTGTTGTCCTGGGCCAGCAGCAATCGCGCGTTTCTCGAAGCGCACTTGCTGCAAGAAGGCGCAATCCTCTTTCGCAATTTTGACCTGCACACTTCCGAAGAATTCGAACAGCTCATTGAAACAGTTTCGGGAAAGCTCCTGGATTATTCCTATCGATCAACTCCCCGCACTTTGGTAAGCGGACGCATCTACACATCGACCGAGTATCCCGCGCATCAATCGATTCCTCTACACAATGAGCTGTCCTATTCGCTCGATTGGCCCATGAAGCTTTGGTTCTTTTCAATGCAAGTGGCGAATGAGGGTGGCGAGACGCCGATCGCCGACAGCCGCAGGATCTATAACCAAATGCCCAGGGAGATCAGAGATTGTTTCGAGCGCAAGGGACTGATGTATGTGCGCAACTACGGCGCCGGTTTGGATCTATCGTGGGAAGACGTGTTCCAAACCAACAGCCGAACCGCGGTTGGGGATTACTGCCGTGCAGCTGGGATCGAGTTTGAATGGATTGGCGCTGAGCAGTTGCGCACGCGACAGCGTTGCCAGGTTTCGGCGAGACATCCGGAAACAGGTGAAATGGTCTGGTTTAATCAGGCGCATCTTTTTCATGTTTCGCGCTTGCCTGTTGAAGTGCGCGAGTTCCTGCTTTCAAACTTTGCGCAGACCGACTTGCCACGCAACGTCTATTTCGCTGACGGCAACGCCATCGATTCGGAAATGATCGACCAGATCCTGAAAGTTTACGAACAGGAAGCGGTAGCTTTCCCGTGGTGCGCGGGCGACATACTGCTGGTTGAGAACATGCTAACGGCGCATGGCCGAAATCCTTTTAGTGGAAAACGCATGGTCGTGGTGGGCATGTCGCAGGAAAACGTTCGGCAACTTCCGAGCAGGAATGCTGAGCAGATGTCTATTACCGGAGCGTGATCATGTCGCAGGAACTCAATATTGGTTTGACCGCCGAAATTGCCACCGCCGTCTTGAAGCGCGATTGTGATCCTGTTGAGGAATCGCAAGTGGCTAAGCTCGCGCATGAACTTTTCGAAGAGCAGGCCGCGCGGGCACCCAACCGCCTGGCGGTTGCTTGTCTGGGTGAGGAACTCAAGTACGCGGAACTAAACGCCCGGGCGAATCAACTAGCTGGCTCTTTGCGCGCGCAGGGCGTTGGCCCTAACAGCGTCGTTGCGATCTCGCTTGAGCGTTCACTGGAAATGGTGATCGCCATTCTCGCCATCATGAAAGCGGGCGGCGCCTATCTCGCTCTCGATCCGGCGTATCCCCAGGAACGTTTGGAGTTCATGATCGCCGATTCACAGCCGGCGATCTGCCTGACGAGCAGTAATTTGGTCGGCCGGCGGCCGGCTTCCCCGCAGCCAACGTTATTGGTCGACGCGGCTCCACCGGCCAGCCAGAGCTTCACTGAACTCGTTAACTCTCAAGACAACGGAGGCGATCTTGCCTACATAATCTACACATCCGGCTCTACTGGAAAACCAAAGGGTGTGATGATCACACGCGGAAACCTTGCTCACTATGTGCAGTCGATGCAGGCCGCGACTGGCGTCAACGCGTCTGATGTTTATTTGCACACGGCTTCGATCTCGTTCTCGTCATCCGTAAGACAATTGATGTTGCCACTTTCGGTGGGCGCGACTGTGGTCATTGCGACTACCGATGAAATCGCAAATCCTGTCGAACTGTTCACTACGATCAAACAGCGTGGCGTTACTGTTATCGACCTGGTGCCTTCCTACTGGCGCAGTTGCGTCAACGCGCTCCAGAGTCTGCTAGCCAAAGCTCGCGCCGAACTGCTCACGAACAACCTGCGCCTGATCCTCTCCGCAAGTGAACCCCTGTTGACCGACGTTCCCAAGGCGTGGCGATTTGATTTGAACCACCAGGCACAACTCATGAACATGCTTGGCCAAACAGAGACGACGGGAATTGTCGCAACCTATCCGATCGACTCAACCGATCAAGATAAATTCAGCGTAGTTCCGCTTGGCAAACCGATTAACGACGTGCGGATTTATCTGCTCGATGAGCAACTGCGGCCGGTGGTCGATGGCGAGGCCGGGGAAATCTGCATTGGTGGCCCAACGGTAGGTCGGGGCTATTTGAATCATCCGGAACTGACTGCCGAAAAATTTCCGCTCGATCCATTTACAGTCGGTTCCGGCAATCGCCTTTATCGCACTGGCGACCTGGGACGACTGACCGCTGCTGGCACGTTGGAGTTTCAGGGTCGCATCGACAATCAGACGAAGATTCGCGGTCATCGTGTTGAGCCTGCGGAAACTGAAAGCGCACTGCTGGAACACAAAGGCGTCCGCGAGGTTGTCGTCATTGCGAGCGAGGATCAGCCTGGCAACTCGCGGCTGGTTGCTTATGTTGCCCCGCACGATCTGGCCGCGCCGGCAATTGACGGCCGCGCGCGATACAAGCTGCCAAACAACATGGCAGTCGTTCAGCAGAACAAGCATGAGACGGATTTCTTCTATCAGCAGATCTTTGTTGACCAGACAAACTTCAAACACGGCATCGCGCTTCGCGACGGCGCCTGCGTTTTTGATGTCGGTGCAAACATCGGCTTCTTCACGTTGTTTGTTCAGCAAATCTGGCAAAACTCGCGTGTTTTCGCCTTCGAACCGATACCGACGATCTTCGAAACGCTCCGCGTCAACACGTCTCTTTATGAAAAGCCTGAAGGCGATACGAAGCTGTTCCAATGCGGCCTCGCCGAAACGTCCGGAGAAGTTGAATTCACTTTCTATCCCAACTCGACCAGCCAATCAGGACGCTACGGAGATGAAGCCGACGAGCGTGAAGTACTGCGGTCGATAATTGGAAACGCAAAGCCGGAAGCTGACACGCAAAATGATCAGTATCTTGACGCGCTGGTTGAGAGTCGTGTGAATGGCGAGAAGATCGTCTGCCGGTTGCGAACGCTTTCCGAAATTATTCGTGAAGAACATATCGAATGCATCGACCTCCTGAAGATCGACGTCGAGAAGAGCGAACTCGACGTGCTGGCCGGCATTGCCGCCGACGACTGGGAAAAAATCCAGCAGATCGTTATTGAGGCGCACGACATTGACGGTCACCTGGCGCGACTGGTTCAACTGCTTAGAGATCGCGGCTATCAAGTAGTTGCCGAACAGGATGATTATCTGAACGGGTCGAGTCTCTACAACGTTTACGCGTCCAGATTACAAACTGCCGCAACCGTCGCCCTGAGCGACGCGCCTTACAAAGTGCCAACGTTGCCGGACAGCATAATTTCAGTCGGCGAGCTGAGGCGTTACTTGCAAGCGAAGCTACCGGATTACCTCGTTCCCGCTGAAATAGTTTTAGTTGAGAACCTGCCGCGCCTACCCAATGGCAAAATGGATCGTCAGGCGCTTAACAAAATCGAACGAGAGCCGGCGCGACCCAGCGAAGATTTTGTGGCACCGCTCTCTCCGGTTGAGGAACAGTTGGCGCAAATCTGGTCTGACGTGCTTAAGCGTGAGGCAGTCAGCACGGATGATAATTTCTTCGACCTCGGCGGCGATTCTATCCTGGTGATGCAGATCGTTTCGCGCGCCGCCCGAGCCGGGCTGTGCTTGACCCCCAGACTGATCTTCAAACATCAGACGATTGCTGAGTTGGCGACGACCCTGGCCGCAGCGTAGTAGTTCGAACAGAGGACAATGAGCCAGAGCTTCGAATTGAACAACAGAACCCCCAACGATTTGCCAGCCGAGCTGGCTCTTCGCTTTTCAGTGCCGGAGATTGACGCAGCGTTTCCATTGTCGCCGGTGCAGGCGGGCATGCTCTTTCACAGTCTCTATGCGCCGGAGGCTGGGCTCTATCTCGAACAGATCGTCTTGTGCATCGACGGCGAATTGGATGTGCAGCTATTCGAAAAGGCCTGGCAGCGCGCAGTAGACCACCACGCAATCCTGAGAACTTCCTTTCAATGGGAGGGTCTCGATAACCCTCGGCAACGCGTGCACACGAAGGCGACGCTTCCGTTTACCTGTCACGATTGGCGCGCACTCACGCCCGCCGAAAAAGAGAGCTGCCTTGAAACGTTTGTCCGCGCCGACCGGAAAGCGGGTTTTGATTTCACAGCGCCGCCGTTAATGCGCCTCGCGCTCATTCAGTTCGCCACTGATTCGTATCGACTAATTTGGACAAACCATCACGCGCTGCTCGACGGCTGGTCGCAGTCGTTGGTTCTCAAGCAGGTTTTTTCCATCTATCGCTCGCTGGTCAAAGGCGAAGAAGCAGCGCTTGAACCGAGCCCATCTTTTCGCAACTACATCGATTGGCTGGAGACGCAGGATTCAGGTAAGGCTGAACAGTTTTGGAAGCAGGCGCTGAAAGGTTTCACTGCGCCTACTGCGCTCGCGATTGACAAGGTTGCGGTTGGTTCGCGCAAAGAAGTAGTTACTCACGAACAGCTAGGACTGCAATTCTCGGTTGAAGTTACGAAAAAGCTACAGGGGTTCGCGCGGCAAAATCGCTTGACGATGTTTACCCTCGTGCAGGGCGCGTGGGCTTTGTTGTTGAGCCGCTACAGCGGCGCGGATGATATTGTTTTTGGCGCCACCGTTTCCGTGCGGCCACACGAATTGCCCGACATCGAGTCGGCAGCCGGGCTTTTCATCAACACGATCCCGGTTCGCGCGCGGCTAAACTCCGACACCGATTTGTTGTCGTGGTTGAAGGAACTACAGCTTGATGCGGTGGAGGCCCGTGAACACCAGCACGCGTCGCTTGCGGATATTCAGCGCTGGAGCGAAGTACCCAATGGCTCCGCGCTGTTCGAAAGCATTCTCGTTTTCGAGAATTATCCATCTGATACCGATGCGGGCAACCTCGGTGACAAGGCCAGGTCCCATCAGGTCCAGGCAATTCTTTCCCGAACCAACTACCCACTAACTCTACTGGCGTTCCCCGGCGAGCAACTGCAACTGACCGCGGTCTATGACGATGAGCGTTTCGACCAGGGGGCAATTCGCAGACTGTTGGGCCACCTGGAGACGATGCTGACGGCGATCGTCCATGATCTGTCGAGCAAGCTCGGCGAGTTGCCCTTGCTGACGAAGGACGAACGCGAGCAACTATTAATTGAATGGAACCAAACCGAGCGCGAATACGAAAGAGATCTATGCGTTTACCAACTGTTTGAGAAACAGGCGGCTCAAACACCGGATGCTATCGCAGTCGAATTTGAAGATCAGCAACTGACTTATGCGCAACTGAACGCGCGCGCGAATCAACTCGGCCACTACCTGCGCGGGGTTGGCGTTGGCGCGGAATCTCTGGTTGGCATTTGCGTCGAGCGGTCGCTCAACATGATCGTCGGCTTGCTTGGCATCATGAAAGCAGGCGGCGCTTACGTCCCACTCGATCCAGCGTTTCCCAAAGAACGGCTGGCATTCATGATTGCGGATGCTGCTGTTCCAGTGTTGCTGACTCAGCAAAAGCTTGCTGCCGACCTGCCAGCGCATCAGGCGCGGCTGGTCTCGATTGATTCCGCTTGGAATCTCATCGCCAAAGAAAGCCCGGAAAATCTTGATCGTGATCCGCGGCCGAGCGTGGCTAGCGACGATCTTGCCTACGTGATCTACACCTCGGGTTCGACCGGCAAACCAAAAGGCGTCGCGGTTGGCCATCGCGCCCTGACAAATTTTCTGTGTTCGGTTCGGAGTGAACCTGGCTTGACGGCCGCGGACGTTTTGTTGTCAGTGACCACGCTTTCATTTGATATCGCCGCGCTCGAACTCTATCTGCCGTTGATCGTCGGCGCGCGACTCGTCATTGTCAGCCGCGATGTGGCGGCGGATGGAAGTCAATTGAAAGAACGACTGGCGACAACGAAAGCGACCGCAGTTCAGGCGACGCCGGCAACGTGGCGGATGCTGATCGACGCGGGCTGGCAGGGAAGTGAACTCCTGAAAGTTCTCTGCGGCGGCGAGGCGTTAACGCGTGCGCTGGCAGACCAGTTGCTCGACAGGTGCGGCGCGCTGTGGAATATGTATGGGCCGACTGAGACGACGATCTGGTCAACGCTCGCGAAAGTTGAACGTGGAGACGAGCCGATTTTGATCGGCCGGCCGCTGGCCAATACGCAGGTTTATTTACTCGACAAGAATCTGAATCCAGTTCCGATCGGAATCGCCGGACAATTGCACATCGGCGGTAACGGCCTGGCTCGCGGTTACCTCAATCGTCTGGAGTTAACCAACGAAAAGTTCATTCCGAACCCATATAGCGACGACCCGACGTCGCGTCTTTATAAGACTGGCGATTTAGCCCGCTACTTACCAGACGGAACCATTGAGTGTCTCGGACGCATCGATGATCAGGTGAAGCTGCGCGGCTTCCGCATTGAGTTGGGTGAGATTGAAGCAGCGTTACGACAGCTTCCGACGGTGCGTGAGAGCGTGGTCGTTGCGCGCGAGGACACGCCCGGTGATCGTCGTCTGGTAGCGTACGTCGTGCCCACAGCGGGAGCGCAGGTTGAGAGCAAGGAGCTGCGCGCGTTTCTGCGAGGAGCTTTGCCCGACTACATGATTCCGGCGGTGGTGATGGAACTGGCGGAGTTGCCCTTAACCCCTAACGGTAAAGTAAACCGTCGCGCCTTACCGGCGCCGGATTACGATGGGCAATTGCAGGAGAGTTACCTGCCGCCGCGGACCCCATCGGAAGAGTTGCTGTGCGATATTTGGGCGGAAGTCTTGAAAGTGGAGCGCGTAGGGATTAACGACAACTTTTTCGAGTTGGGCGGTCACTCGCTCCTCGCGACTCAGGTTGTCTCGCGCGTCCTGCCCGCGCTTGGTGTGCAGTTGCCATTGCGCGCGTTGTTTGAAGCCCCAACCGTTGGCGGCCTGGCCAAACGCATTGGGGTCTTACGCAGCGACGAATCAATCGTCGGCACAGATTCGATTGGGCGCGCGTCGCTGGCAGGTTCGGTGCCGCTTTCTTTTGGCCAGCAAAGTTTTTGGTTCCTGGACAGCCTGACGCCAAACACCTCGCTCTACAACATCTTTCGCGCGCTGCGTATGCGGGGCAGGCTCAACGTCCCGGCATTGCAGCAGGCATTGAACAGGTTGATTGGCCGTCACGAGTCACTGCGCACGGTCTTCTCATCCCTTGACGGTGAACCCGTGCAGGTTGTTGTCGCGGATCAAAAATTCGAGCTTGTCGAGATCAATCTGAGTGAGATCACCGAGCGCGAGCCGGAACTGCGGGTACTGTTACAGGAAGAATCGCGCCGGCCGTTTGACCTCGCGCGCGGACCGCTAGTGCGGGCAACGTTAATCCGTCTGGATGCGGAAGAGCATGTTCTCCTGATCACGATGCATCACATCGTCGCTGATGATTGGTCGATGGGAATATTTTCTCGCGAACTCGAGACGCTCTACGATGCTTTTGTGAAAAATCAGGAACCGCAACTTCCTGAACTGCCAATTCAGTATGCTGACTATTCATTGTGGCAACGCACCTGGGCGCAAAACGGCACGCTCGAAAAACAACTACAGTATTGGAAACAGCAACTGGCTGGCGCGCCGCCGCTGCTTGAGCTGCCGACTGATCACCCGCGTCCGGCGGGACCGACGGTGCGAGGCGCACATCAAGCCCTGCTGTTGCCTGTGAAACTCCGTGACCGTCTTGCCCTGCTCAGCCAAGTTAAGGGCGTTTCGCTTTTCATGATCCTGCTAGCGGCCTTCCAAACTTTGCTGGCTCAGTATAGCGGCCAGGATGACATCGTAGTGGGTTCTCCGATCGCCGGACGCAACCGCCTCGAAACTGAAAATCTAATCGGGCACTTCATTAACACGCTCGTGTTGCGAACTTCGTTTGCCGGGGATCCAACTTTCAGCGAAATTCTTCGGCAGGTGAGGGACGTGGCGCTCGGCGCCTACGCTCATCAGGAAACGCCCTTCGAGAAGCTCGTCGAAGAGTTGCAGCCGGAACGAAACCTCAGTTACACGCCGCTGTTCCAGGTGATGTTTGTTTTCCAGAACGCGATAGCATCGGAGTTATCTCTGAGCGGTTTGGACATCAGCAGAGAAGACCTTCACAACCCGACGGCACCGCTCGATCTTACGCTCGAGGCCCGCGAGACTCCCGACGGACTTGCCTGCGTATTCGAGTACAAATCTGATCTCTTCGCTGCGTCTACTATCGCGCGCCTTGCCGAACGCTTCCAGCTCTTATTGGAAAAAGTGGTTGACGATCCCACTCAGAATATTTCCGAGCTGGCGCCGTTGACCGAAGTTGAGCGCGAACAGCTCTTGCTTCAGTGGAACAACACCGAACGAGATTACCCGCGCGATATTTGCCTGCCCCAATTATTCGAGGCGCAGGTTGAGCAAACGCCAGACGCGGTGGCCGTGGTCTCCAACAACGAAAGCCTGACTTACCGCGAACTCAATCAACACGCAAACCAACTCGCGAATTTCTTGAGAGCGCGCGGTGTCCGCGCCGAATCGCTGGTTGGCATTTGCGTCGAGCGTTCGCTCGAAATGCTTGTCGCGGTACTCGGTGTTCTCAAGGCCGGCGGCGCTTACGTCCCGCTCGATCCCAACTACCCACGCACGCGCTTGAACCTGATGCTGACTGACGCGCGGGTTTCGCTGGTGCTGACGCAAGAGAAAGTAACCGAAGTTCTTTCCGACTTTAGCGGAAGCGTTTTGTGTCTCGACGCTGAGTGGCAACAAATTGCCGCTGAGAGTACGAACAACCCGGCGCCGGTGACGACTGCTGAGAACCTCGCCTATGTAATCTACACTTCAGGCTCAACCGGCACGCCAAAGGGCGCGATGATCGCGCACCAGTCGCTCGTTAACTTCGCTGTCAACGCTAAAACGGATTACGAACTTGGCGCGGGCGACAAGGTGCTCCAGTTTGCCTCGTTGAATTTTGATACGAGCGCTGAAGAAATCTTTCCCTGCCTCTTGTCCGGGGCCACGTTGGTCTTGCGCACGGAAGAGATGCTCAATTCAGTCGCCGAATTCCTGCGCACCTGCGACGATTGGGACATTACCATTTTGGATCTGCCGACAGCTTACTGGCATGAGATTGTCGCCGAGTTCGAGCGAGTTCGACTGCCATTGCCGGCGGCGCTGCGCGTAGTAATCATCGGCGGCGAGCGCGCCCTCCCGGAGCGCTTGTCAGTTTGGCAGCAACAGACGGGATCGAATGTACGCCTCGTCAATACTTACGGACCAACGGAAGCGACCATCGTCGCTACGAAGTGGGACGCGTCTACTGCTGAGCCAGAGGGGCAGAAACTTCCGATTGGACGACCGCTTGCGAACACGACTGCCTATGTGCTCGACCGGCATTTGAATCTGGCGCCGATCGGAGCGCCGGGAGAATTGCACCTCGGCGGCGATGGCCTCGCGCGTGGCTACCTCAATCGTCCGGAGCTGACCGCGGAAAAGTTTATCTGTAATCCTTTCAGCAATGATCCCGGCGCGCGACTCTACAAGACTGGCGATCTCGCGCGCTACCTCGAGGATGGAAACATTGAGTATCTGGGCCGGACCGATGATCAGGTGAAGCTGCGTGGCTTCCGTATCGAGCTCGGTGAGATTGAAGCGGCGTTGCGGCAACACGAAGCGGTGCGCGATGCTGTGGTGGTTGTGCGCGAAGATGCGCCGGGCAACAAGAGATTGTTTGCCTACGTTGTCACGCAGACCGAACCGTCCCGCAAAGGGAGAGGGGCGGAAGCCGCCCAATTGCGCGCGTTCCTTCAGGACAAACTGCCGGACTACATGATCCCTTCGCTGGTGTTGGAGCTGACGGAACTGCCGCTGACACCCACCGGCAAAGTGGATCGGCGCGCGTTGCCGGCGCCGGATTACGAAGCGCAAAGGCAGGACAGCTATGTGCTACCGCGCACGCCGGTAGAAGAATTGTTGTGCGGTATTTGGGCAGAAGTGTTGCGAGTTTCCCGCGTTGGCGTTAACGACAACTTTTTTGAATTGGGCGGACACTCGCTATTGGCGACGCAGGTTGTTTCGCGCGTGCTGCAAACATTTGGCAGCCAGTTGCCATTGCGCGCTTTGTTTGAAGCGCCAACGGTGCCGCAACTGGCGCAAAGAATTGAGCTCCTCTCGAGCGCCCAGGAGATAATGGCCATCCCAAGGGCAGAGCGCCGAGAAGCGCTGCCGCTGTCCTTTGCGCAACAGCGGCTTTGGTTCCTGGAGCAACTTGAAGGTGCAAACGGCTCCTACAACATTTCGAAAGCAGTGCGGATAGCGGGCCCGCTTGATGTGTCGGTGCTCAGCCAAGCGCTCTCGACAATCGTCGCGCGGCACGAGTCGTTGCGAACCAACTTCAAACTGATTGGCGAAGAGCCGGTGCAAACCATCTCCGCGCCCCAGCAGTTCGCGGTGTCGCTGGTCGATCTCAAAGGTCAGGGCGAGGTGGCAGCGCAACTGGTAGCGACGCAAGTAGCGAAGCGTCCGTTTGATCTGGTTAACGATCAACTGCTGCGCGCCACTGTGCTCCAACTCGACGAGCACGATCACGTGTTGCTGCTCACGATGCATCACATAATCAGCGACGGCTGGTCGATGAGCGTGCTATTTCGCGAGCTGGGCGCATTGTATGAAGCGTTTGGTCAGGGCGAGACTTCATCGCTCGCTGCTCTGCCAATTCAGTATTCTGATTTTGCCGTGTGGCAGCGTGAATGGCTGCAAGGCCAGGCGCTTGAGACGCAAACAGTCTACTGGAAGAAACAACTAAGCGGCGCTCCAGCCGTCCTTGAGTTGCCAACCGACCGGCCGCGTCCCGCTCTGCAAACATTCAATGGAGCGTGCCACTCAATATTCTTGCCTCAGAAGTTGAGCGATGCGCTGGCGGAACTGAGCCGGCAGACGGGCTCGACAGAATTCATGACGTTGCTGGCGGCGTTCCAGACACTGCTGCGACGTTACGCGAATCAGGAAGATATCGTCCTGGGAACGCCAATCGCAAACCGCACGCGCCGCGAGACGGAAGACCTGATCGGATTCTTTGTTAATACACTCGTGATCAGGACCGATCTTTCCGGCAATCCGAGTTTTCGCGAACTATTGGGGCGCGTCCGCGAAGTTGCGCTTCAGGCCTATGCTCATCAGGATCTGCCGTTTGAAAAGTTAGTTGAAGAAGTAAAACCTGAACGCAGCCTGAGTCACATGCCGCTGTTTCAGGTGATGGTTGTCTATCAGAACGCGCCCGAGATAAGCCTCACGTTGCCCTCGCTCGATGTGCAGGATTTCAATCTCGAAGGCGGCACGGCTAAGGTCGATCTATCTCTTTACGTTGGGCAAACAGCCGAAGGCATGCGGCTGACTTTTGAATACAATACCGACCTATTTAATGCGACAACCATTGAGCGAATGAGCCGACACTTCGAAACGTTGCTGGCCGCAGCCGTGGCGAATCCAGATCAACGCATCGGCGAATTGTCGTTGCTGGATGACGTGGACCGGCGCCAACTTGCCGAGTGGACTGATACGCGCGTTGCTTTTCCGGATCGATGTATCCATGAACTCTTCGCCGAGCAGGCAGCGAAAACACCGGAAGCTGTCGCCGTCGGCTACGAAGGACGAGAGCTTACTTTTGCAGAGTTAGACGCGCGCTCTAATCAGCTTGCGCACTACCTGCAACGACATGGTGTGGGGCCGGAAGTGATCGTCGCCATTTGCATGGAGCGCTCCATCGAAACCATTGTGGCGCTGCTGGGAATACTAAAGGCGGGCGGCGCTTTCGTCGCTGTCGATCCTTCATATCCGGCCGAACGTGTCGCCTTCCTGCTGGAGGATTCGCGCGCGCCGGTTGTGCTGACCCAACAACGAGTGTTTGATCGCTTGCCGATTTCTGCGGCTGAGATCATTTGTCTTGACACGCGCTGGGGAGAAGTCGCACGCGAGAACGAAGCGGCGCCAGCCAGTGCGGCAACGCCTGAGAACGCTGCTTATTTGATTTACACTTCCGGCTCGACGGGAAAGCCAAAAGGCTCTGTCGGTCCGCATCGCGCGGCGATCAATCGCTTTGCCTGGATGTGGCGCGAGTTTCCGTTTGCAGCCGGTGAAGCGTGTTGTCAAAAAACCACGCTTAGTTTTGCCGACTCGATCTGGGAAAGTTTTGGTTCACTGCTGCGCGGCATCCGGTTGGTCATCATTCCCGATGAGGCAGCAAAGGATCCACGGCGACTGATTGAAATACTCTGTGCCCAGGAAGTCACGCGGCTTATTCTCGTGCCCTCGTTGTTGCGCGTGCTCCTCGAACTAGAAACAGATCTCGCCGTAAAGCTGCCGCGCTTGAAATACTGGACGTGCAGTGGCGAATCGTTGTCGCTTGAGCTCGCGCAAGCTTTCAAACAGAGACTTCCCGAGGCAGTGCTCATCAACCTCTACGGCTCATCGGAAGTTGCGGCCGACGTGACGTGTTATGTTGTCGGAGAAACGAATCAGCTCAGCAATATTCCAATCGGTCGACCAATCGACAACGCCGCAGCTTACATCCTTGATGATTCTCTTGAACCAGTGCCAGTGGGTATTTGCGGCGAGCTCTACATCGCGGGCGCCGGAGTTGCGCGCGGTTATTTCGATCGTCCTGATCTCACTGCGGAACGGTTTCTTCCCGACCCTTTCAGCCGCCAACCAGGCGCCAGAATGTTTCGCACCGGCGATCTTGTGCGTTATCAGGAAGACGGCAATATGGAATTCCGTGGGCGCGCGGATTACCAGGTGAAGATTCGTGGCCACCGGATCGAACTCGGCGAAATCGAAACCGTAATACGCGGGCATCGAGACGTACATGAAAGTCTGGTCGTGGCTCATGAAGATGCAACCGGTGATCGGCGATTGGTTGCATACATCGTGCCCACGGCTGGGGCAAAGATTGACCAGCAGGAGTTACGCGCTTTTGTTCAGACGACATTGCCTGATTACATGACCCCGGCACACGTGGTTGAACTCGCGGAGTTTCCGTTGACGCCCAGTGGAAAGGTGAATCGTCGCGGTTTGCCCGCGCCCGAGTTTGACGCGCAAGTGAAACAGAGTTACGTCAAGCCGCGAACGGAAGCGGAGCAACAGCTCGCAAGTATCTGGGCCGAAGTGTTGCGTGTTCCTCGCGTAGGAATCAACGACAACTTCTTTGAGTTGGGCGGCCACTCGCTGCTCGCGGTTCGCTTGTTTGCGCGCATTGAGAAAGTGATCGGCGCGCATCTGCCTCTGGCAGCGCTCTTCCAGGCGCCGACGGTTGCCCAACTTGCTCACATCCTTGGCGAGGAAACAACGAAGGACAACTGGTCGTCGCTCGTGACAATACAGGCCGCTGATTATTCAGTCAGCAATGGCAAGCGCCCGCTCTTCTGTGTCCATGCCGTGGGCGGTAACGTGATCGAGTATCACGATCTGGCGCGTCATCTTGGACCTGATCAGCCCTTCTATGCATTTCAATCAGTTGGTCTCGACGGCCGGCAAACGCCACTCGCGAGCATTACCGAAATGGCGACGCACTACATCAAAGAGATGCGGGTCGTACAACCGTCAGGTCCTTATTTGCTTGGTGGTCACTCCCTGGGCGGCATGATCGCTTTCGAGATGGCCTGCCAGTTAAGCGATCAAGGTGAACAAGTGGATCTGCTGGCGTTGCTCGACAGTTACCCGCTGGGTCACTTCAAGCTGCAACCAGATTCGAACTCGCGAACTTACGTGGCCCGGCGCTTTGCAAAGAGAATGAAGTGTCACGCCGATAACCTGATCAAGCTCAAGGGTAAAGAAAAGCTTACTTATCTATTTAACAAGTTACAGTTTGCGCCCGCCAAGCTGAAGCAACAGATATGGCGCCGAGCTTATCGGCTCCGAAGATTCAATCGGGCTTTGCCGGCGACGTTGCGCAACATCGAAGGACTGAATTACCTGGCGGCGCGGAATTATGTGCCGCGAATTTATGCGGGACGCGTCTCGTTGTTTTGGGCGAGCGGAGATCTGACGACGAGTTTCGATTTGCTTGACGGCTGGCGCACGCTTGCTGCCGGTGGCGTAGACGTCCACGAGATTTCGGGAAACCATATCAACCTCATCAAGGAGCCGCACGTCAGCGTACTTGCCGACGACCTGCGAGGCTGCCTCGATCAGGTGGAAGACGCGAAGTCCGCAGCAGCGCGCGCGGCGTAAATCGCGACGGAACATCCGATGGGCCCATAGGCCAGCCATTTCTGGCAAGTCAGCGCGTTTGGCAGTTTCTAACTACTACCCAGGAGTTCCAGCAGGTTTGTCCCGCGAGTGGTTGAAGTTATCTCCGGCTCGTGTGTGCCGAAGTATTTTTCATCTGCTTTCTGAATCAGCATAGCAAAGCGGCATATGAGCACTTATCACTTCGCCAGATCGGCCAGCGACATCGCACTACAACAGGTCACGCTTAGCTATTTGCGACCGGGCAGTCCGTTGCCATTGATTGTTCGGCCAGTCGCCGCTGAAGTTGATCTGGTTGAATGGGCCGCCGCCAATGCGAGCTTTGTTGAGAGTTACTTGTTGCGAAACGGCGCGATTCTTTTCCGCGACTTTGGCTTCTCCTCCGAAGCAGAATTCGAACGATTGATTGGCAAGGTGTCTGGACCATTGCTCGATTACTCGTATCGTTCCACGCCTCGTCACGTAGTCAGTGGCCGCATCTATTCGTCAACCGAATATCCCGCGCATCAGAACCTGCCCCTGCACAACGAAAACTCCTACACGCGCAATTGGCCGATGAAGCTGTCATTCTTTGCGATGCAAGTTGCGGAGCAGGGAGGGGAAACGCCGCTAGCCGACTGTCGCCGGATCTACCAGTCAATCGCGCCGGAGATTCGCGAGTGTTTTTTGCGCCAGGGTTTGATGTATGTGCGTAACTACGGCACCGGCCTCGACCTGTCATGGCAGGAAGTGTTTCAAACGTCAAGCAAGGCGATGGTTGAGGATTATTGTCGCAAGGCAGGGATGGAGTTTGAATGGATTGGCGAGAATCAACTTCGCACGCGACAAAAGGCGCAGGTGGTTGCGACACATCCCCGCACGGGCGAGCTGGTTTGGTTTAACCAGGCGCATCTATTCCACGTCTCCCGTTTGTCCGCCGAAGTTCGCGACTGGTTGTTGGCTGCCTACGGCGAACAGAATCTGCCGCGCAACGTCTACTTCGCGGACGGCTCAGCGATCGACCCGGCGATGTTGGATGAGATAATGCAGGTATATGACGACCTCTCAATCGTTTTCCCCTGGCGTGAAGGCGATGTGCTAATGCTCGACAATATGCTGACTGCGCACGGTCGCAAACCGTTTGTGGGGAAACGCAAGGTAGTGGTCGGCATTGCGGAATCGAACCGGAGCGTAGCAGAGTTGTCGCATGTTGTTAGATAATGCCGAGAGCTTGAGCAAAGATTCTCCTGATAATTCTGCCGGTCTCATTTCGCCACTCGAATTGCGTGCGGACGAAGTTCATGTTTGGCTGGCGACACTTGATGATTACGCCCCGGACAGTTTGAAACCCCTGCTGGCGGTAGACGAACTCTCACGCGCCGCTCGTTTTCACTTCGACAAGGATAGAAACCACTACACGGTCGCACGCGGCTGGTTACGAAAACTTCTCGCTTCTTATTTAGCTGTCGAGCCCGCGGAACTTCGATTTTCTTACGCCGAAAAAGGCAAGCCTGCGCTTGACGAGAGTCAGCGCGGCTCGCTCAATTTCAATCTTGCCCATTCGCACGGAATGGCTATCTACGCGTTTACTCGTGAGCGTGAAGTGGGAATTGATCTCGAGTTTATCCGTGAGGATTTGGCCGACGAGGAAATTGCTGAGCGCTTCTTTTCGCAAACCGAGGTTGACGTGCTGATGAAACTGCCGTTTGAACTAAGAAAGCAGGCCTTCTTCGATTGCTGGACGCGCAAGGAAGCCTATATCAAAGCGCGGGGTGAAGGACTGTCGCTGCCGCTCGATGAATTCGATGTGTCGCTCGGCCCAGGCGAGGTGGCGGCGCTGCTGCGTAATCCTAAGGATCCCGGGGAAGTCACGCGCTGGTCGATGCAATCAGTCGCAGTGCCCGCGGGTTATGTGGCGGCAGTGGTTGCTGAGGGTCAGGACTGGCAGTTGAAGACGTTTACGGTAGATCAACTTCCAGTGTAGGACAGGCATTCCTGCCTGTCCATTTCTATCGCAACGCAATTTTGGGAAAGGGACAGACAAGAATGTCTGTCCTACTTGGTAGCGCTCGACCAAGGCCAATCTTCAGGAGTCTTGACTAGTCCGGCTTTCACTGGGTTCCGTTCGATATATCCTTTGATTCGATAAAACTCATCTTCGCTTCGCACCGCGTGATCAAAGGATTCATCTTGCCAGAACGCCTCACCAGTTCGTCCTAGCAACCCATTACATTCGCGGGCAGTGTAGCCCTTGAGCGATTTTGTAATTCTTGACAGACGTGCTTTGGGCCACAGGAGGATGTGTACATGGTTAGACATTACGACGTACGCGCTCAGCCGATAGAGTTCTAGATGTTCGGCCCCGTGATTGAAAGAGTCCACAACAATCTTCGCCAATAGAGCATCCTTCAGCCAAGTAGGACCATATCGGGCTTTGTCCAACTCGCGATCCAGTAACAAGAATCTTTTCCCAGAATTATTGCTCGTGAGGTAGCTAGCGACGGTTTTGCGCGGTAAAGAGCCGTAGAGTCGCCACGTAATAAAAAGAGCGCTATTGGCTTTTTGCCAGTGAGGGAGATGACGCCGGTAGAACATAAGTAGGACAGGCATTCTTGCCTGTCCTGGTGATATTTCCAAGTCTAAAGCGAGGAGAGCGATTTCTACTCAATGCCAAATCTCTGGCATAGCAGGACAGACAAGAATGTCTGTCCTACTGCGTGGTTTCTACCTGAGCCGCCGCTGCCTCGCCTTCTTCTTTCTTCGATCTCCACATGCCCGCAATCTGGTTAGCTTCGGCGAGCGTCATGTTGTCGTAGATGTCGGCGTTGTTTTTGATCACGCCGTCTTCCAGTTCACACACTTCCCAGTCAGGAGCTTCCGGATCAGTGCCGGCGCGTCCCGGCTTAACACGAACGTCGAATGAAATCACCGGAGCCTTCGTTTCGTTTTCCATTGATTAAATCCTTTAATTGAGTTCGTCTGCAAATTAGAGCGAAACAAATCTACCATAATTTCATATTCGGCGAGAATTCGCGCGAACCTTCTTATTAAGCAGTTCCGGGTCGCGACAAGCATTGCTCCCGCCAAATTGTTTTGAACAATCCGGAGTACTCAGGTAGCATGTCGCGCGGAAGTTTCAGACTGAATACGACCCAACCAGGAAAATCATGTGCACTGATAGAAGGGACTTTCTGCGATTGTCTGCCGGTCTGGCGGGCGCGACGCTCTTGAACAACGCTGCTCCGACTTTGGGCGCGTCAGATGCTGATGCCTTCCAACAACGCGAGTTGCCGTCACAGATCCGCAAACTACAAAAGATGATGGACGACATCGTTCCCATCTCAATGGATGAGCGTAGATCACGAATTGAGAAGGCGCGCCGTTTGATGCGCGAAAACAAGATCGATGCGATTTATGTCGAGCCGGGCGCCAGCATGTTTTATTACACCGGCATGCGCTGGGCCACGAGCGAGAGAATGCTTGCCCTCGTAATTCCCGTGGGCGGCGAGATTGCATGGGTGTGTCCGAAGTTTGAAGAAGAACGCGCGCGCGAATTGATCGCGATGGGCAAAGACATTCGCACCTGGGAAGAAGACGAGAGTCCCTACCAGCGGGTGGCCGAAATCTTTCGCGATCGGGGAATACGCATCGGGCATGTTGGCATTGAAGAGCGGGTGCGCTTTTTTCTTTACGACGGCATTCGCAAGGCCGCGCCCGCGTTGCAATTCGTGAGCGCAACGCCGGTGACCGCGGGTGGTCGTATGTTCAAATCTCCCGCCGAGATTGCACTGATGCAAAAGGCCAATGACTTAACGCTGCTTGCCTACAAAGCGACGGTCGAAAGCGCGCGCGAAGGGATGACGCAAGACGAGTTTGCGAGTAACTGCGCGGCGGCTTTTCGCGCGCTGGGTGTACAGGGCGGAGTCTTTTGCAGCTTCGGCAAATACACGGCGTTTCCGCACGGCAGCAGCACTCCGCAGAAGCTAAAGGAGGGCGACATCGTGTTGATGGACGGCGGCTGTAGTGTTGAAGGTTACCAGTCAGACATTACGCGCATGTTTGTCCTCGGCAAACCGACGCAGCGGATGAAGGACATTTGGAACCTCGAGCGCAAGTCGCAGGATGCAGGTTTCGCAGCGGCGAAGATTGGCGTACCGTGTGAAGCGGTTGACGCGGCTGCGCGCAAAGTAATCACCGATGCCGGCTTTGGTCCGGATTACAAAACGCCCGGATTACCGCATCGCACCGGACATGGCATCGGCCTCGATGGTCATGAGTGGACAAATTTTGTGCGCGGCAACAAGACGCCGATTCAACCGGGAATGTGTTTCAGTGATGAACCAACGATTGTGATCTATGGTGAATTCGGAATTCGGCTGGAAGATTGCCTCTACATCACGGAGCACGGGCCGAAGTTTTTCACGCCGCAGAGCCCGTCGCTGGAAGAACCGTTTGGCTGAATGCGGAACCGCGAGCGGTAGCGAGCGGATGCCGGACTCAAGGCGATTTCAATGAGTTTCCAAGAGTGAATGTGGCATCCGCTCGCTACCGCGAGCGGTTCTGCACGAAGAGGAACCATGACAGAGACTTGTCCACATCTGGATCAAATTCAAGAGGTAACGCCGAGCGCTCGCGGTTGCGAAGATTGTCTGCGCATCGGCGCAGAGTGGATGCACCTGCGTCTGTGCCTAACCTGCGGCCACGTGGGTTGCTGCGACTCTTCACCAAACAAACATGCCACCAAACATTTTCACGCCGTGGGTCACCCGATCATCAAGTCGCACCAACCCGGTGAAGCCTGGGGCTGGTGCTATGTTGACGAAATCATGTTCGACGAATTGTGAACCGACCGCACTCAGTCACATGCCCGCCGACAAGCCTCGCATTATGGTCTTGACTGTTCCAGCAACTCTTTCAAATACTGTTGCCAGATTGCAGGTAGGGTGTGTGTGCCGTGACCCCGGGTTTCATCCGTAATCGGAAGCATAATGAAGCGGCCCCGCTTGACGCGTTTGATTTCCCGCTCTATCGCACCCAACTCAGGAGGGTTGATGAAATCGTCGGCAGAATTGATAGCCAGTAGCGGCGCTTTGATCGTCTCCAGTTTCGGTGCTGGATTGTATTCACGCGAAGAGTTGAGCTGATAGAGCAAATCATTCGCGTCAAGTCGTGGCACTGTTGCTTGCAATCGGTCCGCGTAAAACTTGTCAGCCGTCTCGCGCGTCGGCGCCTGCTTCTGCCAGAACAAAGGCGCGCTACCGGCAAGAAGCAAAAGGTTTTCCGCAGCAATTAGACCCCGCGTCGGCTGCGTTTTGTACTCCCCTCCCATCCATTCCGGATCATCGCGGATTGCATCCATAGCCATGCGGCGCCAGATACGATTACGCCCGGCAATCTCAATCGGATTGCTTGCCAGCGGCATCAACGCATCCATGAAATCCGGGTAAGCTTCGCCCCAAACCCACGTCTGCATGCCGCCCATTGACGTGCCCATTACCAGGCGCAAACGATTTACGCCCAGCTTCTTCGTTAGGAGTTCATACTGAGCTGCCACCATGTCGTCGTAGGTGTAATGGGGAAAGTGCGCGTGCAGCCCGTCACTTGGCTTACTTGAACCGCCATGCCCTATGCTGTCGGGAAGAATGATGAAATAACGCGTCGCATCAAGGAGTTGTCCCGGCCCGAAGACCACACCGGCAAACTGTGGAGACAGAAACTGGTTTCCAGATCCGCCTGTGCCATGTCCAATCAAAACTGCGTTGCGCACCACGCCCGCATTGTCTGGCTTGGGTGTGCCGAGGGTGCGGTAATGAATTCTTAGCTCTGGTAAGACCTCGCCGCTGCGAAAATGAAAGTTAGGAATGACGAAGTCGTCTTCGACCGGCTTAAGATCATTTCGTGGCGCCGATGCATTAGCTGGCTGTTGCGCCTGCATGCCGCTCGAGACGGAGAACATTAGGAAAACTAGCAGCAGGACTGATCGCATAAGCGCTCCTTTTAGTGACTCTCTTATTTGTTCTTTTGCTCGTTTAGAAACCACGCTCAAACGCTTTGAGGTCAGCTTCAAGTTGCCATTGCAGCTTTGCCTTCTCGCTGCTTTCGATGAACTGGCGGCAGCCCTGGGTTGTTAGCTTCATCGTCGCGATATCCTGAGCGCACTGGCTCACGGGCGTAAACCTGCGCGCCCGATCATTATCAGCCCACAAGCTGGCGCCCGAGATGAACGCATACTGAAGACTGTTTCGCGCCATCATTTTTAGCTGCACGTATCCCAGTTTCTGGTCCTGCACTCCCCGCAAAAATTCGCGTGAGATCTCTGAACGTGAAACTCCTTCGTCATCCGTCGCCAACGCCACCGGCACTCCATACTTCATATAAGTTGCGAGCGGATGCTGCGGTCCTTTGATGCCGAGAATCAAGTCGTTGCTCGAAAGACAGATTTCCACCAACACCTGACGCTTCGCCATCTGTTCCAACAGTTCGCCGGGCCGATCTTCGTGCATGACGTCCACGCCGTGGCCGATGCGCTCGGCGCCCGCAACCAAAACCGATTGGCGAATATGAAACTTCAAACCGTCGGCCGGCACGAGGCCGGGGGCTAGCTCGCCGGCATGCAGGGTGAGATGTGCTTGCGGGTAGAGAGCGTGCAGGTCATGCAACATCTCCATTTGGACTGAAAAATTTTGCATCGAGGCGGCGCTGTCTTCGCCCTGCACCAAATTCAGTGCGACAACTTTTGAGCTGGGATCACTCGCCAGCGTGAATCCGGTCACCATCTGCGCAAAGACCGAACCGAGCGCGCCACCGCGCGAAACCTGCGCGATGTAGCGGATCGTCACCGAGCAGCCGGGATCTGCTTGTGGCGTGCCACACTTCAGCAACTGGTCCTTTTGCTTTTCCGCGTCTTGCAAGTTCTTAACTCCAGCCGCAGCGGCTTTCGAAATACCGGCGTTCTTCAGTCTGTTCAGGGTGCTGTCAACGTTGCCGTCCCAGGGAACTTGTTGGCCCATGCCGCTCGACATCGTGCCATCGGGTGTCAGCATTAGTTCGAGGTAAAGCACATGGCCGTGAGCAGCGCGCGAAGCCGCCTCAGCGATCATCCGTCCCGTCTGGTCCCAGGTGGCTGGACCAAACTTGCCGAAGGCGTTGAAGAAATGATCGTGGCCCGTGTCGCCTGAAAATTGCCAGTTTCGCATTGACCAGGCATCGACGAGTTGCTGGAAAAACACTGAGTTGGTGAGCGCCGTGCTGGCTGCCATTTGATTTTGTTTGGGATCGCAGACGGATTTCATTGGCGGCACTGACAACGCCATGGTCTGGTTGTTCACACACAATCCGTTCTCTGCCGCCCACTGAATGTACGACTCGGCATAAATTGATCCGGAGACATGACTGTGCAAATCGCCGCCCTTCGGCATACCGAGCAGGAAAGCCCAAAGTCTTGCCGGGGAGTCTTTAATTGTTTCGAAGTAGGCTTGGGTCTTTTGTTCAGGCGAGTCTGCTGCTGAGCTTCGGGCAGTCGCCGGTTGCGCCGTCGCGACCAGCGCGCACAGAAACACCAGCGTCAGAGTTCGGACAGCGTTTGCAAAAATCACCACGCGTGAATGACTTCGGCGCATTATGGTTGGCTCCTGTTCGGTTGATTGTTTGAGAAACTGAACTGCGTTGGTCCGGGGCATTGTAGATGGTGGAACGCGTCGAGTCTATCTATTGACAAGCAGAGGAGAGAAGGAATATTAGCCGCGGATTCACGCAGACTAACGCGGATCAGGAAGGCATAAAATAGGTTTGTGTGCCTCGGTTATTTTCTGATCCGCGTTCACCTGCGTAAATTCGCGGCTGATACTCAGTTAGAACGCCCAGTGGCCCCAGGCAAACATGCTCGCGAAGAACGATAGATAGAGGATTGACCAGACCGTTATCACTGCGAACCACAAGCGTCTCACTGCTAACAGGGAAAAGAGAATGTAGATAGGAAACATTGTCAGCGTGTAGCGCGGCACGCTCAGCACGAAACTTACAGAAACGAACAGCAACCAGTTACCCGTCATCCACACGCTGTATGCCGGTCGCAACTTGACCCAGCTAACGATCGTGCAAAAGAAACCGATCGCGATAAACAAAACTTCCTGCATGCCGATCATTTCTGCTTCGCCCGGAGCGCGAATCATCACGCTGCCGATCGCATTGTCGATGCCAGTGATTGGCGAAGAGAGCGACTTGGTGAAAAACTGTTGCATCAAGGAAGTGAAGGCAAAAGGATCGCCCGTCACATGCTTGTTGAGCAATAGGTAGCCGCCGAAGCCGAAAGCCATCAGCGGAATGCAGAGCCATTGCCATTGCCAGCGGCGCGTCCTTCGATATTGATATGCCGCCTCCATTACCAGCACCGGACCAAGCACCAAGCCGTTGGCGCGCGTCAGGCAAGCGAGCGCGCCAAACACCGCAGCCGCAAACCAGCTCTGTTTGCGCGCCGCATACACGCAAGCGAGCGCCAACATCAGAAACAAGCTCTCGGTGTAACCAATATGGAGGAAGTAGCTAGTGGGGAAGATGAATAAAAACCAGACGGCGCGCTGGGCTGTCTCTTTGCGGTAGTCGAGTTCAACCAAACGGAGCAGCACGATTGCAGCGGTTAAAGACGCAAGCGTCGAGACGACGAAGGCGCTCAACAAATAATCGCGTGTGAAAAAGGAGAACAGCCTGACAGTCCAGGGATACAGGGGATAAAAAACCAGCAGCGGTTTCAGCTCGCCGGTTGCGCCGTATCCAAACTGCGCCAACTTCTGATAGTTGATAGCGTCCCAGCGGTTCCAAATCTCCAGCCAGCCACGCACTCCGACGATGCGCTGATCCTCGAGTACCTGATAGCTCTGGCCTGCGAAAAGGAACAACAGCGCCTTGATGGAGATGACGAGCGCAACCATTCGCCACTCGTGGCGCCGCAGCCTAAGGAACAACGCCTCATTGCGTTCTTCGAGTGTCTGGACTGTGGATTCCTTTTCCATTTCAGTTTGGGCGCAAGAACGTAGATCAGGCGAGGAGAACTTTGCAACTAGAATAGTCGACGTCTTCCTGGGTACTGGTTGATTTTGTCAAAAATCAATCTCATCAGCACCGGACTTTAGTCCGGTGATTCCAAGCTGCGAAATTAACCTGAAACCGTTTAAACGGTTTTCAGTCCGAATCCAACAATGTGATCGCCGGGCTAAAGCCAACTTGGTAATGAAAACAGGTCGGCTTCTAACCTGAACCAGTAGATCTTCTTGGCGTCCTCGGCGTTTTGGCAGTTAGACTACCCCGGAAGAATAGCAATGTCGTCAATCAGCAAAACGTGGGGCACGCAGCCAGAAGAACGACAACTCGCGTTTCCTTGCGACGACCTCATTTCGCAACCCTACGACGCGTTGTATCGCGGTGTCACCGTTAATGCCTCACCCAAGACTCTGTTTCGTTGGCTCTGTCAGATGCGGGTTGCGCCATACAGCTACGATTGGCTTGATAACGGCGGAAGACAGAGTCCGCGCGAATTGACTCCCGGTCTCAACAACCTCGCCATTGGTCAGGACGTCATGCGCATCTTCAAGCTCACCGGGTTTGAAAAAGATCGCCACCTGACTCTGCGATTGAAAGGAAAGGCCCGCGCCTCCCGAACGTTTGGCGACATCGTGCTGAGTTACGTGCTGGTTCCCGGTCACGATCGTTCGACACGAAGCTGCCGCCTGCTCGTCAGGGTAATTGCCAAATATCCGCGCGGACTCTATGGGAGGATGATGCGAGTTCTGCTGCCGTGGGGAGACCTCATAATGATGCGTCGCCAACTGCTGAACTTGAAACGACTGGCGGAGGAGACCGAGAAGCGCAAGGGCCTCTTAAGCTGAGGGGTAATGGATGCTGCGAGCTAAACTAGGGCTCAGTTGACGCCCGCCTACAGCAAGAGAAGACGACGCTTCGTGAAAAGTCGTCGCCTTCTGTTGTGGGTTGTACAGCTGATTACCCTGTTTTAGTTGTTGGCGTTTGCGTTCTTCATCTTCATTCCCATGTGCGTGTGACGATGACGACGGTGCATTCGACGATGGCGTCGTCGTCCATGTCTGCCGCTCATACTCATATTGCTCATGTTGTCGTTTCCCTGCATCGTTGTGCTGCTGTTGCTGTTCTGCGCAAACACAAGGGTGCCGAAGCACATAATAGCCAGCGCTGCCAGACTAAGAATTTTCTTTGTCAACTTTCTTTTCCTCCTAATTGAATCATATAAGCCATGTTATCAAGGCCCAAAGCGAGTGCGATGGACCTGCGTCAAGGGTTTCTTCTGGGGGAACCGAGTAGCGGAAAACACCATAGCCGAAGATAGTCACGATTTCATGACGAAACTGCCCAATCGACTCTCGTCATCTTTGTTTCTCCTGCGCGAATACCGGGATTGCGTGCACCTCCCGGCGCTGACGCAGCGCGTATTTTAGCGTCTTGATGGTTCCGCCCCCCTGGCCGGTCCAAAAACCAAACACCATTCCGCACAGATCAACCAAGTGACGATTTCGAATCGCGCCGGCAGTCTTGCGTTTGGGGAGTTGTAGTTCAACGATCCGATCGACCTGCTCGAGCCGGGGTTGCACCCACTCCGGCTGCTTAAACCGCGTGTAGGGAACTACGGCCCAACAGGTTTCACTATTCTCGAGCAGCCATTCTAGCGCCCACTGGTCGATCCCGCGCGCAGTCCCGACCACCCAGGTTCTGCCTTGCGATAAGAACGGCGATAGATGTTGCTCGAATAGCGTGCGCGCCGTTTCGCGATCAACGTCGCGCGAGCCAGTGATCATTATGGAACTCTTGACTGTCATTAGAAGTTAATGACCGACAACACATCGGACGCCGCCTGTCATCCGGCGCATCATACGCGTCTATTCGAAAGCACAAAAGAAGGGCAGCCCCTTTGGACTGCCCGTGCTCTTCTAAGCGAGTGGTGAGCCGAGCAGGACTCGAACCTGCGACCCACTGGTTAAAAGCCAGTTGCTCTACCGACTGAGCTATCGGCCCACATGAAATCGGATGGATCGCATTCTACCCAGATGAAAGTCCAAAGTCCAAAGTCCAATGTCCAACGTCCCGCAAGGTTCAAGTAGTTCAGAGTACAAGCGTCAGCTTGCGTCCATTCCTAAGACAACCTAAAGGTTGAACTCTGAACTACTTTATGGCATTCCCAAGTTCGACTTGCGACTAATCTTCCAGCCAGCGTCCCACGGCCGAATCCTTGACGACGATTGTTTGCGTGCGTTCAGGTCCGGTTGAGACTAAACCGATCTCGACGCCAATCTTCGCGGAAAGAAAATCAACATAGCGGCGCGCGTCTGCGGGAAGGGAACTCATTTCCGTTGTGCCCACGGTTGAGGTCTGCCAGCCCGGCAGTGTTTCGTAGACAGGTTCTACGCGGCGCAAGTCCTGCGCAACAGCAGGAAGAGATTCGCATTCGCGGCCATCCAATTTGTAGCCAACGCAAACCTTTATTTCTTCCAGCGCGTCTAGCACGTCAAGCTTCGTCAAGGCTACGGAAGTGAAACCGTTAATCTCAGCGGCGTAGCGCGTCGCGAAAGCGTCGAACCAGCCACAGCGTCGCGGACGTCCGGTTGAGGCGCCGTATTCTCGGCCGCGCTCGCGAATGAGCTGGCCCATTTCTGCCTCGCCCTCAACCATCTCCGTCGGGAATGGTCCTTCGCCAACGCGCGTTGTATAAGTCCGCACGATTCCCAGCACTCCGGTCAGTCGGTTTGGCGCGAGGCCAGTACCCACGATTGCCCCGCCCGCGATCGTGCTTGACGAGGTAACGAAAGGATAGGTTCCGTGATCGACATCAAGCAGCGTAGCCTGCGCGCCTTCAAGCAAGATCGATTTCCCTTGAGTGGCGGCGACGTTTAAGTAATGCGTGGTGTCGCCGACAAAGGCGCCGAGTCTTTCAGTCAAGCCCAGCATCTCGTCAAAGATTTCGTTTGCATCCAGCTTTTCGCCGCCATAAGCTTCGATGATCCGGTTTGCGTCCTCGAGATTGCGTTCGATGCGCGAACGCAGAACTTCCGGCACCAGCGCGTCGGCGGTGCGTATGCCGCGCCGACCGGCTTTATCTTCGTAAGCTGGACCAATGCCGCGCAGCGTTGTGCCCACCTTCTCGTTACCCAATCGTTCTTCGCTCGTGTGATCCAAAGCGCGATGGTAGGGAAGTATCAAGTGAGCGCGAGAACTGATCTTTACACGTTCCGGCGAAACCTCGACCCCTTGCGACATCAACCGATCAGCCTCTTCAAAAAATGCTTTCGGATCGATCACCATACCGTTGCCGAGCACGCAGGTCTTGCCGCGATGCACAATCCCCGACGGCAGCAGGTGCAGTACGAACGACTTGTCGCCGACCTGCACGGAGTGGCCGGCGTTGTGGCCGCCCTGATAGCGCGCCACGATGTCGAAGTGTTCGGCAAGCAAATCGACGATCTTGCCTTTGCCCTCATCACCCCATTGGGCGCCGATAACAACAATTATTTTGGACATAGAAAAAAGCGGTCAGAAGTCAGCGATCAGAACTTTGCTAGTACACACGTGTGGCGCGGTTTGAGTAGTCTCAACCAAATCCGCCCACAAATTGAAAGTCGATTACGCAGTTGCCGCCCCGGCAATATGTTTCTCGATCATGCGTGAAATTGAGTCTTTAGAAGTGGCGCCGACGACCCGCTCTTCTTCCTTACCGCCCTTGAAAAGAATCAACGTGGGAATGCCCTTGATGCCATAGCGCTGGGAGATTGCCGGATTGTCGTCAACGTTTACCTTAACCACGCGCGCGGTGGCGGCATACTTTTCGGCGACGGCAGCCACCGTGGGCTCCAGCATGCGACAAGGGGCGCACCAGGTGGCCCAGAAGTCCACAAGCACCGGCTTGGTAGATTGCAGAACGTCCTTTTCGAAGCTGCTGTCGTTTACTTCATTTACGTTGTCGCACATTGAATGTCTCCTTCGCTGGCTGGCCCGTCGTTCAGAGTTCAAGCTTTAGTTCCCGAGGTGAACGCAAACTGAAGTTTGAACTCTAAACTTCTTGATGACTCGGAATCTCCGGCTATTTTAAGTCAATAATCTCTTGGTAAAGCTGAACATACTTTTGCGCCGCGGCGTCCCAGGAATTATCTATAGCCAGGCCGTTCAATTGTATCTTTTTCCAGTCTTCGGGTCGGCTATAAAAGTAGAGGGCTTCGCGTATTTTTTCAAGCATTGCCCCGGCGTTGTATTCGTGAAACTTAAAACCATTGCCCGTTCCTTGAGTTGGATTGAAATTCTCGACAGTATCGTCCAGCCCGCCAGTGGCCCGAACGACCGGCACGGTTGCATAGCGCATGCTGTACATCTGGTTCAGGCCGCACGGCTCATAATAGGAAGGCATAAGAAACATGTCCGCGCCGGCTTCGATCTGGTGCGCCAGCGGCTCGCCGGCGTAGCCCTTGTAGACACCCACGCGGTTGTACGCGTGATCGTGCCAACTCTGCAAAAACTCCTCATACTCTTTAGCGCCCGCGCCAAGCGCAATGAAAAACGATCCAGTTTGCAGAATTTCTCCCGCGAGCTGCCGTATCAGGTCGTAACCCTTCTGCGCCACCAGCCGCGAGATGATCGCAATGATGGGACGCTCAGGCTCCGCGGGCAAGCCAAAGCGGCGTAGTAGATCAAGTTTGCATTCTAGTTTGCCAGACAGATCGTCGCCGGAGAAATTTGCCGCGATGTGCGGATCTGTTTCCGGGTTCCAGAGATCGTAGTCAACGCCGTTAGTGATACCGGCCAGCCGGTCGCGCCGCGCGCGCAATAACCAATCGAGACCGGAGCCATGTTCAGTGGTCTGTATCTCCTCGGAATAACGGCGGCTGACAGTAGATAGCGCATCGGCTGCGACCAGCCCGGCTTTCAACGCAGAGGCGGCGCCTTGCAGCATGAAGTCGTCTTTGTCTGGAGACTCACCGAAGCCCAGCCACCACAGATCTGTCGGATCAAACGCGCCCTGGTAAGCAAGATTGTGAATTGAAAAAAGCGTCTTGATGGGTCGAAAGAATTCGTC
>JANLYZ010000478.1:0-8057 GCA_031365905.1 Chloracidobacterium sp. | reverse complement strand
GCTTGCTACGGATGCGTTGGCGATAAAGGTAAGGCAGCCAGGCGTCTTTGAGTTTGGTCTTAACCTGCGCGGCGTATTCTTCGGCAGTCATGTCTCAAGAGTTTCGACAAACTTTGGAGTGCGGCGACCTGTCGCCGCTTTGACCGCGGCGGCTTGACGCCGCGGTTCGGTCGTTGAATTAATCGAAGTGGCAAAGGGCTGCGACAGGTCGCAGCCAACAAAAGCGCTGACAGGTCAGCGCACTCCAAAATTCTGTCAACGCTACCTCCTCGATACCGGCGCGAGAGGTTTGGTCTGTAGTGCGTTGAGCACGCGGCCGGGGAAGAGACCAAGATACAAAACGCCAAGAATGGTGATGACCAAGGCCACGCCGATGCTGGCGGGTATCTGCGGCGCGCTCCAGACCGTAGTCCGCTCCCGGAAAAACATCACGATGATCAGCCGCAAATAGTAGTAGGCCGAAACCGCAGTGTTGAGCACGCCGATTACTACCAGCACGAAATACCCTTGATCCAGCGCCGCGCGAAAGACCATGACCTTGCCGATGAAACCTGCCGTTAGCGGCATGCCCAGCAGGCTCAGCAGGAACAGCGACAAACAGAATGCGAGCCACGGCGATTGAAAACCAATGCCGTTGTAATCCTCAACTTCGGTGCGGCGGTCACCGCCACGAGCGATGATCTGAACCACCGCGAAGGCGCCGAGATTCATCACTGCATAAGTAAGTAGATAGAAAATCACGGCCGCGATTGCCGCGTTGCGATGTTCCAGATCGGGAGCTGCGCCGGCGGCGATGAAACCAACGAGCGCGTAGCCGGCATGAGCAATCGACGAATACGCCAGCATGCGCTTTACGTTGTTCTGCGCGATGGCCACCACGTTGCCGACTGTCATCGTCATGATTGCCAGGACGAACAACGCCCCCAGCCAGGCAGAATGAATTTGTCCAGCCACGCCCTTGTTCGCGGTCGCTACGACGAACGGAAATGCGATCAGGAACACGCGCATGAACGAGGCGAAGCCTGCGGCCTTTGGTCCGGCAGCCATGAAGGCGGTAACTGGAGTGGGCGCGCCTTCGTAAACGTCTGGCGTCCAAACATGAAAAGGCGCAGTGGCAATCTTGAATCCGAAGCCGACCAGCATCATCGCTGCGCCCGCGAAGAGCAGCAGCGGATATTGCGCGTCAGGGAGCCGTTCGGCGATTTTAGCGATGTTGGTAGTGCCTGGCAGTCCCGCCGCTGTTGAGGTCGCTCCGTATGTCAACGCAATGCCATAAAGCAGAAAGGCCGAGGAGAACGAACCGAGAATGAAATACTTCATTGACGACTCGTTGGAGCGCACGTCGGTCCGGCGGAAACCGCACATGACGTAAGTCGCGATGGAAAGTATTTCCAATCCGAGAAATACCATTACCAAATCGCCGGCCGACGCCATGAATAGCATGCCGGCAGTGGCAAACATCAGCAGGGAATGAAACTCGCCGGCAGGCAGACGTTCCTGCTCGACCCAAACCATCGACACGAGGATCGTGAGGCCGGACACAACCAGGAATACAAACGTGAAGCCGAGCCGCAATTCGTCTAAAACGATCATGCCGTTGAAGGCCTGGCTGACACTGCGCCACGATACCCACAACCAGGTGGAACTCGCGGCTGCCCCAAGCAACCCGGCGATGGAAATGGCACCCGTGATCCAACGTTGTGCAGGCTTGGCGAACGCGTCAACCAACATCACTGCGACGCCGGCTATGCAGATGATGAGCTCCGGCAAGATCAGCCAGAGGTTGACGTCGGGTAGCGTGTATTGAAATGCGAAGAAATTCATTGTTCAGTTTCGATCAAGCCAAAACCCGCGAAGCGGGAGAAAGCATAAAGCCTGGGTTGGATCGAAGTGAAACCCCAGGTTAACTAAAAATAAAACAACCTGAGCGCGCGAAGCGTGCGATAGCGGCCGATGCGGTGAACTA
Source organism: Chloracidobacterium sp. (assembly GCA_031365905.1). Taxonomy (GTDB): domain Bacteria; phylum Acidobacteriota; class Blastocatellia; order Pyrinomonadales; family Pyrinomonadaceae; genus PSRF01. The sequence goes on along the minus strand of JANLYZ010000478.1, from coordinate 6,091 downwards.
CGGATGTTCATGGCTGTCGCCCGCTTTGCAGGCTTTCGTATCTTCACTCTAACTTTCCTGAGGTTCCGCTTCGCTCCACCCCAGGCTTTATGCTCCCGGCCGCTTCGCGGGCTGTGCCAATGTGTTCTGCCTTCGCCGGTGGCGCGGCTGCAAAGGCGCCGCCTGCGCGCGTTGTCGCGAGCCGCGCCTTGACTTCCGCGACGCTGGCTTGCGACCTGTCCAGAAACACGCGCGGGTAAACTCCCATGAAAAGCATCAGCGCGAGCAGCGGGATTAACAGACCCAGCTCACGCGCGTTGAGATCGCGAAGTTTTGCGTTCTCCGGATTTGTGACTTTTCCAAAAACGACTCGCTGTAACATCCAAAGCATATACACCGCCGCCCAGATCACGCCGGTGCCGGCAAGCATCGTTACGATCCACGCATGTTGGACCGCGACCGAAGTCCAACTCCCAATCATGATCAGAAACTCACCAACAAAGCCGTTCAGAAACGGCAACCCGATCGACGACAGCGACGCGATCACAAAGAGTGTAGCGAACCAGGGCATCGGCGTTGATAGTCCGCCGAAGTCGCTTATCTGGCGCGTGTGTCTGCGTTCGTAGATGAAGCCGACGAAGAGAAACAGAGCGCCGGTCGAAACACCGTGATTGAGCATTTGATAGAGCGCGCCCTGCATGCCCAGCTCCGTGAACGAGAAAAGTCCGAGCACAACGAAGCCCATGTGGCTCACCGACGAATAAGCGACCAGGCGTTTCACGTCCGGCTGCACCATCGCCACCAGCGCCCCGTAGATAATTCCGATAACTGCGAGCGTAATCATCACCGGCGCAAACTTGCGCGCCATGTCCGGAAAGAGTCCGAGATTGAAACGCAGTAATCCGTAAGTTCCCATCTTCAAGAGCACGCCGGCGAGGATTACTGAACCGGCAGTCGGCGCTTCGGTATGCGCGTCGGGCAGCCAGGTGTGCAAGGGGAAGAGCGGGACCTTGATACAGAAAGCAAAAGCAAAGGCGAGGAATATCCAGAATTCGGCGCGCTCGCCTAGGAGTTTTCCGCCAGTCATCGCGGCGACTATCGTCGTATAGTCAAAAGTGCCGAAGATGTAGTAGAGCGCGATGATTGCAACGAGCATCAGCAGGCTGCCGACGGCGGTGTAGATGAAAAACTTTATCGCCGCGTAGATGCGTCGTTCGCCGCCCCAGATTCCGATCAGGAAAAACATCGGTACGAGTGATGCTTCGAAGAACAGATAAAAGAGTAGCAGGTCGAGCGAGACAAACACGCCGATCATCGCGCTCGACAGCAGCAACAGAAACATGTAGTAGGAAAGTTGCCGCTTCTGAATTGCTGTCCAGCTCGAGAGAATTGCGATTGGCATCAGCAGCGTTGACAGCAGCACCAGCCAGAGACTGATGCCATCAACCGCAATGTGATAATGCGCGCCGATAGAACCAATCCACAGCACATCTTCGACGAAGCGAAAATCCTTGATACCCGCGCCGCTGCCGCGAATTAGTAATAGCGACAACGCAAAATCCAGTACGCTGAAACCGAGCGCAATCCATTTGTAGTTTGACTCGCGTTTGCTCGGCAGCAGACTGTAGCCGACCGTCGCGAGCGCGCCGACGACGGGCAGGAGGATGATGATGGTTAGTAAGTGCTGCATAACCTAACGAACGAATGGCAAAGCGTGAAAACCGTAATAAGCAAAGAAGCCGACTATGGCTAACGCGCCCAGCAGAATGACGGCTGCGTAACCGCGCACGAAGCCGGCTTGCAGATGACGCGCGACTTTGCCGGTTTCAGTCAGAGCGTCACCAAGGGAATGCAAAAAACCATCGATCACGCCGACATCGAAAAGCTTCCACAACCCTTCACGCGAGCCGACTTTAATCGGGTTGATAATCGTCGCGTCATAAATCTCGTCGATGTAGTACTTGTTTTCCAGGATGCGCGGCAACTGAAGCAACGGTCGCTTCTTGAATATGAACCATCCGGTTGCGATTCCCAGTAAAGCAATCACTACTGAAAGCATTGCCAACAGACGCTCCTCGCGGATCTCGTCCGGCGAATGGAAGGCCTCGTCGCCTTCGTTATGTTCACCCAATGGCGCCAGAGCTGGAGCGCCGTCCTGCGTCTGAGGCGGTTTGGAAAGCCAGGTGAATTGGCTGCCGGGTTCTGGCGCGCTGCCGCTACGCGGGACTTTCGCAATCACAGGATCAAGTATGCGCTCAATGTAATTTTCCGGATGACCGCCTAACATTGAACTAAGAGCGTAAGGCACGCCAATCAGCCCGCCGACTGTTGAGAGAATCGCCAACACGATCAAGGGCACGGTCATCGTCCAGGGAGATTCGTGCGGCTCATGAACGCCATGGTCGCCATGATGCGCGCTGTCGTGAGTCACGTTGGCAAGCTCAGCAGCGGCGTGGTCTGTATGGGATTCGCGAAAGCGCTCGCTGCCCCAGAAGGTCATCACCATCATGCGCGTCATGTAAACAGCGGTGAGCAGTGCCGTCAGTGCACCAACGGCCCAAAGCGCTTTGCTCCAAACCGGGCTCGGCAAACTAAACTCGCCGGCGCCGGCGCTCCATGCCTTCCAAAGGATTTCGTCTTTCGAAAAGAATCCGGCAAAGATCGGTATGCCTGAAATCGCGAGCCAGCCGGTGAGCATGGTCGCGAACGTTATTGGCATATATTTCTTCAGTCCGCCCATGCGGCGCATGTCCTGCTCGTGATGCATGCCGTGAATTACTGAGCCGGAACCGAGGAAGAGCAGCGCTTTGAAAAACGCGTGCGTGATGACGTGGAAGATGGCGGCGGTAAACGCACCGAGGCCGCAAGCAAGAAACATGTAACCGAGCTGCGAGATGGTCGAGTAGGCCAAGACCTTCTTGATATCGTTCTGGGCCAGGCCGATGGTCGCAGCAAATAATGCTGTCGCGGCGCCGATGATCGCGACGATGAACATCGCAGTCGGTGCGTGCACATAAATCGCCGAACAGCGAACGATCATGTAGACGCCCGCAGTAACCATCGTCGCTGCATGAATCAAAGCGGAGACGGGCGTAGGGCCGGCCATCGCGTCAGGCAGCCAAACGTAAAGCGGAATCTGTGCGCTCTTGCCAGCCGCGCCGATGAAAAGCAGGACCGCAACGGAAGTAAGACCGCCGGCGAAAATTGCTTTCCACGTAAAAGCGTCAACCGCCATGGAATTAATCACCTGAAATGCGCTGGTCACGCCGGTTGTTGGCTGATTGAAGAAACTGATCGATGCGTTACCGGCGCCTGAGGTGATGAAGAACAAAAGCATTGTGCCCATCACGAAGCCCCAATCGCCCACGCGATTCGTGATGAAAGCTTTCTTCGCTGCGTCGCCCGCTTCCTTGCGGTCAGTGTAGAAACCGATGAGCAGGTAAGAGCACAAGCCCACGCCTTCCCAACCAACAAACATCAGCAGGAAATTATCGGCGAGCACCAGCGTCAACATCGAAAACATGAAGAGGTTCAGGTATGCGAAGAAGCGATAGAAGCCGCTGTCCTCGTGCATGTAGCCGACGGCAAAGACGTGGATGAGAAAACCGACGAAAGTAATGAAGAGAGCGTAGGTGCCGCTCAGTCGATCCATTGCCAGACCGAAGTCGGCGCGAAACTTGCCAACCTGAATCCACGTCCAAAGATGATCGAAGGTGGGCGTGGTGGATTGCAGCGCGCCGCCGGACTTGAAGGCCAGGTAGAAAGCGACGATGGTGGAAATACCAACCGAGCCACAGGCGACAAGGCCGATGAGTTTCTCGTTACGCAGACGGCGGCCGACGAACCAGTTGATGGCAGCGCCGGCGAGCGGAGCGAAGATAATCAGACTTAAAAGGTTCTTTTCCATCAAAAGAAATGTCAGTAGTCAGTGGTCCGTAGTCAGTTGCAGGTAGAATCAATTGCGGCTGACTAAGGACAACTGACTACCGACCGAGTCACAGTTTCAAGATATTCGCATCGTCCACGTCGAGCGATTCGCGATTGCGAAAGACCGTGATGATGATCCCAAGTCCAACTGCTGCTTCAGCGGCGGCGACCGTCATCACTATGAAGACAAAAAGTTGCCCCGTCACATCCTGGAAGAAACTCGAGAAGGCGACGAAGCTGAGGTTCACGGCGTTGAGCATCAGCTCGATGCACATGAACATTGCGATCACGTTTCGCTTGACGATCACGCCGACGGCGCCAATCGTAAACAGCACCGCGGACAGCGCCAGATACCAGGAAAGCTGTGGTCCCATAAACTTCTTTACTCCTGCTCGCTGCCCTCGGATTGCAACTCAACGCCCAGCACCTGCGCGGCCGCATCGCTAGTCCCAGATTCAACCGCGCGCAGGTCACCTACAGCACGTGGGTTAACTTCGTGCATCGCCAAAACCTGCGCGCCCGGCACGACGCGCGCAGTCGCTGACAGAATTGTCGTGCGCCGCGCCAGAGACATGGCGCCGACGATCGCCATGAGCAACAAGACGGACGTTAGCTCGAAAGGCAGAAGGTATTTAGTGAACAGGCCCTCGCCAATCGAGTGCGTTAAGCCGACATCAGAGCTGGCGCCGGCGAAATGGTTTTCCGTAGTCTGCACTGAGTAAAGAATGAAAGTGGTTTCCGCAAGCAATATGGCCGCCATGCCAATCGCCATGGGCACCAGAAACTTTAGACGCTTGCGGCGCGGCTCCGAGTGCTCGACGTTTAGCAACATGATCACGAAGATCACTAGCACCATGATCGCGCCGGCGTAAACAATCACTTGCACAGCGGCGATGAAGGGAGCAGCGAGCGTTACGTAAATCGACGCCAGCGAAATGAACACGCCGATCAGCGAAATCGCGCTGTAGAGCGGATTGCTCTGCGAGACCATCGCGATCGCGCAGCCAACCGCCATGCCCGCGAAGAGGATGAAAAGAAGAGTCGCCATTAAAATCGGTAAATCGTGAATGGTGAATGGTAAATGGTCAGAAAAGTTATTACTGGCTCCGCTTCGCACTTTGGCGCGACGTTGAACCGCCGGGACCGTAGCGTCCATTTACCATTGACCATTTACTATTCACCCCGTGAAAAACATGACCGTCGCCGTCAGCACGATGTTCAGAATTGCGGCCGGCAATAAAAACTTCCAACCGAAGTCCATGAGTTGGTCGAAACGAAAGCGCGGCAACGTACCGCGCAGCCAGATGTACAGAAACAAAAAGAAAATAATCTTCGCGAAAAAGTAAACGACGCCCAATAACGGAATCTGCGCGACGCCGGGCCCATTCCAGCCGCCGAGAAACAGCGTGGTCGCCAGCATCGAGACGGTGATCATGTTGATGTATTCGGCGTTGAAAAACAGTAGGAACTTGATCGAGCTGTATTCGGTGTGAAAGCCGGCAACTAATTCTGTTTCCGCTTCCGGCAAATCAAACGGTACGCGATTCGTTTCCGCGATTGCTGCGATCAGATAAAGAATGAAACCGAGCGGCTGGTAGATGATGTTCCAGTGCATCCCGTACCAGCCGGACTGTTGCTCGACGATGTGATAGATATCGAGCGTGCTGGAAAGCAGAATCACGCCGATGAGCGACAACCCCAGCGCCAGCTCATATGAAATCATTTGCGCCGACGAACGCAGTCCGCCCATCAAACTGTACTTGTTATTTGATGACCAGCCGGCGAGTGCAATCCCGTAAACACCAACTGAAGTGACACCCAGCACGTAAAGAAGCGCCACGTCGAATTGCGCGATGCGCAAAGGAAAAGTGCCGAGGAAGGGAAGTGTAATGGTTGGCCCAAACGGATAAACAATGATCGCCATGATGGCCGTGATTACAGCGATCATCGGGGCAAGGATAAAGACGAACTTGGTTGACTGATCGGGAACCAGATCCTCCTTCATCATGGTCTTGATGAAGTCGGCAAAGGGTTGCAGCACGCCGCCAAAGCCAACCCGGTTCGGGCCGAGACGTCCCTGGATCAGCGCCAGCACGCGCCGCTCGGCAAGCACGGTCGCCGCCACGAGCAACATGATCGTCAGGAACGCGACCGTGATCGCAACGATCACAACCAATGAGTGGAT
>JANLYZ010000476.1:0-13803 GCA_031365905.1 Chloracidobacterium sp. | reverse complement strand
CAACGCGCGCAGACTCGCGAGCGACTGAGTCGCCGCCCGCAAGCGCACGTCGGAAGTGGATTGTCGTTCCGCGAGGCGCGCCGACAATAAGCCCACAACCAGAAATGCGATATCGAATAGCCCGATGGACTGAAACGTCTGCACGCGTCCTGTGTCGAGCAATTCGCTCGGAGTTAGTCGACCGAACCCGTATAGCACTGCGAGCGCGCTCGCGGTAAAAGCGACGGCGCATCCGAGCGAGATGATCACCGCATCTCGCGGACTCAGAAACAGACTCGAGGCGGCGATGACAACGATGTAGAGCGCAACGTAAGGCGAATGGATAACAACGCTGGTCCAGACGAGCCAGCTTACGAGTGCGATGTCTACTGTAAACTGAATGCGTGCCTGGAGCAGGAGCGCACTTGAGAACCTGCGAGCGAGCGCGTAAAGCAACGTTAGGCCAGCGACAACGAAGAGAGGCGAAAATGCTTCCAGCCATGTCTGCCGGTTGCCATGAATCCAAAGCCCGCGCGCTACGAACAAACAGATAGCGGCGGTGAGACGCCCGATGATCAGCCACCAAAGCTTCTGACCCGGTGAGTATTTGGATTCTGTGGCTTCTGCAAGGCCCATCGTAGGCCAAGCCTAACACAGAGCGCTTGCGCTGCGGCAAAGTTTGCCTATGCTGGTCGGGGCAGAAGCCCGACCGCGAGGGAGGGCTCTTAGAGGAGCGTGCTAACACCGTATATGACTGGAGACCGTGAACAACCGACAGCAAGCGACTCTGAAGCTAATGAGGCGGCATCGCGATCAGACGCGCCCTTGCGTGAAGGCGTCGACTACTATCTCGAGCACGGCCTGCTCGTCTTCACCGCCGAGTTTCTGCGCCGGCGCGGTTACTGCTGCGAGAGCGGCTGCCGCCATTGTCCCTATCAAGACCAGGCGCGGTAACGACTGGGCCAACCCACAACCGTGCCTCCGTCGGATCAATTTCTTTACGCCCACTTGGATAGCGGGAGCTACGTTCAGGCATTCGGCCGCACACTCACTCGACGATTTCCCTACGCCGTCTACTTTTCTGTCTCAGGCCAGATCATTGTTATCGTAGCGGTTCACACCGCGCGCGATCCCGCTGACTGGCAGCGGCGGATCTAGCTAACCCGAACAACTACCACTTAGGTTTATCATTCACCGTGTTTCGATCGATTTCACGATTCCCGATTTACGAGTCTCGCCGCTATCGCAGGATGGAACTTCGCGTCCATGGCTGGAATGACTTAACAGTTTCAAGTTTCATGGTGAGATTGGTTTGCTGTGATTATTCTTCGTCGACCGACCTCTCACTTACTCGGTGAGCGCGCCGCGTATGCGTCTAAGAATATCCTCGGGTTTGGAAAGCGAATGCTCCCAAATCCGAACAACACTCCAGCCGTTGAGGCGCAATCGGGTGACGGCTGACTTATCGCGGTTGCGGTTCGCTTCCCTCTTGCTTCGCCAGAATGCTACGTTTGAAGTCGGTGGGCGATAATGCGAAGGACAGCCGTGCCAAAAACAGCCGTCTACGAAGACCGCTAGCCGTGCCTTTGTGAACACGAAATCAGGCCTCCCAGGAATCGGATAGTGACGACGCCATCCCTTAACGCTGTTAACCGCGGGGGCTGACGTTGAAACGAAAGACGATAAGGGCGAGACTGCTTTAATGAAGGCGGCGTTCTGGGGCAATCATGACGCTGTCAAGACCCTCCTAGGTGCAGGAGCTAGTCCAAACGCCCAAGACAATGAGGGGAAGACAGCCTTAATGATTTCAGAAGAGATAGGTCAAACGAGGATAGCGGAGTTAATTAATCAGGGTGGTGATAAAGCATGACAAAGGCGCCACGAGGATGAATCCTCACGATGCCTCGTCGCTTGAAGAGATCGTCTCTGAATTTGATAACACGATGCCTATTACTCGTGAACCGCCAAACGCTGGATGGAGACTCCCGAAGAAAACGATGATATCCAGCTCGGCCCTGCCTTCAGCTATCGATCCTCCCAAGAGTGAAGTTCGGCGGTAGGCCGACCGATGGCTTCGGTTTGGGCTGGGGCATGGGACGCGGGGTCGGGCACATACCCATTGGGAGCGATCTAGAGTGTCTTCGATCATCTCTCTTGTCGCCAGAGATTAAGGTTTCGGACACGTATGATTAATCGCCATAACCTTCCACCATCCATGGCCCTTAAATCAGGATGAAAAACAAAGAGGGACAAAGCAAATCCCTTTGACGAGCCTAGTGTGGGCTTGCCAGTTTGCCAATCAGCGTGAACAGCGGCAAGTACATCGCGATCACGATTGAACCGATGGTCACGCCGAGGAAACCGATCAAGAGCGGTTCCATCAGCGTCAGCAGGTTTGCGATGGCTGCGTCCACCTCCTGTTCGTAGAAGTCGGCAATCTTGCCGAGCATCGCATCGAGCGCGCCCGTCTGTTCACCGATACCAACCATCTGCGCCACCATGTTTGGAAAGACCTCGGTAGCCCGCAGCGGATCGACAAAGTTTTCGCCGCGCTCAACTCCAGTGCGTACGCTGATGATTGCTTCCTCGATGATCACGTTGCCGGCAGTGCGCGCGGTGATGTCGAGCGATTGCAGAATCGGCACACCTGAAGAGAGCAGCGTGGAAAGTGTGCGCGAGAACCGCGCCACCGCAATCTTTTGCAAAATCGAGCCAAAAATAGGAAGCTTCAAGAGAAGTCGGTCAAGCACTTTTCGGCCGTTTGGCGTCTTGTAGTAGAAGCGAATGCCCACCACTGCTCCAATTATCAAAATGAGCATTCCCAAACCGCCCCAGCCGGCAAGGAAGTTACTAATTCCAACCACGATTCGGGTGGGCAGCGGCAGCAGCTCGCCTGGGCCAAGCAGCCCCAGGAAGATGTTTTGAAACTGCGGAATAACCACGACCATGATTACCGCGACGGCGACGACGGCAAGCAGGACCACGGCGCTCGGATAGATCAGCGCGGAGATCACGTCGCGTTTCAACTTAACGATCTTTTCGATGAAGGTGGAGAGACGCTGCAAGATCAAATCGAGAATACCGCCGGTTTCGCCCGCTTCCACCATGTTGGCGTAAAGCTGGTCAAACACGCGCGGATGGCGGGCCATGGCCGCTGATAGCGTCGAACCTTCCTCAACGTCTTGTCGCACCTGGAGCAGTATCTGCTGGAAGTATTTGTTGTCCTGCTGTTGCGCCAGGATTTCCAGACACTGAACCAGCGGCAGTCCGGCATCGATCATCACGGAAAACTGGCGCGTGAAGATCGAAAGGTCTTTGGCTTTGACTTTCTTGCGGCCGCCAAGCTTCGGAATCCCTATCTCGCGTCCTTTCTCCTTCACGGACGTGAGCGTGACTTGCTCGCGACGAAGGATCTGGCGCAGGGAGTCGCGATTATCGGCAACTCGTTCGCCGACGACAATTTCGTTTAGCCGGTTGCGGCCTTTGAATACGTAGGTAGGCATAGCTAATTAGCTCCAGAGTTATTTGCTGATGGAAGGTCGAGCGCCGATAGGGCGTCCCTGGGCGTAGGGGCTCGGGTGTGGTTTGTTGCCGTTGCCTGTGTTGAGGCCGGATCCGCGATCGATCAGTTCCTTTAATTCATCGGTGTTGGAGGATCGCTGCATGGCCGTGTCTAACGTGATCTGGCGTTTGTGATAGAGCGTAGCCAGCGCCTGATTGAAAGTCTGCATACCAAACTTGTCCTGCCCGGTTTGCATCATCGAATAGATTTGGTGGACTTTGTCTTCGCGAATCAAATTCCGAATGGCGCCGTTGGGAATCATGATTTCAAGTGCCATGGCACGCCCGGTTTTCTCGGCGCGTGGCAGCAGGGCCTGACACATAATCCCTTCCAGCACGAGCGAAAGCTGCGCGCGAATTTGTGATTGCTGATCGGAAGGGAAGACGTCGATGATGCGGTTAATGGTTGAAGCCGCGGAGTTTGTGTGCAGCGTCGCCAGCGTAAGGTGCCCGGTCTCAGCGATGCGCAGGGCTGACTCAATCGTTTCCAGGTCGCGCATTTCGCCAACCAGGACTACGTCAGGATCCTGGCGCAAAGCTGTTCTTAAGGCTGCGGCAAATCCGTGCGTGTCGGCATTGACTTCTCGCTGATTCACCAGACAGTTCTTGTGGTTGTGCAGAAACTCGATCGGGTCTTCGATCGTCAGAATATGCTCGTGACGATCGCGATTGATCTTATCAACCATCGCTGCCAGCGTGGTCGACTTGCCGGAACCGGTTGGGCCAGTCACGAGGATCAAGCCGCGAGGCTTTTCGCATAAAGTCTTGACGACGTCCGGAAGTCCCAGATCTTCGAAGGCTTTGATCTCATAGGGAATGGCGCGGAACACACATCCCACCGCGCCTCTTTGGTTGAATAAGTTAGCGCGAAAACGGGAGAGGCCCTTCACGCCAAAGGAAAAGTCGAGTTCCAGGTTTTCTTCAAAGCGATGCTTTTGCGCGTCGGTGAGAACGGAGTAAGCCAGTTGCTTGGTATCGGCCGCAGTCATCGGGCGATAGCCTTCGAGTGACCGCAAATGTCCATCCACGCGAACCTGCGGCGCGGAGCCGGTAGTAATGTGCAGGTCAGAGCCGCCCAGCTCGGAGAGCTTTCTAAGCAACTCCGAGAGCGAAAGTTGGGTGGCGGTATCAGTTGATGTCATCGAGAAAACTCCTGGCGAGTTGCAGGGTGCTATTTGTTCACGGGTTGAGCGTTGGCACTGGCTTTGGCGGCGAGGGACGAGAGAAAATTTTCGCCTTCGACGGTGAGCTTGTCTGAAAACTCAACCGGCGTGTTCAGCGTCAAGCTGTAGATTTTGCCGTCAATCTCGGCGAAGTAAAAATTCCAGGCCTTCTCCGGCGAACGACCATCACTTGGGGTTTGGGCAATCACAACGAACACGCGCGCGCCATTAACCTGGCGCTCGTAATCGTTTATCACCCAACCGCCGGCATTAATCATCTTGTCGATGGCTATGCGCCGCAAATCTGAAAAAGAGACGCCGGCGAGCATGGTGCGTTGTTCTCTTTGAGTCAGGTAAGCCGGGTTCGGACGGCTGCGGGCAATGACTGCCAACGAGCCCTGACCGGGCACAGTCGCATTGCCTTCCATGCGAAACTTGAGTTCACCGCCATTCGCCAGCGTGGCATTGTTCCAACCCGCAGGGAGTTTGGGGAGCGCTAAAGCAGCGTCGGGAGCGGTCGAATTTGCGACGACTGGACCAAGCGGAGCATTGCGGTGAGCCATGACGGCGGCGCGGCGCAAGCGCAAGCGAGCGCGGTGACGTCGCCACCAGGAACGTGAATGACGCCGATGCCTCTGTTGAGCCGATGGCCGGAGACCGTGCGCCGTAGAACTTGCGAAGGGCAGCATGACTACGACTGAAACCAACATTAATAGCGATAGAGTGATTGTGCGCAACATAGTATTCCTCTTTCCTTTAGGCCACGGTCTCGCGTACGACTTCCTCGAGCGTGGTTAATCCAGCGCGAACCTTGTGCAGGCCGGATTCGCGTAGAGTGATCATGCCGTCTTCAATCGCTTTCTTTCGCAACTCCAGCGATGAAGCGCCGATCAGGATTAGTTCGCGGATGTCATCGTTGACTTCCATCACTTCGTAAAGACCAATTCGCCCTTTGTAACCAGTGTTGTTACAGGTCGAACAGCCTTTACCTTTGTACGTCTTGAGCGCTTTGGCCTCATCAGCACTAAAGCCGACTTCCATGAGCGCTTCGGGAGGCATGGGGGCTTCGCGTTTGCAGTCTTTGCAGACGCGGCGGATGAGTCGCTGCGCCTGAATGAGATTGACGCTGGTCGCCACGAGGAATGGCTCGATGCCCATGTTCATGAGGCGAGAAATCGTGGAGGGAGCGTCGTTGGTGTGTAGGGTTGAGAGTACGAGGTGGCCGGTGAGCGCAGCCTTGATTGCAATCTCGGCGGTTTCGAAGTCGCGGATTTCGCCGACCAGGATGATATTTGGATCCTGGCGCAGAAAGGCGCGCAACGCAGCCGCGAAGTTTAAGCCGATCTGCTCTTTCATTTGGACCTGGTTGATTCCCATGAGGTTGAATTCAACCGGATCCTCGGCCGTCATAATGTTGGTCTGAACAGTGTTCAGCGATTGCAAGGCGGAATAGAGCGTGTTTGTTTTACCGCTTCCGGTTGGGCCCGTAACCAGGACCATGCCGTAAGGCTTCGAAATATTACGCTGAAACTTGACGAGCGATTCCGGCTCGAAACCGAGCTTCGTCATGTCGAGCATGAGGTTCTCTTTATCCAACAGACGAAGCACAACTTTCTCGCCGAACAGAGTCGGCAACGTGGAAACACGAAAGTCGAGCTCACGCGAGCGGGCGTCAACCTTTACCTTGATCTTGATGCGACCGTCTTGCGGCAAGCGCTTTTCTGAGATGTCGAGCTTGGCCATAATCTTGACGCGTGAAATCAAAGCATCACGCATCTTCAGCGGTGGCCGCATCACGTCGTACAAAACACCGTCAATGCGGAAACGAATGCGAAGCTCTTTCTCGTAAGGTTCGACGTGAATGTCAGATGCTCCGCGACGCAGCGCGTCGACGAGCAGCACGTTGACCAATCTAACGACCGGCGCGTCCTCGCTGATTCTGGAGAGGGTAGTGAGATCAATCTCTTCGTTATCTTCGACTACTTCGACATCTTCGGTGCGGTCTTGATCAAAATCGATGGAGTCCAGTGAGACTAAATCGGCGTGCGTGATGCCGCCGTTGGCGCTTTTGCTAACGGCCCCTTCGAAAACAACTTCATCAGCACCCAGTGCCGATAACTCAATCTCCTTGGACGTGCCATAGTATTTAGAGATTGCCTGCTGAATGCTTGCCTCCGCAACTACAACAGGCTCGACATTCAGTCCGGTCATGAACTTGACGTCGTCCATGGCAAAAACATTCGTGGGGTCGACCATTGCCAGCGTTAGGCTGGCGCCTACGCGGGAGAGTGGGAGGACCGAATACTTCTGTGCTACTTCTTGAGGAATGAGGTGGAGGACCTGCTGGTCAATCTGGAAGAGTTCCAAATTCACGGAAGGAATGCCATATTGCCGGGAGAGAACGGCAGTTATCATATCGTCGGAGACGAGCCCCAACTTTACAAGGTTGAACCCCAACCGACCGCCGTGCTCGCGCTGGTAGTCGAGCGCCTCACGAAGGTGTTGCGGACTGATGAGATTCTCCCGAACGAGAATTTCGCCTAGTTTTGCCGACATTTGTACCCCGATGTTGAGATGGCTGATAGAAGATCCACAAGCTGGGCAAGCAAATCTGCGAGAAATGGTTAATCAGACTGGAAGTTAGGACACGGCGGAAACGGCGGTTAACACCGTTTGGCAAGCATAATACAAGTTGAACGCCTTCGCTGTCAAGGCTATTTTTTCTAGGGATTCAGCGCAAAAGCGAAGATTTGAGATGCTGGATAAGCCGAATGGGCGCGCGAGCCACGGGTGTTGAGTCCAAATTTCGGTGGCCCCTGAGGAGGGTAAAAGTGGGTGCCTGGAACGGAGAAAACTGAAGGCCGCCCAGGGTCGATCACCAGGGCGGCCTGCCTCGAGGGATGGGCTTTGGGCTAGGGCTTCCGCGTGCGACGGACAGTCGGTGCTGTCTTCTCTGGCTTCACGTTTTCCTGGTCTTTCAGCGCGTCAAGGATTGCCTTCGCATCTGCCTTAAACGGATCTGTGTCCGGAGCCTTTTCGATAAATCTCGCCAGATAGTTAGCCGCTTCCTGATACTTGAGCTTGTCGGCATTGAGGGCGCCGATATTGAACAGGGTTTGCCCGGCGCGAAGTAGGGCGGTGAGATCGTCCGGATTGGCGCCAAGGATTTTTTGATAGGCAAGGAGTGCCCGATCGAAGGCGTTAGCATCGAACAGCATCTGCGCTAAATCGTGTTCCGCTTTCGACTTCTTAACAGGATCAGTTTCCGCCGCCATGTATTCGTCGTATGCGGTAATGCCCAGTTCAGCCTGGCTCTGGTCTACTTTGGTAACAAAGAGGCGGGTAGCCTCGGAGCGCGCCAAAAGAGCGAAGTACATATTCAACTTTGCATTGTTGGCTTCGGCCGGATCCGTTGGTGGCGTCATTGCTTTTAGCATCGTGACGGCTCTGGCACTCGCCTCGCGGGCTGCGGTCCAATCTTTTTTTGCAGCCTCCATGCCGGCGTTTTTCGACGTTTCATCCGGGGCCTTGATTCCGGCGTTGTACTTGTCAACGGCGCGAGCCGTTAAGGCCAGAGTTTTATTGGTCAACAACGCCGGCGCGCCCGGATGATCAGGATCTGCTTGCAGACCTTCATCAAAGCGAGCGATCGCCTCGTCATAGTTTTTCAGCTTCAAAGCATCATTGCCGGCTTTGAAAGAACGAGCAATTATTTCATTTGACGCTTTGGCTTTTTCGTTGCTCGCCTGTATTTCCGTATTCTTTTTTATGAGCTCGGCGCGTTTGGCTTTGTCTTCAGCACTCTCCTTGGCCCCGCCAGAAGTGGCACCGGGAACGGAGGCCTTCATGGCTTTTATTTCCGCCAGGGTCAGAGGTTTGCCATCTCCAGGCATCAATTCGATTGTATAGTCGCGTTCGGTCTTAACACTCACACCACGCAAAAACGACGACTGCGCACCTGGCATGCTTACTGAAATTATGTACTCACCGATAAAAGGCAAAGCGGCATAGTTGAATTCACCTTTCTTATCAGTCTTAGTACTTATCTTGCCAGTATTGATGTCCACTCGGTAGACGTCGACCACAGCACCCGCAGCAGGAACTACCGTCCCATCAGCCTGTTTCAGAGTGACGTGTCCGCGAAGCTGCGCACTTTGTGCTGAGCCAACGATGCTGATTGATGCGATTAAGGCCGTGCTGGCAAGCAGCGGCAAGAAATATTTACGAAACATCTACGATTCCTCCAAAGAGTATGTCCAGTTTGATTGGGTAGTACAGGAGAGTCCATAGGATGCTCCGGTGCCGCCAGTGGTTGTAATTGTCTTTCAGGATCGACTTAACGTTAATGAGCAAACCTCTTGCTGTCAAGCAGATATGCAATCGGATCTGTAACACCGGCGGAGCGGAACGCGCGCAGCCGGAGAGCGCAGGAGTCGCAGTCGCCGCAAGCCGCATCGGAAGCGCGATAGCATGACCACGTAAGTTCAAAAGGCGCGTTGAGTCGGTGGCCCAGTTTCACTATTTCAGACTTCTTCAAATTGATTACCGGAGTCCTGATCTCAATTTGAGTTTGCGGTTTCGTGCCTGTGGTTATCGCGTGCTGAAACGCTTCGTAAAACTCTGGCCGGCAATCCGGATAGCCTGAAGAATCTTCAGCAACCGCTCCGATATAGATACAGCGGGCGCTGATTACTTCGGCCCAACTGGTGGCTATCGATAAGAGATGCGCATTGCGAAAGGGCACATAGCTGGTTGGTATTTCGCGGGCAGAAAGGTCGGCGGAAGTGACAACAATATTCTTGTCAGTCAACGACGAACCACCGATTTGCGCGAGATGTTCCAGCGAAACAGCCAGGCGCCGCTCGACTCGGTAATGGTCGGCGAGTTCTTCAAAAGCGCGACGCTCACGCGCTTCGGTGCGCTGTCCGTAGGACACATGAAGGAACGCCAATTCATCTGCTTCTTCGTTGGCAAGCGCGGCCGTTACGCAAGAGTCCATACCACCTGACACCAGACAAACGGCCAACGCGTTTCCAGGGTCAACACCTGTGGCTCGTTCAGAAACTTCGTAAGCTGCGTCATCCTGTCCGCCCATCAGACTCCGTGCGCCTCCGGCCCCCAGATGTATTTGTGGAGTTGCAACTGCATGCGGACGTTTAGCCCGCTCTCCGCTACCCACCCAGCCATCTCTTGCAGGTCTGCCGTGTCCCAGGCTGGTGAAATCAGAACGGCCTTTGCACGACGAACCACTTCGTAGCGCTCAATAATTTCGCGAGCGAACTCCCAATCTTCGCAGTTCACAATTACAAACTTCACTTCGTCCTTATCCGCCCGCAGGCGTTCCAGGTTGGGCCAATGGTTGCGCTCTGCTTCGCCGGAGGCCGGACACTTAACGTCCAGAATAATACTGGCTCGTGAATCAACATCTTCGGTTGAGACGAAACCGCCCGTCTCTATCAGCACTTCAAAACCCTCGTCACACAATCGCTCGATCAAGACGAAAGCCTCGCGTTGTGCTAAAGGCTCGCCGCCGGTTACTTCTACCAATTTACAATTCAAGCCGCGCACCTGGGTCATTACGTCGTCAATAGTGAAATGCTCACCGCCGCTGAAGGTATACTCGCTGTCACACCAAACGCAGCGCATCGGGCAACCGGTCAAACGCACAAAGGCGCAGGGACGCCCAGCGTGCGTGGATTCGCCTTGAATCGAGCGAAATATTTCGGTAACTCTTAGCATTGGTTGAAATCGAATCTAGCCCACCGATCAATGCCTGTCAAAGTTCCTGATAAAACTCACGTGGCGGCAACCTGAAATGCTCCGAAACATCCAACTTCCACGTGGGCCGCGAGGTCACGAGCGCGACGTGATAGCATAGGCACGCAGGCGTCTTAAATAGATCCCCCGTGAGTCAAATAACAGACCAAATCGAAACGCCGTTTGCCGAAGGCGCTGGCCGTTTGCTTGGGCGCGCCACGGACAATCACGGCCTGGCGGTGGCAACGCTGGCGCCGCGAGTCAAAGCAGCAGTTACCAAGTACATTCTACGCGATGACCCACAGGCTTCGTCGGCAGTGATCGCGGATTTCATCGATAAGCTTCAGGCCGACGATCTCTGTTTGATTGTTGCTTGCGAACAGGGAAACCAAAAGGCCTGGACCGACCTGGTTGAAAGGTTCTCGGCAACAGTTCGTTCGGCCGCGCGTTCAGCAAGTTCGAATGAAGAGGGCGCCGAAGACTTGGCGCAATCCATTTGGGCGGAACTTCACGGGCTGCGGCTGCGCGCGGATGGAAAGCCGGCTGGCAAGCTGGCGTATTACTCCGGTCGCGGCTCGCTGGCCGGCTGGTTGCGAGCGGTGGTCGCACAGCTTGCCGTCGATCAGCATCGTAAACAGTCGCGACTGGTGCAGACGGAAGAAGACGCAGATTTCGATCGCATCATTCAGCACGGTCAGGAGGAAACAACCTGGTCCGGCCACGGAGCGGCGCCAAACCCGGAGCTACTGATTTCCACGAAACTTGCCGGCGCGCAACTGAAGAAAGCGCTTGCCGAATCGGTGAAACAAATGTCCCCGGAAGATCGCCTGTTGGTAAAGCTTTACTACTTTGACGGACTTCGCCTGCGCGAGGCAGGCGCTGTGCTCGGTGTTCACGAAGCGACTGCGAGTCGCCGGCTGACACGGATTCACGCGGAATTGCGCCAGCAAGTTGAGATGACGCTGATTGGGCAGGAAGGGTGGACGAAGCCGGAAACGGAGCGCGCTTTTGCCGATGTGGCGCTAAATCTTGAAGCTGAGATCGAACCAATGCTGACCACTGAACCAGTTTTGATGAAGAAAGAAAATGAAGTGGCCGGGTGAAATAACTACGCATTCACAGAGCCGTTCGGCGCAAGCGCGAATGCGTTGAAGCGTTCTTGATTGGGCATAGAATTAGCCAATGAAACAAGCGAACAACAATGAAGTCGATCTCCTGCTACGGTCACTAGCGCGTGGGCGCGCTGAGTCACCGTTGCACGGTCGTGCGACTTCGGATGAGTCGTCGGCTTTCGAGCACCTCGATGCTGATGAATTAAACTCTTACGCGGAAGGCGTTGCGCCGGCGCCGGCGCGCGCTCGATACATGGAGCACCTTGAGGATTGCGAAAGCTGCCGCGGCATCGTGGTGGGTTTGACTCAGGCTGCGGGTGCAGTTAATCGCTATGACGCGGAACCACAACAAGGGGGGGTTAGTTTTTGGCAAAAGCTGACGGCGGTATTCTCGCCTCCGGTTTTGCGCTATGCGGTTCCGGCATTAGTGCTCACTGCAGTAATTGGAGTCGGGTTGTTTGCGCTGAAGCAACAGCGACCGACTGACTTCGTAGCTCAGAATCATCCGGCTCCATCATCGCGCTTAGATAGCAGTGCCGCCGTTAATCCCACCCCGGGTTCGCTCGGAGTAGTTCCGGCTGGCTCACCGACAGGAGCTATTGTCGATTCCAGTAAACGGCAAGACAATGTTCAGGCTCAGGAGTCTCAGCCCGTAGTTCAACCATCATTGGCTCCCGAGTCCAGCGTTGCCAAGACAGCGCCGAAAGACTCAGCGCAACCGGCAGAGGGTGCGGGCGCGCCGGCGACACAAACCTATGCGCCGGAACCAAAAGCGGCAGCGCCTCCACCGCCGACTCCGCTCTTTGATAGCGCTGAAAAATCGGCGGCGCTCGCAAAAGAACGTCCCGCGAAGCGCGAGGAGCAACGACGAGCTCAAGATGAAGTCTACCGGACGGAAGCGGATGACGTGCATGGTCCCAATCGTTCCCGAAATAACGTAGCGCTGCCTGCCAGCCGGAATGCCGGCGAGACCGCCGGACGCGGACCAAGCGGGATGGACAAGAAGAAGGCCGGCGAAGTGGAAACACGCACGGTGATGGGAAGACACTTCACACGCGCAGGCGATGCCTGGGTTGATACCGCTTACCAATCTTTGCGAGCCACGGTTCGAGTAACGCGTGGTTCGGAGCAGTTTCGCGCGCTCGTCGCTGATGAGCCGGGGATTCGCAGCATCTCTGAGCAACTAAGCGGCGTCGTTGTTGTTGTGTGGAAGGGCCGCGCCTATCGAATTCAGTAGCTCCTCGGAAACAAACTCCTGAAATTTTTCGTTGTAGGACAGGCATTCTTGCCTGTCCTTTTTTTGGTTAGAGTTCTTTGAGAGTTTACTGGACAGACTAGAAAGTCTGTCCTACTGGATTGCGCAGTGGTACATTAACAGCAGACTTTTCGATCGCGATTACCTGGAGACGTTATGTATTGTCCATCCTGCGGCAACGAAATCTCAGTTGAACTTAAATACTGCAACCGCTGCGGAGCTAATCTCGCGACAGTTCCTGAAAACTACGCCGCTCCCGTGGGCAAGCCAGTGAGGTTGGCCCTGCCGACGATCATTCTTGGATTAACAATTACCATCGGCATTGGAGTCACCATCAGCTCGGCGACGGAAATGGCGCAGATGCACCTTCCCCCCGCCGCCATTGTGTTCATAGTCATCTTCGGCCTTGCCACCTTGTTTGGTTGCACCGCGCTTATGATTCGCTTCTGGTTAAAAGTGCTTTCCATGAATCGAGAAACCTATCAGCCGCAGCAGCAGATTCCGCCTCCCATGCAAACGCCGGCGCAAAGGCCTGGAGCACGGCAACAGTTTCCGCCGCGACTTGAACCAGTGCCCAGCGTAACGGAGCACACCACGCGTACCTTCAGCCAGGCTTACCGGGGCGGTCCTGATCCTGAGGCCCGCTAGAAGTTTTCATCAATCTTTAAGAGGGACGAACTAAGCCGATGATTCCCAGCCTACTCCCGTCAACTATTCGAACCAGATCAATCGCAAGCACACTCTTCACATTTTTCGCGCTGCTCATCTCTACGAACGCGCTAACAGGTAGCGCGCAAACAAGGCCGGCTCGTTCATCGCGGTCCTCGACTGATACGCAGCAGCAAATTTCGCGCATCGTGCGAGAGATTGATGCGCGCAACATCGAGCGTACAATTCGCAAGCTCGTTTCATTCGGCACGCGCAGTACGCTCTCGACGCAAACGGACCCCAATCGCGGAGTTGGCGCCGCGCGCGA
>JANLYZ010000462.1:0-4509 GCA_031365905.1 Chloracidobacterium sp. | reverse complement strand
CCGGCGTTTTTGTTTCGTTGTTCGGCCGAATTGCAGCCGCTCTGGGCCAGCGCCCCCAGCAGGCTCAACGCAAAAAATGAAATAATAAGACGCATCCAACAACCTCCAAATGTGCCCGACTCAGGTGATCCCGGGGCCGGGTAATAAATTATCCGCAGTTAATTTCTTATGCCCATGTGCATTTGTCAATGGCGGCGAGTGTTTCAAGACCCGGGTTCACGTTAATGCTCATTCAAATCCTCGTGTTTTCTTTTCTTCCCAGCGTGATATAGTTCGCTCTCGCGAAATCCGGAACCGGGAGCTTTCATGCTCGAAGAACCACGAAACCGCGCGGTGAAGTGGGCCAAGGTCATCGATCAAACGCGTTGCATCGGCTGTCATGCGTGTACGACTGCGTGCAAGTCGGAGAATCTAGTCCCGCTCTCGGTGACGCGCACATATGTGAAGCACGTCGATGTCGGCATCTTTCCGCAAGCGCGGCGCGCGCATCAGGTGACGCGCTGCAATCAATGCGCGCACGCGCCGTGTGTCACCGCCTGTCCCACCACCGCGATGTTCAAGCGCGCGGACGGCATCGTTGATTTCGATAAATCGATCTGCATCGGCTGCAAGGCCTGCATGGCCGCCTGCCCTTACGATGCGATCTTCATCAATCCAGAAGACCACTCGGCCGAGAAATGTAACTTCTGCGCGCATCGCATCGATGTTGGACTCGAGCCCGCCTGCGTTGTCGTCTGTCCGACGCAGTCGATTCTGATCGGCGACTTGAACGATACCGAGTCTTACGTCGCGCAGATCGTGAATCGCGAGGCGGTTGCCGTTCGTCGGCCTGAAAAAGAGACGCTGCCAAAACTTTTTTATAAAGGCGCACACCAGGCGACGCTCGATCCGCTCGCTGCTCGGCGACCCGATGGCGGACTGTTCATGTGGAGCGAACAACAGGAGAATTCGTCACAGGTAGTTTCCGGTAATCCAAACTTCAATAACAGCTCAGCGGCAGCGCTCTTGTCTTATGACGTCGCACACGCGATTCCGTGGGATTGGAGAGTTAGCCTTTACACCTGGACGAAGGGCATCGCCAGCGGTGTTTATCTCGTCGCCGCGTTCCTTTTGTTGTTTGGAATTTTGAATGCGAATAGCTTGCTGTGGTTGTGGGTCACGCCGATTGTTTCCGGAGTGTTCCTCGCCATTACCGGCGGACTGTTGATTTGGGACCTTGAACATCCCGAGCGCTTCTATCTAATCTTCACCCGCCCGCAGTGGAAGAGTTGGCTAGTGAAAGGTGCGTTCATCATTGCGGGCTACACGTTGGTGCTCGGGTTGCACTTCCTGGCGAGTTGGCTGGGATGGAGATCATTTCAAAGTTGGCTGATGATTGCCGGGATTCCGTTATCGATCATGACTGCGGTCTACACCGCTTATCTTTTCGCGCAGGCGAAGGCTCGCGACATGTGGCAAAACCCGCTGCTGCCGCCGCACCTGTTCACGCAGGCACTATTGGATGGAGCCGCTGCCTGGTTGCTCGTGGTCTTGATGTACCAGGAAATCTTCGCCGCTGAAGCCTTTCTACCGACAGCGCACCGTGCAATTTGGTTCTTGCTTTGGATAATGGCAACGTCAAGTTTGCTTCACCTGCTGATGGTCTGGGGCGAAGTCTCGCTGACGCACCCGACAGCACATGCACGTCTCGCTATTTGGGAAATGGTGCACGGCCGATACAAGAGCGACTTCTGGATCGGAACCGTGCTCTCGTTTCTGGGCGGATTGATTCCCGCGCTCGCGCTCTTCGGAGTGGTCAACATTGCGCTCGGAGTCGCCGGCGCGCCGCTGGTGCTGATTGGCTTGATGCTTTACGAAAATGCTTATGTGCAGGCGGGGCAGTCAGTGCCACTGGCCTAGATATGCGGGTGCTACGGGCCTTAGAATAGGACATCGACTTTGGATAATTAGGAGTTATCAATGGCTGCGAATTTCGACGACATCATGAAAGACGCTCTGTCGCTTCCGCCCGGCGCGCGCGCAATGCTTGCCGACCATTTGCTCGGAAGCCTGGACGCGGAGAATCAGAAGAGAATTGAGGCAATTTGGGCGGAAGAAGCGGAGAGACGGATGCAGGAAATTCGTGAGGGCAAGGTGCAGCCGATCGACGGTGAACTGGTGATGAAAGAACTGCGAGCGCGGCGCAGGAGATGACCTACAGCTACCATCCTCATGCTCGTCGGGAATTGAACGACAAAGCGGACTACTACGACAGTATTGATCTCAATCTTGGCGACGACTTTCTTGAAGAGATTGATGACTGCATTGCTCGGATTCTCGCGTTTCCCCGAGCGTGGGCGCAGGTGCTCGGTTCGGTGAGGCGATGCAGAACCCATCGCTTTCCTTACAGCCTCATCTATGACTTGGAAGGCGAACACGTTTTCATTCTTGCAGTGATGCACTTTAGCCAGGAACCGAACTATTGGGTAGACAGACTGTGAAGAACAAGGAATAAGCCAACTAGTTTCAGTCAAAATGGACGACGACAAATCCAATCAAGTCGCGCGCGCCGCTCGGAAAGATCCAGAAGCTCGCAGCGAGACTTTCTACCCCGGCCCCAGCCGGAGTCACCTTGCGGCGTTTCCGCCGAAGGAGCGTTGGGACAACTGGACGGAGCTTGATTCTCAGGCATGGCCCAGGCGAAAAGAGCGGCACTATTCTTTGGTCCCGACAACTTGCTTCAACTGCGAGTCGGCCTGCGGTCTGCTCGCTTACATCGACAAAGTCACCGGCGACATTCAGAAGTTTGAAGGTAATCCCGAGCATCCGGGATCGCGCGGGCGCAACTGTGCGAAAGGTCCGGCGACACTCAATCAGATTCAGGATCCGGATCGCATTCTTTATCCCCTGAAGCGCACCGGAAAACGCGGCGAAGGCAAATGGGAACAGACCACCTGGGACGCAGCACTTGACGACATCGCCGCGCGCATTCGCAAAGCTATCGTTGAGGATCGCCGCAACGAGATCATGTATCACGTCGGACGTCCCGGTGAAGACGGCTTCACTGAACGCATCCTCGCCGCCTGGGGCGTGGACGGCCATAACTCGCATACCAACATTTGTTCTTCAGGCAGCCGTGAGGGTTATCAACTTTGGATGGGGCTCGATCGTCCGAGCCCCGATCATGCGAACGCCAAAGTTATCCTGCTCATCAGCGCGCATCTCGAGTCAGGTCACTACTTCAATCCACACGCGCAGCGTGTTATCGAAGGCAGAGCGAATGGCGCGAAGCTTATTGTCTTCGACACGCGTCTTTCGCACACTGCCACCCATGCCGACTACTGGGTCGCGCCCTATCCCGGCTCCGAAGGCGCGATGTTGCTGGCAATCGCGAACTATCTGATTCAAAACAATCTCTACAACCGCGATTTCGTAAGGCGCTGGTGGAACTGGGAGGAATATTTAGAACAGAGGTCAGAGATCGGAGGTCAGGGGTCAGAAAAACCTGCTAGCGACAGGTTCGAGGAGTTCGAAGAGGCGCTGAAGCAACTCTACTTTGAATACACCTTTGAGTTTGCCGCCGCGGAATCAGGCGTTGACGCAAAAACAATTGAAGAGATTGCAAAATTGATCGCGACCGCCGGCACGCGCTTTTCGAGTCATAACTGGCGCAGCGTTTCCTCCGGCGTCAGCGGGGGCTGGGCCGTCGCGCGCGCAGTCTTCATGTTGAATGCGCTGCTCGGCGCAATCGCGACAGAAGGCGGCGTGTTTCCGAATGCCTGGAACAAGTTTGTTCCGAAGCCGATTTACACGCCGCCGCACCCGAAGATGTGGAACGAAACGCAGTGGCCGCGCGAGTATCCCCTCGCGATGCACGAGATGTCGTTTCTGCTACCCCACTTCCTGAGGGACGGGCGCGCGAAGCTCGACGTTTATTTCACGCGCGTCTACAACCCTGTCTGGACAAATCCCGATGGCTTCTCCTGGATCGAAATGCTAACCGATCCGGACTTAGTCGGTTGTTACGTGGCGCTGACGCCGACGTGGAATGAAACGTCGTATTTTGCAGACTACGTTTTGCCGATGGGCCACGGTTCGGAGCGTCACGACATTCATTCTTACGAGACGCACGATGCGCAGTGGCTCGGGTTTCGCCAGCCAGTGAAGAAAGCTGATAAGCAACGCGAAGGCGAGACGGTCAACGATACTCGTGAAGTTAATCCCGGCGAGGTTTGGGAAGAAAACGAGTTCTGGATGGAACTCACCTGGCGCATTGATCGCGACGGCTCGCTTGGCATTCGTCAGTTTGTCGAATCGAAAAAGAATCCCGGCACGCGCCTGAGCGTTGATGAATACTACGAATGGATTTTCGACAATTCGGTTCCCGGGCTCCCGGAGAAGGCGGCGGCCGAAGGTTTGACGCCGCTCGGGTTCATGCGTCGCTACGGCGCGTTCGAAATAAAACAACGCGTTGGCGCCATATATGAAGAACCCGTCGGCGCGGAAGAGCTCGAAGATGTTCGTGAAGAC
>JANLYZ010000451.1:0-2145 GCA_031365905.1 Chloracidobacterium sp. | reverse complement strand
GGCAGGTAAGAATAGATTCCGGCGCCGAGCTGGCGAATCAGGCCGGCGCGCAGGAGCAGCTTGTGCGAAACGACTTCGGCGTCAGCCGGATCTTCGCGGAGTGTGGGAATGAAATATTGTGACCAGCGCATTCGTTTCCAGTTTAACTTTCTTCGGGAATAGTGCGAGCAGTCATTCTCGCTTAGCAAAAAGGTTAACGCAATGCAGGACGCCGAATTTGGAGTGCGCTGACCTGTCAGCGCACTCCAAAATGTCCTACTTCGTTGCGAGCGCTCGGAGCGTGATGTACCATCGACCTCTGCCACACTTTGTTTTCCCTGGAGATTCAATAATGAAAATCGCGCTGGCGAGCGACCATGCCGGTTACGCTGAAAAGGAACGCCTGAAACCTTTACTGCTTGAACTAGGTATGGAGGTTGACGACCTCGGAACGCTCTCGGAAGAGTCAGTTGATTATCCGGATTACGCGCGCAAGGTTGCTGATGAAGTGGCGCAGGGTCGCGCGGACCAGGGGGTACTCGTCTGCGGTTCAGGAACGGGCATGGCGATCACTGCGAACAAAACCCCGGGCGTGCGCGCGGCCGTAGCGTGGTCAGAAGAGACGGCACGACTGGCGCGACAACACAACGACGCGAACGTGATGGCTATAGGCGCGCGAACAACGCCGGCGGGACAGATTCCTGCAATTGTGCGCGCGTGGTTCGGCGCAGAATTCGAAGGCGGGCGACATGCAGAGCGCGTGGGGAAGATAGAGAATAGTGAGCAGTAAGGAGTAAGCAGTAGGCAGTAAGACCTAAGATCACTGAGCCAAGTACAGAGCACACGACGATTTCAGATTCAAGATTTCAAAACTCAGAGGACAGGGAATGACCGATTCAAGAAATGCACCACTCGCCGAAGTTGATCCTTTGATTTCGGGAGCCATAGACAACGAAGTCGCGCGCCAGGCAAACGGTCTGGAGTTGATCGCGAGCGAAAATTTCGTGAGCGAAGCGGTGCTCGAAGCCGCCGGCTCTGTTTTTACCAACAAGTACGCGGAAGGCTATCCGGGAAAACGTTACTACGGCGGTTGCGAGTGGAGCGACGTAGTTGAGCAGGCGGCGATCGATCGCGCGAAGCAAATCTTCAGCGCCGAACATGCGAACGTGCAGCCACACAGCGGCGCGCAGGCAAACATGGCGGTGTATCTGGCTGCGATTCAGTATGGCGATCAGATTTTGGGCATGAGTCTCGCGCACGGCGGCCATCTCACGCATGGTCATCCGCTGAACTTTTCCGGCTTCAGTTACAAAGTCGCAGACTACGGCGTCTCGCGCGAAACCGAACAGATTGACTACGACGAGCTGCAACGCATCGCCGAGGAGCAGAGGCCAAAGTTATTGGTCTGTGGCGCGTCAGCCTACCCGCGCATCATCGACTTCCAACGCATCGGCGAGATCGCGAAGAGCGTCGGCGCGCGCATGTTTGCCGACATCGCGCACATCGCCGGACCAGTCGCCGCCGGCCTGCATCCATCGCCAGTGCCGCACGCTGATTACGTGACGACGACAACGCACAAAACGCTGCGCGGCCCGCGCGGTGGCTTGATCCTGTGTAAAGAAGAACACGCGAAAGAAATCGATCGGAAAGTGTTTCCCGGCGTGCAGGGTGGTCCGCTCGTACACATTATCGCCGCAAAGGCTGTCGCCTTTGGCGAAGCGTTGCGCGACGACTTCAAGGACTATCAGCGCCAGGTTTTGGCAAATGCGAAGGCGCTCGCGAGCGAATTGCAGGAGCAGGGACTGCGTCTGGTTTCGGGCGGCACCGACAATCACCTGATGCTGGTCGACGTTTGGATGGACGGCAAAGGCACGACCGGCAAAGACGCGGAGAAAGCACTGGAAGCTGCGAACATCACGGTCAACAAAAACACGATCCCGTTTGATCAGAACAAACCGTTCGTCGCCTCAGGCTTGCGCATCGGCACACCAGCCGTGACCACACGCGGCATGAAGGAACCGGAGATGCGCGAGATTGGGCGACTGATCGCGGAAGTCATTCATGCGCCTGCGTCGGAAGAGGTGCGCGACAAAGTGCGGCAGGGTGTGACGGAATTGAGCGGCCGCTTCCCGCTTTATGCGAAACGATTGAAGCGACAGCCGGAGG
>JANLYZ010000404.1:0-24714 GCA_031365905.1 Chloracidobacterium sp. | reverse complement strand
ATATTCAGGCATGGTGATTCTCCAGGTTTATGTCAGCGAGTTTTACGTCAGCTGGATTGAGACGATCCGTGTCGGTCATCGTCGTCTTTCTCATATTTGCAGCAATCAATGACGCTCGGAATTGCGCCGTTGGCGGTCTGGCCGAAGTTCTTAAGACCGTCTTCGAGCTGCTTCTTCAGGTTAGCGATTCGAGCCGTAACGGCAGCCAGATCAGCCGTTACTTTGCCCAATGCGTCTTTGGCCGGCGCATAGCGGTTTTCAACGAGGCAGCAAATCAGCATGAAGTACTGGCTCGGATCGACCAGGTAGGCTTGTGGTGGAACCAAACGTTGGCGCAGGCTCAATTCGCCGACGTCTGGTCCGCAGCAATAGTCAGGAGTGCCTTTGTCGCATTCGCAGAATTTCGTGAAATTCTCATCGATCTTCGTTGTCCAATGGGAGCCCGCCGGTGGCGCAATCGCGAGGTGCAACGGGATGATTTGTAAGAACACCGAATAGATCGATTTGCCGGGCTCGGTTCCGATTGAGGAGCTCGCAAGTTCAATTGCCGTTTTGTTGGCAGCGAGCGCTTTCTGGATCGTGTCTGCGGGAGCGCTCCAGGCCTTCATCACGCTGTCAATGCGGTTGAAGGTGCGTTGCTTCGCGGCCTTGTCGCGCGTGAGCCAGTACTCCAAATCCTGGATGTCGTTCAAAGTCGTGTAGAGCTTGCCATCGTCGTATAGCACCTTTTCTGCGTAATGAAGGTCATTGAGCAATGGGCAGACATAGCAATCGAGAATGCAGCGCCAGCAAGGCACCGCGCACACCAGCTTTCGAATTAACTCAGCGATTGCCGCGTCTTGCTTCACCCAATCATCCACCAGCCGTTCGTAAGTATCGCGGGTGTATTTGGTAGCCGCGTCTTTAGCCGCAGCGAGCAGTGCGGTGAGATCTTTTTGGAACTCTTTCGCATGGTCGCCGGCAGAGATGTCGGCGCCTTGTTTCGCCAGCAGTTCTTCGAGACAGTTCGGGCTTGAGCCAGGAGGGGTGGGACATTCGCAACAGGGATCTGGCGGTGGACATTTCTCCGGCGGGTCCAATTTCGGCGGCGTGGTCTCGGGAAGCGGTTTGCACGCCTCTCCATCGCCAGGCGGATGAGGCTGAGGGGCTGGATGATCGGTAGGCACGCAATCATGGCTGGATTTTCTGTACTCATTCATGGCTTATCTCCTGTAGCGAACTCAGGGTTGCAACTCGTCCCAGGCGAACGTCAACGCACTTAGTGTCGACGGGTCCGCGACGCGACCTTGCAGCAGTTTTAAAACGGAAGAAGTACGTTCGTTTGTGTTACGACGCGCCCGCAGTCGGACAGTGAGCTTTCGGTCCGCATCGAGGTCAGGCACTTCGGTGGCAGAAAGGCGCAATATCGATACGAAATCGCCGTGAGCGTTGGTGCGCGAGGTTGTTGGCGCGTCGTGCCAGGTGACGTTGTCATCGTCGAGCCAGCGCAGTCCTACTTCAGCGTCGTCAACCGCGACCGGAACCTGCGGAGGAATGACACGTTTTTCTATTAGCGTGCCGCGTATCCCGGTAGTGCCGGCAGCGAACGGATAGTCTGCACGCGGTTGAAGCTCGATAGTGGTCAGCGGCAGTTTTACATCCGCTGCCGCAAGCTCAATGCTTTCGAAGGGAAGCACGCCCAGATCGAACGTGACCTTCTGCAAGTTTGCGATTTCTTCATCAAGCCAGACGAAACAACCACTCGCGTTCAGGATCGGTTCGCCTTCCAGTCCCTCCGCGACGACTCTCTTCACCCCTTGACTCACGCGAGACAGCGTTACTGCATCAAGCAATTCAATGCCAAACATCGCGTGGCGCTCGTAGGACCTTTCCAGTTCGACTTCGAATGGCCGGCTCATATCGTGGCCTCCCCGCGCCGGGGCCCTGCTAACAATCGATCATCCACTACAGCGGCCGCTATCGGTGGTTCGCTCTGCGGGTCGATCCAGACTGGAGTTGCGAGGTAAGCGATCGACGTGCGGTAGTTTGCCGTCGGAAACAGCGCCCAGATGCGACTGGTTTCCTCAGCCGAAAGGGGCTCGAGCGTTACGTGCACGATTTGATTCTTGATGGACAACACCGGGTCCGCCTGCATCTCCTGGATGGCATATCCCAGCGCCTTTAAGAGCGTCTCCTCGCTGGAACCCGGCAAGGTCCCGACCGTGACGAGAAAGTAAAGGTCGAGCGGCAGTGAATTGCGAAACACTACAACCGGTGGAGGCGGCGTACTTGACGGCACGGAATGTTCGCGATTGCGCAAACTTGGATTGGGTATTATTCGGTAGAGAAAGAGAATGAGCGCAGCGCCACTGGAGTCGGCGTCGTCGAGCGGGCCGACAAAGACGGTACCCGGGACCGTGGAGGTGACAAGCGCGGTCTCCAGACGCTTCTTGAACGCGTTACTCACATCGATCATCGCGTCAGCGCTCACGCAGCCCTCCTTGTCCGATTTAAATCGATCTCGATCGGCGGCATGCCGAGCTTGGCAAACTCTCCACGCGTGGCTTGCGCAATGTGCTCCAGGCTAATTTGCCTGTCGGCTGCTGCCGCGATGAACGCGCCGCGCAGTGTAATCTGTCGGATCTGTCCACCGGTGAGGTCGAGCCGGCGCGCAAGTTGACGGAAATCTCCGTCGCCGAGCGCGTGCGATTCTTCGGGAAGGCATTGACGCCAAATTTTCTCACGCGCCTCCATGTCCGGCCGCGGAAATTCCACGGCGAAGCGCAAGCGGCGCATGAAAGCAGGATCGAGGTTTTTCCTTAGATTCGTGGTGAGGATCGCGAGTCCGTCATAAGCCTCCATCCGCTGCAGCAGGTAGGCGACCTCGATGTTTGCGTAACGATCGTGTGCATCCTTGACCTCGCTGCGTTTGCCGAACAATGCGTCGGCTTCGTCGATGAGAATTGCCGCGCCCGATTTCTGCGCATCGGTGAACACGCGATCGATGTTCTTCTCGGTGTCGCCGATGTATTTGCTAACGACTCGAGAAAGATCGAGGCGCAGAATTTGAACACCGAGACTGCGCGCCACTCCCATGGCTGCCATCGTCTTGCCCGTTCCACTGGAACCAAAAAAGAGCGCAGAGACGCCACGTCCATAAGGAAGCTGAGCACGAAATTTCCAGTCGTCGAGGACGCGCGGCGCCAGACGAACGTTGTCGACAATCTCGTTCAGTTGTTGCTTGCGATCAGGCGGTAGCACCACCTGGTCGAGATCGAAAATTGGTTCAATTCGGTCGACGAGGTGAGAGACGCCTTCTGATGCCAACTCTTTGCACGCAGTGGTAAAGCGCGACAACGAAGGGTCATTGGTGAGGTACTGCTGAGGGCGGCTGTCGGCCAGGCGCGTCGCATGTTCCAAACGATCGATGTCTAATGGAAACTGATTGACCAGCGCCTCGGCCAACCCGCTTGGAAGGTAGGCGCCAGCCGCCGTTGCCGCTACCCGCATTGCCGCGACGCGTGCAGCTAGTGTCAGAGCTGGCTGACCCTCCAACTCGTAGGGAACATTGCCGAGAAGTTGGGCGGCGCGCGCTTCATCGCGGCAAATGACTGCAGGTTTACACCCGGTGGTGTCCAACATTGCAAAAAACTGACACAACGAGTCAGCCTCTGCCTCGGTACCACCGGCATTGGTAAGATCAATAACGAGTGGATCGCCCGCCAGCCGTGCCATGCGCCCGATGCGCCGAGCACTCTCTTCAAGTTCGATGACATCAACGTTTGCCAGGCGGGTCGCAACGACGCGAATCAGCTTGGCATTGTTAGTGAGCGCACCGAGTTCTAGCAGCGCCCGCCACGCCGGCGAATCGTCGCCGTCAAGCAAGACCCATCGCGGCCCGCTCGCGCTTTGCAGCTTCTCAATTAATTGCGTTGCCTTAGCGACGTCATCCGGTTGCTGCAAGAGACTGGCTCCGGCCCAGGCCTCTGACCGCAAAAAGCGCCGCACTCGCGGATCGCTTTCCAGTGCCATCTGGTCACCGAGCAGCCACTGTGCAAGAAACGGATCGAGTCTTAACGGCTCATCCGCAGCCGCCGGTCGGCTCGCGGTTCCCTCAAAGACGAGCCAGTGCGCGAATGCCCCACCGTGAATTAGATCGGCTCGTTCCCATGCCGTTATGCCGAGCAAACTGTTGTACAAACCAATGGTGCCGACGCGACGGCTTATTTCGTCGAGCAGGAATCCCACGCAGCGCTGGTAGCGCAGGTCCAGCTCGGGTGAAAGCGTCAGAATCATCATGCGGTACCCGACTGGCCCAAGCCCAAACACATGCGCTGCAACCGCTAATGGCTCGGCGCTGCTGTCTGCGGTCGCGAGCGCAGCGTCGAGTGCGGCTTCCGCGTCGGACAGTTCGCTTTGCTGGTTGTTAAGATTTTGTTCGGGCGACGCATCGAGCGATTCCAAAAGCGCTTCGCGACTTACCGAGAGGCCATTCACTTCGTTTGAAGCCTCGTTGACCGAATTTCGCAGTAGCGTGTGGACCCACCTGACGGAAGCCTCCAACAAGGCACGTTCGGTCAACCTCTCGAAAGGTCCAGCGTCCGCTAGAGGCAACGACTTCACCGGTAGAAGCTGGATGTGCGCAACTCGTTCGCGCTTTTGGGTGCCAACACCTTCGACCAAGTCACGAAGTGCGGTCAGCAATGAGTCCATGCCAGGGTTGCGCAACCCGATCTGTACTACGTCATCGATCAAGTCTACATGAAGCACCACGAGCTCATTGCGCTCTGCAAGCCAGCGTTGCGCCAGATCATTTGTCTTACTGGAACGGCCCACCAGTACCAACGCACAGGGAGCGTCGGGATCGATGGACTCAAGGATGGCGTCTACTTCTTCGACCGTTACGCAGCGACTTTGGTACTCCGTGCTACTCTGGATTAGAGTCATGTCAGGGCGGGCCGCCACGGACTCGGCGATGCCTTCCGCTTTCACGTCCCGCGACGTCCTTACCACCAAGACATTAATACGCGCCACGCCGGCTCCTTTTGAGGTTCTCTTCGACGCGTGCTTATCGCACAGTTCCCTGTTGTTGCCTATGCTGCTTAAAGATCCAAAGGAGATGTAGATTTGTGAGCAGAACGATCTAGTTCTAACGGTAGTGGTTGGCTTCTGACTTGATAATTCTTTTGTAGATCCAAGGATCGACTTCGACAGTTTGAGCCAGTCTGTGGCTACTGTTTGCTCTAAGTCGGAACCAGGAGCAAACTGACTATCCACGGTTAATCTTCTTACACTAGACTCAGCATGAACTCCAGGTGCTCAAAATTTCAGGCAGTGTTAGGATCATCCATGGATAGTTGGACCACTGGGATGCTGGCATACCATGACCCTCCGACCCATTGACCGACATGCAGTTGGAATTCCGCGGAGTTCGGGATTGTTGCCGTGCTTGTACATACCCGTCGCCGCGCGTGACACTCAAGCCATTGAGACCTACGTCGGCAAAATACTCGAGCCGTTATCTTTGCGATCGCCGAATAGAGCATTGCTTATCGAATCGTACGAGCCGGATGAACCGGACGACCGTCTGGCCATATGGGCGCACCCGTGCGCGGCGATTCTCCATTATCCCCGGCAGGTATGGGTCCATGTCGACTACACCGCCTACCGCAGCGCTTACATCCGGGCATTTCCAGAAGTTGACTTGACTGGTCTCGTCCTGGACCACGTCATGAATCGGCGAGTGGCGCGTCTGAAGGGTTTCGCGTATCTGCGAATCGTTCCTGTTTCAAGAGCGGCGAATTCGAGCCATGGCGGCCTATCTGAGGGCTGGGCAGTGGAATATCACAGCTCACCCAGGATGATGGAAAGTAACAAAGCATCCCAAGCAGCCGTGCAGTACGCCGACTTGGCGGATGTCGTGAAAATGCTGGATATGGAGGGCGGCGGTTCGTTCATGGATACTGTGAACGAAGCACAAAAGCTCGTGGACTTACCGGGCACAACCTGAAGCCTTCATTGGCAATCTCGCGGTGGCTATCCAGTTGGGCCACCTGGTAGGAAAATGAGGCGGGAACAGGCAATGATTAGTGGAGCGTCTTGGAGCAACGGATAACGGCTGCGTACTCCCTAAGTTATTGAAAGGATTGGTAGGCGCGTGGGGATTTGAACCCCAGACCCCTACCGTGTCAAGGTAGTGCTCTACCCCTGAGCTACGCGCCTAAAATCGATCAATTTTCCCAAACAACGAAAGACGAGCGAAAGTAACAAACGCCTGATTGAAGTGTCAACCGCGCTGGTCTCGGCTGTCATCAGAAGAACGCGAAACCTAGTGCGTCACTTCGTAAGCGCGAAGGCGACCTCGCCGACTCAGACCCACTCAAACTCAACGCTAACGCACATCAGCGCGATGAATCGAAGTGTCCGTCAACGACGGTGAGGAACTCGCGACGCCTCAGCCCGTTCCCATTCCGCGTAGAGCTCCGCGAGACGCATCTCGGCTTCCTTGTACTCGTCATTCACCGCAACGAGCCTGGTGATGTCGCGCGCGACTTCCGGCTCCGACATTTTTTCCGACAAGTCCTTTAAGCGCCGTTCGGATTCGGAAATCTCCTGCTCGATGGTTCCCGCATCGCGCGGCTTCTTGATTACTTTGATTCGCTTTGAGTCGCCTGCTGCTATCTTGTTTCGCCGCGAGCCACCGGTTGGTGCTGACGCCTGCTTGCCGTTTTTCGACGTATTGCTTTCTCCGAGACGCGCTGTTTCTTCCAAGCGGGCTTCTGCGGACGCTGATGGGGCTCTGGCCCCGCTCGCTTTCGCTGCTTTCCAATCGTGATACTCGGTGTAGTCGCCGTCGTAATGTTCAGCGGTTCCTTCGCCATCGAGCGCGAGAATTTGCGTGGCTACGCGATCGAGGAAGTAGCGATCGTGGCTGATAGTCAGAATCGTTCCTTCGTAAGCATCGAGCGCTTCTTCGAGCGCCTCGCGTGATGGTATGTCGAGATGGTTGGTCGGCTCATCGAGTACCAGCACGTTGACGCGCGAGTAGATCAACTTAGCAAGCGCCAGTCTTCCCTTCTCTCCGCCCGACAAATCGCGTACGTGCTTGTAAACATCGTCACCACGAAAAAGAAATTTGGCGAGAAAGGAACGCAGCTCGCCGGCAGTTGCTCCCGGTAAAGCAACTCTCCTGAGCTCCATGATGATTTCGTTTCGGTCGTCGAGGTCGTCGAGTTGCTGCGCGTAGTAACCGACTTCAACCTTCGTGCCCCAACGAATTTCGCCGGCGAGCGAGGGAATCTGCTTCAGAATTGTCTTGAGGAAAGTTGTTTTGCCGGCGCCGTTGGGGCCGATGATGCCGAGACATTCAGCCCGCCTTAAGACAAATGAAATATCAAGCGCGAGGACTTTGTCCGGATAACCGATCGTAGTCTGATCGACCGTCAGCACGTGGTTTCCGGCGCGTTCGATTGAGCGCAGACGAAAATCGCCGGAAGACTGATCGGGCCGGACTGCGTCGACGCGCTCGAGCTTTGCCAGCATCGTGCGGCGCGACTTCGCTTGCTTCGTTTTCTGTCCGGCTAGATTGCGGCGGATAAACTCCTCTGTCTTCGCGATCATCTGCCGCTGATTGTCGTAAGCGCGCTGCTGTGCTTCGCGTCGCTCTTCACGTTCGACCAGGTAGTCGGAATAGTTGCCGGTGTAGCTGGCGGCGCGTCCATTCTCGAGCTCGATGATCCGTTTGCACGCGCGATCAAGAAAGTAGCGATCGTGGCTGATGATTACGTAAGCGGATGGGTAGTCTTGCAGAAACTCTTCGAGCCACTCGACTCCTGTCACGTCGAGGTGATTGGTAGGTTCATCCAACAAGAGGACATCGGGCTCGGCGAGCAGCAGACGAACGAGGCCGAGTCGATTCTGTTGACCGCCGGAAAGTTTTTCAGTTTCGAGCGACCACGCCGCGCGATCAAAACCCAGGCCTTGCAGAATTGATTCGGCCTTCGCGGTGTATTCAAAGCCGCCTTCGCGCTCAAACTGATGCTGCAAATCGCTGTAGCGTTCAAGGACTTTGTCGAGATCGTCAGGCGCCTCGCCCATGCGATGCTCGAGTTCGTGCATCTCGTGCTCAATCTGCTGGAGATGACCAAATGCCGCAAGTGCCGACTCGTGAACAGTGGAACCAGATTCAAAGTGGATGTGTTGCGCGAGCATCCCGAGCCGCGTGCCGCGCGCGCGTATGACGTCGCCGCGATCGGGCGGCTCTTCGTTATTGATCAGGCGGAAAATCGTCGTCTTGCCGGAGCCGTTGCGGCCAACGAGTCCAACGTGTTCACCGGGATTTATCTGTAGCGATACGCCGCGCAAGACATCCTGCGTACCATAAGATTTGTAAACTTCTGAAAGACGAAACAACATTTGCGTGTGGGACAGACATTCTGGTCTGTCCCTAGCCAAAATTTAGAGCGGCAGGAATGCCTGTCCTACCCAAAAAAAGCGGGTGCGGAGTCGATGAAGCCTCCTGCACCCGCGCATATCTGTTAAGCAACCTTAAGGCTTCTTGGAAGCGCTCGCCTTCGGACTCGCTGCCGCCGCAGCCGGCGAAGCTATCGTTGCCGGAGCGGTTGACTGCGGAGTCGCACTGGAGACGGGCGATGCGCTGGTACCCGGCGACGCGGGTCGCAAACCCAGGTTGCTCGGATTGTTGAGCATCGTGTTCGCCATGTTGTTGACAATCTTCGCCTCGTTCATTGCTACCTCAAGCAGCGCGGCGTTGAGAATGTCGGACCGCTGTTTTGTCAGTGCTTGAGTGATTTGCTGTCGCACATTAGGACTCTCAAGCGTGAGATTCTCAGTTTGTAGGCGTTTCTCCTCAAGCTTAAAGATGTACCATTTTCCGTTTGCGAAGCGCACAGGTTCGGTCTTATCACCGGGCTGCATGGTAAAGAATTTGCCGATCAAGTCAGCCGGAAATCCGTTCTGCTTTAGATCGTCTTCACTGGCGAAGCCGATATCACCACCGTGCGGAATACTGTTGACGTCCTCGCTCTTGGCTCTTGCCACGGTTGCAAAGTCAGCACCGCCCTTGAGTTGTTGATTGATATTGTCAATCTTCAACTTGGCTTCCGCGTCGCTCTTTGCATCGCCCTGCGTGATGCCCTGGCTGCTGCTATCAGCGGGATCGACCATGATCATCGCCAAGGCAACACCGCGAGAACTGACAAATCTTTCACGATTACCATTGTAAAAATCTTCGACCTCTTTATCGTTAATGGTGATCTTGGAGTTGTACTTGTCCTGAAGCTTCTGAATCGCCACGTTCTTTCGGGTTTCTTCGCGGTAGGTTTCCTCCGTCATACTCTGTGCGGCGAGGCTCTTCTTGAAGTCATCGTCCGTCATGCCAGACTGTTGCTTTTGCTGGTTAATGAATGCCGTGATCTCATCTTCGGTGGGCAATAACTTTTCCCGCTCGGCACGTTGAAAAAGCACTTCCCGCTGGATCAAACTACCGAGCACCTGCAGGCGGGCCTGGGCCAGCTCAAGTTGTGAAAGCTGAGACTGCTTGCCTTGCGACTGCGAACTAACGCCTTGCTCGACCTCTTTAAGCAGGACGTTCTTGCCATTGACCGTGGCCGCGACCGTGTTGTCCTGACTATCGCCGCCTCCGCTGTTGCTGCATGCGCCGAGGGAGAGAAGAGTCGCCGCCAGAAACGCGGCTGTAATAGTTTGTTTTACCGTTCTTTGCACTTTGGATTCTTGCTCCTTTAGAAAATTGCTACGGGTTAGTCCCGGCCGTGCCTGCTTGACGATGGGGAAAACCGTTTGTTATAAATTGCGTTTCAATTATTGCCGCTTAATCAATCCTGTGGAGCCTGCGGCAATCAAAAGCTTTGGAGGTATCATAAAAATTATGGCTAAACGTTGCGAAGTCTGCGGTAAGGGGCCCCAATTCGGGAATAACGTGTCACACGCAAACAATCGAACGCCGCGGCGGTTTAATCCGAACCTGCAATCCATTCGCGTGCAACAACCAAAGGGCGGCGCTCAACGAATGAAAGTTTGCACCAGTTGCATAAAAGCTGGAAAGATCGCTAAAGCCGCGTAAATCTTGTTTCTGCCGCTAAACGACCGGTGCCGGGTTTGCAAACCCGCGCGCCGGTTTCTTAATGCTCGCCGCTCAAGACGCTAAAGCAATTGCCTCGATCTCGACCCGCGCGTCCCGCGGCAAACGGGCAGCCTCAACAGTGGCGCGAGCCGGCGGGGCTTCCGTGAAAAACCTGCCGTAGACTTCGTTCATCGCCGCGAACTCCTCCATGTCAGCCAAAAACACGGTGGTCTTTACGATGCGATCCAACCCGCTCCCGCCTGCTTCCAATACCGCAGCCAGGTTCTTAAGAACCTGTTCGGTTTGCTCTGCTATTCCGCCCGCCACAAATTGCCCGGTTCGCGGATCAATTGGTATCTGACCGGAAGCGAAGATCAACCCGTTAGCCTTGACGGCTTGCGAATACGGTCCGATCGCGCCAGGAGCGTGCTCGGTTTGGATGATCCTCTTCACAGTTTCGACTGCCCCATTTTTAGCGTTGCAAACAAAGGCGGGATTCTAACAGAAACCGTTGGAGAAGGCCAAAGTGGCGGGAAACGCGCATTTACACTGCGCCCTGCATACGCTCAACATCCAAAACGCCGGGGACGCCTTTTATCGAGTTGATTACCTTATCAAGGTGCTTGACGTCGAAAACTTCAACCGTCACTTCTACATGTCCTTTTTCGTCTGAAGCGACGGAGGCTCGCGCGTCGCGAATGCCGGTCTTCAAATCGGAGATCGCGCCAGTGATCCCGGCTATCATGCCGGTGCGGTTCTCAGTCACCGCCAGCAGTTTGACGGCGTACGCTGTCTTATCGGGTCGACCGGCCCATTCAACTTCAACTATCCGCTCGCGATTGATCATTAACGAGGCGACGTTCTTGCAGCGCTTCTCATGAACCGCGACGCCCTTGCCCCGCGTGACGTAGCCAACGATCTCTTCGCCATGCAACGGATTGCAACAGCGCGCGCGAATCACCATCAGGTCGTCAACGCCGCGCACCACAATTGAGTCGTCCCCGAGCCGAATGAGACGCTTGACGGCACGCACGCCGCTGCGCAACCGCGACTCTTTCTGTTTATCGAGTTGCTCAAACTGCTCGGCGCCCAGGTACTTCGCGATTACATTGCGCGGGATCAGTTTCCCGTAGCCGATGCCGGCCAGTAGATCTTCAACGCGTCCATAACCGTATTCGCCGGCGACGCGCTTCATCTCTTTGTCGCTATCACCGAAGAGTTTTTTCGCTGACAGTTGGAACCGCGTCGCCTCTTTCTCGAACAGTTTACGGCCGATGTCAATCGACTCGGCGCGTTGCTGCTCGGCTACCCAGTGGCGCACGCGATTACGGGCGCGGCCAGTGACAATGAAGTTGAGCCAATCGCGCGAAGGGTGGGAATTTGATGTCGTCAGGATCTCAACCACGTCGCCGTTTTGGATTTGCGTGCGCAAAGGCACAATGCGGCCATTGACGCGCGCGCCGGTGCAGGTGTTTCCCACTTCGGAGTGGATCATGAAAGCAAAGTCTACCGGCGTCGCGCCCCGCGGGAGTTGAATGACTTTACCCATCGGGGTGAAGGCGTAAACATCTTTGGGATAGAGATCGAGCTTCAACGAATCGAGAAAGTCGCGCGAGTCTTTGACCTCCTGCGTCCACTCCACGAGCGAGCGCAAAGCCTGGAAGGCATTGTCGTCATCGCGCGCGCCGCGTTTCCCTTCTTTGTATTTCCAGTGTGCGGCGACGCCTTCCTCGGCGATCTGATGCATCTCCTCGGTGCGAATCTGTACTTCAAACGATTGCGCGTCAGCGCCGATTACGGAGGTGTGAAGCGACTGGTAGAGATTGTCGCGCGGCGTCGCGATCCAATCCTTGATACGTCCGGGCACCGGACGCCAGGTGTTATGAATAACGCCTAAGGCCGCATAGCAATGCCGCACTTCGTTGGGCGTTATCACGCGGGCGGCGACCAAATCGTAAACCTGATCCAACTCGATCTTCTGACTCTTCAGTTTTTTCCAAATGGAGTACAAGCGCTTCACGCGTCCTTCAACCCGCACGAACGGAACTTCGGCTTCCTTCATCTTCGCTTCAATTCGTTCTGTGACGCCGCCGAGAAAGGCTTCATTTTCCGCGCGGCGCTTTTCCAGTTGCTCCGCCAACTCCCGGTAGTCTTCCGGATGGAGATGACGAAATGACAGGTCTTCAAGCTCGCCGCGGAGTTTACCCATTCCGAGGCGGTGCGCGATTGGCGCGAAGATTTCCATGGTCTCTTCGGCAATACGTTTTCGCTTTTCGGGATTGAGATATTGCAGCGTACGCATGTTGTGAAGCCGATCAGCCAACTTGATGAGCACGATACGAACATCGTCAACCATCGCGAGCAGCATCTTGCGGACGTTTTCCGCCTGCTGCTCCTCGCGAGAGATGTTGCTGATTTGCGCAATCTTGGTGAGGCCGTCAACCAGGTGAGCAATCTCTTCGCCGAAGTATTCGCGAATGGTATCAAGATCGACGAGTGTGTCTTCGACCACGTCGTGAAGCAAGCCGGTGGCTACCGACACCTCATCGAGTTTCATGTTGGCAAGGATGTTGGCCACCTCGAGTGGGTGAACCAGGTACGACTCGCCGGAGGCGCGCTTCTGCCCCTTGTGTTCCCGGGCGGAGAAAAGGTAAGCGCGGCGCAATAGATCAAGATTCGCCTGCGGATGGTTACGCGAAACGTTCTCGACAATTTCTTCGATACGGATCATCTGTTTGCGGTCTTGCCCGGGGAAGCGTTCGAGCTTGAGTATAACAAAAAGGTGATGCCCGACTCGAAAGTCGGGCATCACCCGGTGGAATCAGTGTCAGCAAAGCGACGCGTTTAAGATTTCGGAGGCGAGGCTGCTTTCTTAGCTTCAGCGTCCAGCTTCTTTTTCTGGTTTATTTTACTGAGTTCAGTGGTGCGATTTTGCGCCTCTTCGCGCTGCTTTTCCAGTTGAGCCTTCTGATCGGTCTTGCCGTCCATCTCGGCCAGGCGAACGGCTTCGATGAGTAAGTTGGTCTTGTAGGCCCAGGCAGGCTCGCTATTGGGATCAAGCTTGATTGCGTTCTCGATCTCCTCGAGGCCGCGCTTGAGGCATGCCTGTGCAGTGTCAAAATCTTTTTGATTCTGCGGCTTCTTGTAGGTTATGGTGACCTTGTTGCCTGCCCCCACCACCTTAGTGGAGTTGCTCGGGAGTTCAGTTATTTTGAAAGAGCAATCCCAGTCCTTGCTGGCCAAAAGGATATAAGCCTCAGCGCGTTTCTCGGGCTCTGCGCTGGCATCATTAGCTCGAGAGGAAATCCACGAGCGCAACTTGTCTCCGTCCTTGAGGGCTTCGTATAGGTAAGCGATAGCCTTAAACGCCTCATCGCTCTTGGGATTTCGTTGGAGGACAAGTTGGTATGCCTGGATTGCGTCGTTTGCTTTCGCAAGGTTTTCGGGAGCCTGAACACCGGGCTTGTATTGCGCGTGAATGGTGCGAGCAATGAACAGCGGTGCAGTCTTGCTGTCGGGATCAAGTTCGAGGGCCTTTCTTGAATACTGCTCGGCTTCTTCAAAATGCCCATCGTGATAAGCGCGAGCCGCCTCATTCAGTTGGTTTTTTGCCCGGATGCGATTAACCAGACTACAACCCGAGGTCGATACAACAAGAATCGCCAACAGTATGACGACTCTAGTTTGAGAGAGTTTCATTTATCAATGGCTCCATTTTAAGTGATTGGGCCCAACACCAACTGGGGCTGGATAACTCTTGCGTTGTTTCGTCTGACGACCAGACCATTCTAATTAGGCAGATCGTCTACCTGAAGTCCCACAGGCGTGGCACCAGCGCCTTTCAGCGCATCGATCACCTTAACAACGTCCCCATATTTAACTGATCGGGGAGCCTTTACGAAAACCGTCTTCTCTATTCGCTGGCTCTCGGGTAAATCGGTTCGTGTTTCCATTCCAGTCCTGTAGGCACGCGTGTCGGCCCTTTGACGGAACAATTGCAGCAGCTTCTGGCTCAAGGGAGCGGTGTCGTTAACAGAGCCGATATTGTCCTGATTGAGCTTCAGCTGAAGGTCAGTAGAAATCGAAACGACCAGTGTCAAAGGGTTGGGTTGCAAATGGCTCAAATCCTCGTTGGGATCTCTCTGCGTTGGGATGTCAGCCTCGAAGCGGCTGGGCTTAAGCGGCGTGATCACCATGAAGATGATGAGCATTACCAGCAGCACGTCGATGAGGGGGGTCACATTGATGTACGG
The DNA here is from genome assembly GCA_031365905.1 of Chloracidobacterium sp. GTDB lineage: Bacteria > Acidobacteriota > Blastocatellia > Pyrinomonadales > Pyrinomonadaceae > PSRF01. The sequence continues at coordinate 10,380 of JANLYZ010000404.1, read as the reverse complement.
AACCGCCTTCGACGCTTTACCTTTTGTTGCACTTCCCAGTTCCATCAGCTTACTCCTTATTAGAGAAACCCCAACCAGGGTCATTAGAATCAGACTTAGGCCGGCTTAGCGGGCGGCGCGGCTTCCCCGCCCTTTTTCTTGTCTGCCACGAGCCCTATCTTATCCACCCCTAGCGACCGGACTTCGTTGATGATGTTGACTACCTCTCCATAGCTCACGCCTACGCCGCTCTTGATGTAGACGACCTTGTCCTCTTCCTTTTTAATGTTCCCCAACATCTTTTCAACTTTCTCTTTGATCTTCTCGATCGGGACCTTGTCCTTACCAAGGTAATACTCCTTGTCATTGGGGATGGCAATCACAATGGAATTATCCTTGATGATTCGCTGATCTTCTTCGGGGTTATTAAGGTCTTTGGGCAGGTTTACCGTGACGCCGTGCTGCAACATGGGCGTTACGACCATGAAGATGATGAGCAACACCAGCATGATGTCGACCATCGGCGTGACATTAATCTCAGAGTTTAGGCCACCACCGCCGCCGGATGCCATTCCCATAACAATACTCCTTTTCCAAGCACCAAAACGCCAGACGCGAGACTGTGGCGAGACACTAAAGCGTCCCGCCACTACCGAACTCGGCCCATTCCTATGGTTTCAACTGCTTCGTGCGGTTCTTGATAAAGTAGTCAACCAGCTCCGACGCCGAGTTGTCCATCTCGACAATGAAGCCATCGACCTTACCGGTAAAGTAGTTAAACAACCACACCGCGGGAACCGCCACGAGCAAGCCAAGCGCCGTAGTAAACAACGCCTCGGAGATGCCGCTCGCTACCGCGCCGATACCCGCCTGACCAGCGTCGCCCATCGCGCTGAAGGCGTTAATGATTCCGAACACGGTACCGAATAGTCCCACGAAGGGAGCCGTTGAGCCAATGGTAGCCAGCCCGGACAGGCCGCGCTTGAACTCAGCGGTCTTGATGGCAATAGCCCGTTGCAAAGCACGCTTCGAGGCTTCGATCTCGTCGCCTGAGATATCAGACGCGCCCTCATGCGCGCGAAACTCCTGTAGGCCACTGCTTACGACCATCGCCAGGTGCGACTTGCGGTGCTTGTCGCTGATGTTGATGGCTTCTTCGATTCGATCATTCTTCAGTGCCTGAGCAACGCGTGGCGCAAACTCACGCGACTGCTTCTTCGCGGCCGTATACGTCAAGTAGCGTTCGACCATGATGGCAATTGAATAAACTGACATGATCAAAAGAACAATGACGACGCAAATAGCGACGGCGCCCATACTCTTAATCATTTGCATGGGAGAGAAGTGGTTCACTCCCGGAGTGGGCGTAGGACTGGCTGCTTCCGCTGCCTGCCACATGTAGACCATTAAGCCAAACGCTTTTGTTCCTAGAAGACTGGTTAGAATTGTCACGGTAAACCCTCCAAAAGGTTTTTCTTACATTGAATAGCTCGCAGGGAACCCGCAGAATGAGCCCGCTGAGGCTCGCACGGCGCTGAACCTCTACGGTTTATTGAGCCACGAAATTGTATGTGATGACGCCTGTCACCTTTACTGGCTGCCCTGATAACTTAGTCGGCGAGAATCTCGCCCCGCGCGCGGCTGCGACTGCGACTGCTTGCAGTAGTGGATGCCCAGATACTGCGTGGGCTGAGATCACGTTGCCGTTTTCATCGATCGTAACCTGAACAACCACGGTTCCTGAGGCATGCGCCTGCTTCGCTATCGGTGGATAAGAAGGATGCGGCAAACTGATAGCTTTGCCGTTGAGCACGCCACCTGATATAGGAGCCCTTGGTGGAGTCGGCTTAGGTGGCGGGGGCGGCGGCGGCTCATCGCTCAGCACCTTGGTCGGCCCAACTGGGCCAGTCCCTAATCCCGTACCCGGACCAGCCGCGATTGGAGCAGCCGCGTTCGATGACTCATTGCCAAGCATTGTTGTAACGCCTTGTCTGCGCGGCGGAATCTCACTGGCCTTGGCGGAAACTTCCTTCGGCACCACGCGCGACTCCGCAACGGACTCAATCAATGCCTTGCGTACGTCGACATTCTGATCTTTGTTTTGTGGTTTGGTTTCCTGGGGCTTGTCCGGTTGGGCCTGTTGCGGCACGGGCACTGGCGCCACCAATGTGGTCAATTCCAAATCCTGGGCATCGAGATACGCCGGCGCATATAAAATGCCCGCCACCAACAGGGAGATACCGATGACGCCATAAATAGCGACCGTGCCTAAAAGAAATGAGCCCTTGCGCGACAGATCCTGTTTGTGCGAGCCAGACTCTACAAGGTTATCGAACATTTTAGTCCTCCCTATTCCGGTGCCAAATGGATCAGGATTACAGAATTCTTTCGATACTATTTAATTGCTCAAAGCGTCGATACTACTGTTCCGCCTGAGTCGTACAAATGAAGGGGAATGCTGCAGCTCAATGATCTTGAGTACTTCGAGTCAAAATTGAAAAGCCGCTATGCGGGGAAAAACCTCGCCGGCCCCTCAACAGACTGCCGCGCAACCAACCATTCGCTTCCACAATGCGGGTCGACTATCGAGTATTAAATTGGCCAGCAACGGCAGCAGTCTATGCCGCATCGCGCGGCAAAGTCAAGCGCAAATTTGACGCAGCGACCATCAATACCAGGTTTTCAAAGTTGGACCAAAAGCGATAACTCTACGCTCGTTCCGCACCCCGCGAGCGCTTCGCGGTCGCACCTGCCAACGCTTCACGCTTTGGGCCACCAGCCGCTCGGGGCGCCTTCGGATCCGGGCGACTTCCCGCCGTCACGGAGGCGCGATTGGCAGCCTCCAAGCGCTGTTCCCACCACACCATGATCGGACTGGCAATCGCCACCGACGAATAGGTTCCAAAAGTGACGCCGATGAGCAGGGCTAGTGAAAAGCCGCGCAAAACTTCGCCGCCAAATAACACCATCGCCAGCACAGAAAGAAAGACCAGGCCGGAAGTGATTATGGTTCGCGAAAGTGTTTGGTTGATCGAATCGTTCGTAACTTTGTACAAGGAATCGCGCCGGTGCAACCGCCGGTTTTCGCGAATGCGATCAAATACGACGATAGTGTCGTTGACCGAGAAGCCCACCAGCGTCAGCAGCGCCGCAATCACCGTCAAACTTACTTCCCACTGAAAAATCGAAAAGAAACCAAGCGTGACCAGCACATCGTGAAACACAGCTATCACCGCCGCCGCACCATAAGTCCACTCAAACCGGAACGCAATGTAAAGCAGGATGCCTACCAGGGCCGCCAGCGTAACTGCGATAGCTTTGTTGCGCAGTTGGGCCCCAGCCACGGCGCCAACGGCGTCCGTCCCGACAATCTTGTAGGCGGCATTTGGATCCGTGGTCAACTCAAGGTTCGGTTGTGCTTCAGGCCCGAAATTATTCAATCCGTTTCGAACCATCCCGCGCCCGGCATCAAGTTGCTCTTTTGATTCCCCAGCGCCCGCGCCTTCAAGCGGAAGCTTTATGAGTACCGTGTCAGTCTTATCAGTGACCGGCTGAATGATCGCGTCCTTGCCCCCAACTTTACTCAGCGCCTCGCGAATAGCTTCAGGGGACGGACGTTGTTTGAACTTCGCGGTAATCACAGTTCCGCCTTTGAAATCAACACCCATATTAAAAGCTTCAGTGCCGCGGGGATGTTTCCATTGGCGAAAAACTGCGGAGCTAAGTCCGGCCAGCATCAGCAGGATTGAAACAGCTATGAACACCCGGCGATTTGCCAGCCAATCAATCTTAACGTCTTTAAAAATTTGAATCATATTAACCAGTTAACGCTTTGAGACTTGTGATAGCAGCCCACTCGCCGCCAACCCTAGATACTCAGCGATTCCATCTTCTTCTTGCGACTTAACTCCCACATGAAAATCGTGCGCGAGACATAGACAGCCGAGAAAAGGTTTATTGCCAGCCCCAGCACCAGGGTCACGGCGAAACCCTTAAGTGGACCAGTCCCAAACAAGAACAAGAACAACGACGAGATGGTGGTAGTGACGTGGGTATCGATAATCGTTACGAAAGCCCGCGCAAATCCCTGCTCGATCGCCGACGGAATGGTCTTGCCCGTTCTCAATTCCTCTCGAATGCGCTCGAATATTAGTACATTGGAGTCGACCGCCATGCCGATTGTCAGAATGATTCCTGCGATTCCCGGGAGCGTAAGCGTCGCTTGGAAGAGCACTAAACCAGCCAGCATCAAGAGCATGTTCAAAAGCAATGCGACCACTGCATTCACACCGGAGCCGCGGTAATAAACAAGCATGAAGAGGACGACGAGAATCAAGCCTACCAGGGAGGCGCGCACGCCTGAACGAATGGAATCGTCGCCCAGGCTGGCTCCCACGGTTCGTTCTTCCATGTACTCAATCGGCGCCGGCAATGCGCCGGAGCGCAGCGTCAAAGCCAAGTCGTCTGCGGACTGTTTCGTGAACCGGCCTGAGATCTCTCCCGAATCGGAAATCGCCGACTTGATGTAGGCGACCGACTTGACCTCGTCATTTAGGACGACTCCCATGTATTCGTTGATACTGGCGGCGGTCCAGGCTCCAAACTTTTGCGACCCGATAGGTTTCAGCGAGAAAGAAATTGAATAGGTGTCACCGCCACCTTGAGATTGTACTGCCGCCGCACTACGAAGTTCGCTGCCGTCAACAACGGCCGGCGATTCCACCACCACCCACTTTTTCTGTTTCGGCGCAGCGGGATTCGCCTGGCTCCCGGCGGTCGTCGGTTCATCATGCTCCGAATATGGCAGAACGCGGCGATTTGTCGGCACTGTGGCGCCCAGTGAACCTTTCGCCTCTTCTTCAGTGTTGTAGGTTAGGACCGGCCCTGAAGTCTGGGGAGGACTCACAACGTGAACCAACTCGAGCTTTGACTCGGCCTTAAGTAATAGTTTGACGCGTTCCGGATCATGTATGCCCGGCATCTGCACCAGAATCTGATGGGAAGCCTGCGACCCGTGTCGCTGAACCAGTGGCTCCGCAACGCCAACCGCGTCCAAACGGCTCTCTATTATTTTCTGTGCCTGGTCGGTGGCCTGCTCGGCGAGAGTGGCTTGCGCGGCGGCCGGCAACGTCCAAACGATTGTGTTACCGCTTACGCTTGAGGTCCAAATTAAAAGGTCAGCTCCCAGCTTCTTCTTCGCCGCTTGTTCTAATTCGGCGAGCTTCGATGGGTCGGTAGTCTCTAGCGTAATCCGATAGCTGCCCGGCGTCGTTTCCGGTCTCACTTCTTTCAAAGGTAGTCCGTCGTCTTTGACCGCCTTCTCGATGGCGACGGCATCGGCAAGCGTCAGGTTCTTGAGCACCTCATCGGTCTTGACGCGCATCACCAGATGCGAACCACCCTTGAGGTCAAGTCCCAGGTGAATGTTCGTCGCCAAGGTGGCTTTGATTCCAGACCAGGTAAAATCGTGACGAGTCGGGCGATGGCGTGGACCGATGACGGTATACAGGCCGGCCAGCGTTATTAGGAGAATGATTATTGTGCGCCGAAGGAGGTTCTTCTTTTTCATTGCAAGGAAATGTAAACTAGGTCTGAAGCGCGTTCGCTAGTCTTTCCCTTCCGCTTCAATACCGGCCACAGCTGACCGGGAAATTTCGAGTATCGACTTTTCGGCGCTTCTAATTAGAAAAGTCGTATCGCGCACGTTTGTAATTGTCCCTATGATTCCGCCGGTAGTAACGATCCGGTCGCCGGCCTTCAGTTGGGCAATCGTCGCTTGCAATTCCTGCTGGCGTTTCTGTTGCGGCCGGATCAGCAGAATATAAAAAACGCCGATGATTAAAAGGATCGGGAGTAACTGGACTACAGCGCCCATGAGACCCTCCCTTTACCGCATGACGCTGAAACCGGTTCGTCTTGAAATGTCATTAGTAGAAGTGTAGTCAAATTATTTGTGCCTTTACTCAAACTCCAAACGCGACTCCGCGAACCTGCTCCCACACCTAAGTATTGCTGAGCGCTTTGTCTTGCTCGTATGCGTTCAGACGCTCGGTGAACTCTCGTCGAAATTTGGGGAAATCGCCAGACCGAATAGATTGCCTCACGCGTCGCATAGTGTCAAGGAAGAAGGCCAAATTGTGGTGGGTTAACAGTATGCTCCCCAGCATTTCGCCTGAGAGGTGGAGATGTCGGAGATAGGCTCGGGAGTGTCGTTGACAGACCGAACAACCGCATGACTCATCCAGCGGTTTCGTATCAGAAGCCCATTGCGCGTTCTTTACGTTGACCTTGCCGGACGACGTGAACGCCTGGCCCGTTCTCCCGTTTCTCGTCGGCAGAACGCAATCAAACATATCAATTCCATGCGACACCGCTTCAATCAGATCTTCAGGCGTGCCCACTCCCATCAAATACCGGGGCCGGTCCGCGGGCATTGCCGGCCCAAGATCGCTAACGACGCGCCACATCACTTCTTTCTCTTCGCCAACGCTCAGGCCGCCAACAGCGTAACCGTCAAAACCAATCTCTGCGGTTCGCGTTAGGCTTTCGCGTCGTAGATCCAGATGCGCGCCGCCCTGAATAATTCCAAACAAAGCCTGCGCGCCACTAATTGTTGAGGTTGGCTCCGTTCGTCCAGTATCCAAAGCCTCTGCTTGCAAACTCTCAAACTTCGCGCGCGACCGGCCGGCCCAGCGTGCGGTCAACTCCATACTCTGCCGCGAAACATCAGGTGGCGCATCACCGGCCGCGCATTCATCAAACGCCATCACAATCTCCGAACCCAACGCTGCTTGCACTTCCATTGAAACTTCCGGAGATAAGAATTGAAGACTGCCGTCGAGGTGCGAACGAAACTGAGTTCCCGCCTCCGTAATCTTCCGCAGCGCGCCGAGGCTCCAAACCTGAAAGCCGCCAGAATCCGTAAGCAGCGCCCTGTTCCAACTGTTGAAACGATGCAGTCCACCGCAATGTCGAATTACATCAATGCCAGGTCGCAGCCACAGATGATAGGTGTTGCCGAGAATTATGCGGGCGTCGAGTTCGTCTTCGAGAACTTCGAAACGCATACCCTTGACGGTGCCGGCGGTGCCGACCGGCATGAACACCGGCGTCTCGATCACACCGCCGCGCGTGGTCAACAGGCCGGCGCGCGCTTCACCATCGCGAGCGATTACTTCGAAAGTGATCGGAGGCTTGGTAGGCATTCTCAACTACGCCTGGTCTGAAATTTCAAATTCCAGATTTCAAGATCAGGCTCATCTTTTCTTTCTCGTCTTGTGCTTCTCAATAATTCGTAGCGGCGTCGCAAAGAAATCAAATTCCTCACGCAGACGATTTTGCAGGTAGCGCAGGTAAGAAAAGTGCAGCCCGGATTTTCCACCCGAGGTAAACAATACAAACGTCGGTGGGCGTACTGAGACTTGCGTCATGTATTGAACGTGCAACCGCGAGAGCCCGCCTTTGACCGGCGCCGGCGCGCTGCCGCCACGCGGTTGCGAAACCGCTGCCTCGAAAAAAGCATTTAGTTGCGACGTGGCAATGCGCCGGTTGCGTTCTACATTGGCGCGAACCGCGAGCCCGAGCAGGTTCTCGACGCGTTGACCATTCAAAGCAGAAATCATGATCACCGGCGCCCAATCCAGAAACTTCATCTTCTCGCGCACCTGGCGTTCGAACTGCGCCGAAGTGCTCGTCTCTTTATTCTTCAGCGCGTCCCACTTGTTACAGGCGATTATGATTGAACAGCCGGCATCGTGCGCATAGCCTGCGATGTGCGCATCGAGTGCAGTCGGTCCTTCTTCAGCGTCGATAACTACGATCGCCACGTCTGCGCGCGCCAAGCTTTTCATCGCCATGACGACGGCAAGTTTCTCGGCCATCTCACCCGTTTTGCCTCTGCGACGAATTCCGGCGGTGTCGATGAGACGAAACTTCTGTTCGGCAGTCGTTAGCAGCGTATCGATTGAATCGCGCGTGGTGCCGGCGACGGGCGACACGATCACGCGCTCTTCGCCAATCAACCGATTCAATAATGACGACTTGCCGACGTTGGGGCGACCAATGATTGCCAGCCGCAGTTCGCGTTCTGCCGGGAGCGCAGGCATCTTGCCTGCCTCCGCTTCGGACTCCGCAGTCGCATATTTCAAATCCTTCACCAGCGCATCAAGCAGATCACCAAGTCCAATCCCCTGTTCCGCCGACACCGGAAACACTTCTTCAAACCCAAACCGATAAAACTCGCCAGCCTCGGCTTCAACGCGCGCCCTCTCCGCCTTGTTCGCCGCCACCAGGACGCGCTTGCCGGTCGCACGCAGCAGCGTCGCCAACTCTTCATCCAGCGGAGTCATACCGAGTCGCGCATCAACGACCCAGATGATCGCCTGTGCATCATCAATCGCGAATCCCGCTTGCTTGAAAATATTCGCCGGAATCACTGCGTCGTCGTCAGGGATAATCCCGCCGGTGTCAACGATCGAAAAACGATTGCCCGCCCATTCCACTTCGCCGTAAATGCGATCGCGCGTGATGCCGGGCTCGTCACCCACAATCGAGCGTCGTTGGCCGATCAGTCGATTAAAGAGCGTAGACTTACCGACATTCGGCTGGCCCACGACGGCAACCAGCGGCAACGCCGCCGGAGTCGTTTCCATTACTAGCTCCGTTTCTTTCACAGTTTCTGTAGTCATTTGTTACTTCCGTAGCGCTCTGCAGCCGCTCCCGCCTTCATTCCTGCCCATTAAACTTTAGTGAACAACGGTAGGGCAAGCAGCCGGAATTTGCTAGTCGCTGGAACGCGGAAATAACTATGAGCAGGAGAAATGTAGACGTGGAGGCAAGTATTGAGTAAATTCTTTGGCCGATCAGACCAAGTTACTTCTACTGTTGCGGGGCAAGGAGAAAACTCGCCGATGGCCACGACTGAATTCGGTCTCTCAACGATCGAGCAAATCGCGCTCAACGCGCATGACATCGATCGCGCTGTCGCTTTCTATCGTGACAAGCTAGGCATGAAACACCTCTTCAGCGTGCCGCCGAATTTAGCCTTCTTCGATTGCGACGGCATCAGGCTAATGCTATCGCTGCCAGCGAAGCCGGAATTTGATCATCCCGGTTCAATAATCTATTTCAACACCGCGGATATCCACGAGGCTCACGCGACGCTTTCTGATCGCGGTGTACACTTTGAAGAAGCGCCCAGCTTTGTCGCCGATATGGGAACCTATGATCTGTGGTTAGCTGCGTTTCGCGATTCAGAAAACAATCTGCTGGCGTTGATGAGCCATGTTCCGAAAAGCTCGTAGGCCGTCATTCGAATTGAACAGGCTTGACGCCATCAAGCTCTGTGCCACCTCTGTGTTCCCGGTGCCTCTGTGGTGGGTCTTCGCGAACGATACTATCCACCACTGAGACACAGAGAACACAAAGGTGGCACAGAGGAAACCCTAAGAACCACTAGCTTGTGACGACCGGAGGCCATGAATGAAACGACGACAGTTCCTGGAAACAAGCGCGCTCGGCGCCGCTCTCGCAATCAGTAAACCTGCATCGCTGCTTGCCGCGACTGGCGCCGCCAAATCAGCGCCCGCAGGTCCCAAAGAATTCGAGCTTGAAGAACTAACGATTACGGAGCTGCAAGCCGGTATGCAGTCTGGCAAATACACCGCGCGTTCGCTAGTCAAGAAATATCTGGATCGTATCGACGAAATCGACAAGAACGGCCCCAAGTTGAATTCCGTGATCGAAGTTAACCCGGATGCGATAGCGATCGCGGAAGCGCTCGATCGCGAACGTAAGGAAAAGGGCGCGCGCGGGCCGCTGCACGGAATCCCTATCCTAATTAAGGACAACATCGATACGGCCGATCGCATGATGACAACTGCGGGTTCGCTTGCGCTGGTCGGTTCGCGGCCGGCGCAGGATTCTTACGTTGCGAAGAAGCTGCGCGAAGCGGGCGCAGTGATTCTTGGGAAGACGAACCTGAGCGAGTGGGCAAACTTTCGTTCCAGCCATTCGACCAGCGGCTGGAGTGGGCGCGGCGGTCAAACCAAGAACGCTTATGTGCAGGATCGTAATCCTTGTGGATCGAGTTCCGGTTCGGGCGCATCCGCCGCGGCCAATCTCTGCGCCGCCGCTATCGGCTCTGAGACAGATGGTTCTGTTGTTTGTCCGTCATCGGCAAACTCGCTCGTGGGAATCAAGCCCACTGTCGGCCTCATCGGACGCTCCGGCATCATTCCCATTTCCCATAACCAGGACACTGCCGGACCGATGGCACGAACCGTCAGCGACGCTGCAATCCTGCTCGGCGCCCTGACGGGAATCGATGCAAACGATGCAATGACGAAACCCAGCGCAGGAAAGTCATTTAACGATTACACAAAATTTCTCAATAAGGACGGT
>JANLYZ010000370.1:0-5491 GCA_031365905.1 Chloracidobacterium sp. | reverse complement strand
GACGAAGACAATTCAATTATCTATCAGGTGGAAGATTCGGTCGCACGCGTGATGCTCAATCGGCCTGAGAAAAGAAACGCGCTTAACGACGCGCTGATCGCTGCGCTCAAGAAAGCCTTGTTGGAAGCGAGTGGTGATGCCGCGGTTAGGGTCGTAGTTATTTCGGGCGCGGGGAAAGATTTCTGTTCCGGCGCTGACCTCGCGTCGCTGCAAAAAATCGCGGATGGCTCGGTAGCTGAGAATACCGACGACGCGCGATCGCTCATGGAACTCTTCATGGTGCTGCGACAGATTCCAGTGCCTGTTGTTGCCGTTGTACGCGGGAAAGCTCTGGCGGGTGGCTGCGGTCTCGCAAGCGCGTGTGACATTGTACTTGCCTCAACGGATGCGCGCTTTGGTTATCCGGAAGTTAAGCTTGGGTTCGTTCCCGCAATCGTGACGGCAATTCTGCGCCGCAACGTTTCCGAGAAGCGCGCTTTCGAATTGATTACTCGCGGCGCCGAGATCGGCGCCGAGGAAGCGAGGGAGCTGGGATTTGTCAATCATGTATTCCCAGACGAAAGCTTTGAAACCGATGTGAGCAACTACGTCCTCGGTTTTGAGAAGTTGAGCAAGTCTGCGGTCGCCCTAACGAAGAAGCTGCTTTACCAGATGGATGGTATGTCGTTTAGCGATGCGCTGGAAACCGGAGTCGATGTGAACGTGATTGCTCGGCTAACCGAAGATTGCCAAAAAGGTATTGCGAGGTTTTTGCAGAAAGAGTAGCATGCGCCCGTCTGAAACGTTCTTCGACTGGCGGCGACAACGCGACGGGGCACTGTTTCTATCTCGCACAAGGGCCCGCCAGTTTTCCGACCGATCGTTTTACCCGAATTACCAGAGAAAAATTGAAGCTGTCGCTGACGCAGTTGTTGTGTCAGAGCTTCGAACGCCCGGTGCTTATCAGGCGAAAACCAATTCTTAGGAGGCTTACCATGACCACGACAAATTTCACTTCAGATCCGGGGAAGATTGCGAGAAACTTTTCGCTCCTCGTTTTTGTCCTATTGTTGGGATGCACTTGCGTCTTCGGCCAGGGCAACACTACTGGTGCGATTGGGGGAACGATCACCGATGCGAAGGGAGACGTAATCCGGGGTGCGACGGTAACCGTCACCAGCAAAGCGACCGGCACAGAGCGCACCGCCGTTACGAACGATGACGGTGAATACAAACTCGACTTCCTGCCTGCGGGACGTTATGCGGTCAAGGTAAGCGCCAGTGGCTTCGGCGAGGTCACTTCAGACAACGTCGAACTGCTGATTGGTCAGACGAACCGACTCAACTTCTCGATGAATCCAGGCGTTCAAACCGCCAGCGTCACTGTCACTGAAGAAACGGAGTTGGTTAATACAGAAAAAACTGACATCAGCACGAACATCACGCCGCGCCAGGTCCAGGATCTGCCGCTCAACGGGCGCGACTTAGGCAATCTGGCCTATCTGGCGCCGGGCGTAAAACCCGTCGACTCATATGACCCGACGAAGCGCCGCATTTCCGTCTTTGCGGTTAATGGCTCGAGTGGTCGCAACGTGAACGTTACGGTGAATGGCATCGACAACAAGGACAATACGGTCGGCGGGCCCGTAATGCAGTTTCCGCTGGAAGCGATTCAGGAGTTCATTATCAGCACGCAACGCTTCTCCGCCGTCAATGGACGCAGCGAAGGCGCTGCTGTAAATGTGGTTACCAAGTCGGGCGCCAGCGATTTCCACGGGTCGGTCTTCTACTTCCTGCGCGACCGGAAGTTGAATGCGAGCGAAGTTTCACCAAGCAACACGGCCATTAAGACGAAGCCTCCCTTTAATCGCAAACAGTGGGGCGGTTCCATTGGCGGGCCGCTTTACACCCCGCGTTTTGGCGAAGGCGGCCGCAGCTATAACGATAATCATCACACTTTCTTCTTCATCGCATACGAAAAGCAGAATGAGGCCACGTCAATTCCGGTCGCTTCCGACGCGCTGACTGAGTTGAATCTGGTCAGGGGCTTGGGAGCTAACCCGGCGGCTGTTCTGCCGACGCCTTACAATGATCGACGTATGAATGCGCGCATCGATCACACCTTCAATTCGAAGCACAACATCTTCGCCAGTTTCAACGATCAAAAGAATATCGGGTTGAATGATCAGTCTGGACAACGAAATGACCTGAGTGAAGGGAATTTTACGAAGAACAGATTGCTGCTGGGAAATCTCACGCTCAACTCCGCATTCAGCAGCACCGTGATCAATGCGGCTACCGTCGGATATTCCTACTGGAACAATCTGATCGATACCGACAACAAGGTGCCTTTCTTTTCTTTCCCAACGGGCATTAGCTTCGGCACGAATGTTAACGTGCCGCAACAGTCTTATCAGGCTAAATATCAATTCAAAGATGATCTCTCCATCCTTCGTGGCAAGCACACCTTCAGGACCGGCTTCGACTACCTTTGGGAACCAAAGCTCGGCGGATTCTTTGAATTCAATCCGACCCTGGAAATCGACTTCAACGCTCTTCCCAGCGTCATCACCACAAACGCGGCCCTGTATCCGCAGGGATTCTCCACGCGTGGAGCTGTGGGCGGCATGACAATCGCGATTGGCGATCCCTACTTTAATCTCCCCGGTGGGGCGAAGATGTTTGGCGTTTATTTCCAGGACGACTGGAAGGTTCGAAGGAATCTGACCCTGAATTTAGGGATGCGCTGGGACAAAGATTTCAACCTCATTGGAACTCAGGCGCAATCGAGAAACCGTACTTACCTCGCTCTCAAGGCGATAAACCATCTGGCAGCCAGGTCGCTGCCTCATGATGATAACAAGGACTTCAGCCCCAGAGTGGGATTTGCCTGGGACATTAGCGGAAAGGGAAGACACGTGCTGCGCGGCGGCTACGGACTCTATTATGGACAGACGTTCTTGAACATTCCACTGTTCATGATCCAGCAGATCAATCCAACGATCTTCGCCACGGCGTTTAGCATTGCCAGCGGCGACGTGGTTCCGGGCACAGGGATTCTCCTTTCCAATTGGCGGTTTGGAATTGATCCACTGCCGACGATTCCAGCCCCGCAGACGCAGTTGGCCGCCGGAAATACCGGGCGAATCATGGACCCCGACTACCGCAATCCCTATACGCAACAATGGAATCTCGGCTATTCCTGGCAGCTCAATTCCTACGCAGTTCTGGAATTTGAGTACACGCACGTTTTGGGCGTGCACGAGTCGAAGACAGTAAACATTAATCCAACTCGACGGCTATTTCTGGATTCGGCGGGAAATGAAATCACATCTCGTCCGCTTAGCGCAGCTTTCGCTGCCGCTGGCTTGCCAGCGCTCGGACGCATTGACCTGGAGACTTCAAGTGGCCGCTCGCGCTACGACGGACTGAATATCTCTTATCGCCAGCGTCTGCATCGGAATGTGAGCCTTAATGCGAATTACACGCTGGCCCGCGCTTTAGCTTACAACGGAAACGCGGCAGCATTCCGCAACCGGGCCTGGAATCCGTTTGCACTATTCGATCCATCAGAATTTGGACCCACTCCGACGGATTCACGCCATCGGTTCACACTAAGTGGCGTTATCAATCTTCCGGGCGGATTTCAGATTGCTCCCGTTATGCAGTTGGAATCAGCACGACCATACACGGCGGGGTATGGTGGTTCCGTCGATATCCTGGGTTCGGGAAGTGGCCGCGGCACTTCGCACGTGTTGGTCTTCAACAATAGTCCAACGGATCTGACAGCTACTTTGACAGCCTTCGGCGATCCGAGCGTTACGGTAAGCGGAGTGTCAAACGCTGTGAAGTATAGAAACTGCATACGAGCCGGTCAGTGTCACTTCGCTTCGTTTGACAGCCTGCGCGGTCAACCCTATTTCCAGCTTGATACCCGCATCACGAAGAACTTCAGGATCAAGGAGCGGTCAAACTTGTCTTTAATCTTTCAGGTCTTTGATTTGACCAACAGAGCTAATTTTGGCAACAACTTCGTAACCGACGTTCGTCAAGCGACCTTCGCTACAAAAACAGCGACGAACTTCCTTACGCCGAGTGGTGTAACTGTACCGCATAGCCTGTCAGCAGAGTTTGGAGCAAGATTTAGCTTCTAATTGTTGTCGATTGGATGAGAGATTGAAGGTGGCGCGCAAATCGCCACCTTCTTTTTTTTAGGCGGCAAACTCTGGAGGCGAGCCTGCCTGGTGCGACTTAAGCGGACACATAGGTCCGCCCCTACTGCGATTCCGAAGCTATTTTGTTGCAGGCAAGTTCTTTGGCGCACTCCATTACTGGATCATAGACGCGACTAATTAAACCCATCCCAAGGGCAGCGGCACCGGAATAGCGGCGAGCGGTTGCGAAGAACTCTAGGGCACGAGTGCGACCGATTATTCGCGGCAGTCTTTGAGTGCCGCCCCAGCCGGTGATGATTCCCAGCCGAGCGCCAGGATGCGCGAAGACGGCATTGGTTGAGGCAACGCGAATGTCGCAAGCGAGTGCGAGGTCGAGTGCGCCACCCATGCAGTAGCCGTTAATCGCGGCAATCGTTAGTTGCGCGGAATCGGCAATAGTTTGAAAGACGCGCTGGCCGAGTTGTGAAAAGTGAAGAGCAGAGACAGAATCCAGTTGCGTGAGCTCGCGGATGTTTGCGCCGGAGGCAAAAACGTCCGCGGTGCCGGTGAAGATTAACGCTTCCACATCATCACGACGCGCCAGTTCAGCCAAAACCTTTTCGAGATTGTGAAGCGTGCTGATTGAAAGTGGATTTCGTTGGGCCGGTTGA
Source organism: Chloracidobacterium sp. (assembly GCA_031365905.1). Taxonomy (GTDB): domain Bacteria; phylum Acidobacteriota; class Blastocatellia; order Pyrinomonadales; family Pyrinomonadaceae; genus PSRF01. The sequence continues at coordinate 687 of JANLYZ010000370.1, read as the reverse complement.
TTGAAACGTATAACCGCGATCGCGTGATCAATTGTGGTGACTATCGGAGGTGAATCTTCCGCCATCGTCTATTCACGCGGCTTAACGTTTTCACGCAGAAACTTGACGATGTTTTCGGTAGACGTGCCCGGTAGGAAAACTTCCGCAACTCCATTCGCCTTAAGTTTAGCGATGTCATCCTGAGGAACGATCCCGCCTAACAGTACAAGACAATCGTCCATCCCTTGATCGTGAAGCAGTTGAACGATACGCGGGCAAAGGGTGTTATGCGCGCCGCTGAGAATGGAAACGCCGACCGCGTCAACATCTTCCTGGAGGGCGGCGGCGGCGATCATTTCCGGCGTCTGACGCAGGCCGGTGTAAATAACCTCCATGCCTGCGTCGCGCAATGCGCGGGCTATTATCTTGGCGCCGCGATCGTGGCCGTCAAGTCCCGGCTTTGCAACCAGGACGCGGATTTTTCTGTCGCTCATGTTTTGTATTGTAGCCTTACCGGATGAATTGTCCGAGCGGTCCGTCGCGTTTGATGAAGGGTTTCAATGCTGAGTAGCGGAAAAAATAGCGCCCGGCCGGTTCAAGCGCTCGAATCACGTGAGGAAAGCCGGCGTCGTAAAGAAACGTGATTCCCTTAGGGCCAACTGAGAAATCATCCAGGTCCTTCAATTGAAATTTCAAATCCTTGTATGT
>JANLYZ010000353.1:0-8963 GCA_031365905.1 Chloracidobacterium sp. | reverse complement strand
GCCAGCGCTTGAGTCTGGGCCGCAGTTGGCGAAGCCTTCTCCACCGGACCACCGCTATCGGACGTTGCCGTCTTGCCCGGCTCGCCGGAGTTCGACGGTTTTAGTTTATTGGATAGGTTGCAAAGCGAGAGCGCAAATCCGAGCACGATCAGAACCGGAAGATGTTTCATGGGCACACTCACAAGAAGGAAACTGGAAGAGCAGTGCGCTTCTATTCCAAAACGGGGTGGTAAGTCAACTGCTTCTGGTAACGCGTGCCTGTTAGTTTGCGGCTGGCATGCAAGGATCGCATCGGGGCAAAGAGGCAAACTAACAGTTTCCGTTACACGCCTTGGCCCGCGCGTGTTATCCTACGATCCCCTCGAACAACCCCCTTCTAATTAACTACTGAGCCCGGCTCATTGCTTCGGAGAAAATTATGAATACCGCTGTCCTTAAGATGTGTCGCGTGGCGCGACGCGAGTCTAACCTTTTGGCACTCTTGCCGATCAGTTTGCTGACCCTGGCCGGAAGCGCCTGCCAACGGGCTGACACAAATACCAACGTATCAGCTAATGCTAACAACTCGCCGATGGTCGCCATGGCTAGTCCTTCACCCTCGCCAAGCCCGATGAGCGCTGCGCGCGAGCCGGAAAAATATCGCGGCGTTTTGGTCTTCAGTGCCGAAACCGAAGGCGGGCAAAAGACGATTGGCATTCCGACCTTGTCAGCCGAAGTTGCGCGCAATGGAACTGATCGTCGCGTGTCGTTCAAACTACCTGACGGTTCAGATTTGATTTATCTCGAACAAGGCGACAAGCATATTGTGATCGCGCCCGGCCGCAAACAGTATGCGGAGTTAACTCCGGAAGCGACCGGCTTTCAATTGCAAAAATTAATGACGCCGGGCCAGATTGTTTCCTATCTGGAAAAACTGAAGGGCGTCGAGCGCGTTGGTGACGACACAATGAATGGTCGGCCGGCGGACAAGTATCGCTACGCGGCGACGACCAATACGTCGACTTCAGCGGGCGAAGTGAAGAGCGAAGCCTTCTTCTTTGTCGACAAGGAAACTGGTCTGCCACTTAGAGCGCAGATCAACTCGGAAGCTAGCGGAGATGTGCACGGCGTGAAGGGCATGACGATAGTCGCAGAGATGAGAGACATCAGCACCACTATCGACGATACGCTGTTTCAGGTTCCTGCGGGCTTCAGCAAAGTTCCGCCGGAGCAAGTGCGGCAACAGATCGACGCGATCACGAATTCACTGATGGCGCTCGGAAAAGTCCTTTTGAGCAACATGAATTCGGCGCCGCCGCCTGCGGCTTCGCCTTCACCCTCGCCAGCTAAGTAATGCGAGGCGTAAGAAGGAGAATCGAATGAAGTATGTATTGTTGCTGGTGCTTGGGCTCGTAATCGGCGCGGCTGCCGCCATCTTTTTTCTGGGCGTGCGGGGCGCGAAAGCTATTCCGGGTGTGGCGGTGCAGGCACCCCCACCCGGCGGCGATCCGCCGGCGACAGTGGTGGTCGCGCTCAGCGATAGTTTCTTGAACGAAATGCTGGGAACTGTCTTTCGCGATCTGGGGCCGCCAACGTTCAAGCTTGCCCGCAACTTGAGCGAACCCGGTTCTGCGAATCTTGAGCAGGCAGCGTTTCAAGGTGGCTGCGCAAACACGATGACGCTCGCCGCTGAAGGAAACAACGTCAAGACGCACGTGGAGTTTGCGGGCGGCAAGATTTCAGCGCCGCTCGTGGTTAGTGGTAATTACAACTTATTTGGAAACTGCGTGCAGTTTAAGGGTTGGGTGCAAACCACGATCCAACTTTCATTTGATCAGCCAAACCAAACACTGTATGGCCGACTGAATGTTGAAGGTGTAAACCTCGAAGGCGTCAACCCGCTGGCCAGTAACTTCGTCACCGTTTTCGTCCGCAGCGCGATCGACAGCAAGGTGAATCCGATTCCGTTCCTGCGTCCGCAGCAATTGCAATTGCTGATTCCGATGCAGGCGAGCAATGGTTCGGTAAAGGCCCAGGTGAAAGATGTGCGCTCCGAAGCGCAGGACGGGCTGCTCCGGTTGCACATCACTTACGACTTCGCCGGAACAAAAGGACAACCGCAGGGGTAGCCGCGTAGCGGCAAATTGAGTTTAGCCCGGCGTTTCAACGCCGGGAGAGAGTAGTCGGATTAAATTATTTCGTCGCGTAGCGACGCCTTCCGTCCTCGGGTCGCTACGCGACAAGGAATTTTGGCTGGCACTTTCCCGGCGTTGAAACGCCGGGCTAAATTCATGTCGACGCTACGCGTCGGAAGAATTATTGCTGGCCTCGGAACTTCCAGAAGCCACCGTAGCGCCATCCTCCGCCAAGGCGCGCTGACGTTCGAAATGATCCACGATCTCCTGCGCAGTCTTCTTGCCTACAAACGGTGTCAACTCCGAAGCGGCTGCTGCCGCGATACGATGAATTGATCCAAAGTGCCGGAGCAATCGTCCTTTGCGTTTCTCGCCAACGCCGGGAATGGCCGACAGTTCTGAGGTGAAGTCGCGCAGCTCGCGACGTTTGCGATGGTAAGTGAGCGCGTAGCGATGCGTTTCGTCGCGAATCATTTGCAGCAGACGCAGAATCAGCGAGTGTGGATCGAGAAAGATTGGCTCGTGCTCGCGCCCCTTCACCAACAGATAAGAAACCTGATTGTGTTTCAACGGAGGCTTCACCACACCCACCATCGGAATCGCTTCAAGGTCCAGTTCGCGCATCGCATCGCCGGCGGCGGCGAGTTGCGCTTTGCCGCCGTCAATCATGATGAGATCCGGCAAAGGTTTTCCTTCGTCCAACAACCGGCGATAACGACGCACGACAGCCTCGCGCATCGAGGCCACATCATTGGCACCCTCGACCGTCTTGATCTTAAACTTGCGATACTCCGAACGATTCATCTTGCCGTTGTCGCAAACCACCATGCCCGCGACATTTTCCGCGCCCTGGATATGCGAAATATCAAACGACTCAATGCGCGCGGGAAAGCGCGGCAGTTCAAGCGTCTCCTGCAATTCCTCGAGCACGAGTTTCATGTCCGGCTTGAGAATGCGAAAGCGTTGTTCAAACGCGAGCTTCGCATTCTTCTCGCCGAGGTCGATCATGTCGCGCTTCTCGCCGCGTTGGCTGTGATGAATACGCACGCGCCGGCCTTTGCGCGCGGTCAAAGCCTTTTCCAGCAGTTCACGATCTTCGAAATCTACGGGAACGTGAATTTCTTTCGGCACGTAGTCAGTCGCGTAATACTGAGCCAGCACTTCACCGAGAAACGACGCCGGATCGAAATCGTCTTCCGACAAATCTTCCCAGAAGAATTCGCGTCGGCCGACGATGTTGCCCTCGCGCATCGTGAAAAGTTGCAGCGCGAGCCGCGGCCCTTCGCGGTAGTAAGCGAAGATGTCAACGTCGCGATCCTGCACGGTAGCCATCTTCTGTTGCTCGGAAAGTTTGACCACGGTCCGGCGCAGGTCGCGATACTTCGCGGCCATCTCGTAACGCAATTCCCCCGACGCTTGATCCATGCGCTCTTCGAGTGTGTCCGCCAGTTCCGTGTTTCGCCCTTCGAGTAGCAGGCGCACGTCGCGCACTGCCTCCTGATATTGTTCCGGCGTACACAGCCCCTTTACGCAGGGGCCGAGGCAGCGCTTGATGTGATACTCAAGACATGGGCGCGGCGCCTTGCCGTTGATTTCAATGTCGCAGGTACGCAGTTGGAAAGTTCTATTGATGACGTCAATCGTGCGACGTGCCATGCTCGCGGGCAGAAACGGTCCGAAGTAAAGCGCGCCGTCTTTTTGAACGCGACGGGTGATGACTGCTTTCGGAAAGGGCTCATTGATTGTTAGTTTGAGATGCGGGTACGACTTGTCGTCTTTTAGATTGACGTTGTAACGGGGCTTATGTTTTTTGGTAAGCGTTGCTTCGAGAATTAGCGCCTCGACTTCGTTGTCGGTGACGATGACTTCAACGTCAGCAATCTGGCGAACGAGCGCGTCGGTCTTGCGATCGAAAGGCCGCGCCTCGCGGAAATACGATTGCACGCGGCTGCGCAGGCGCTTCGCCTTGCCGATATAGATTATTTTGCCGGCGCTGTCCTTGTAGAGATAAACGCCGGCAGAAACTGGAATTTCCTTGAGCTTTTCGGCTAATGTCACTGGTTACACATTCTAACGCACCGATGCGTTGAAGACTACGATACTTGAATCGGTCAAGTGAGTTGCAGGGACCGCCCGCGGTCCCAGCCAATAACATGAATTTTCCATTCCAACTTCCGGTGAATCGGCAGTTCGATGCAGTGGGTTTCGGGCTGAATGCCGTCGATCATTTGATCGTTGTGCCGGAATATCCGGCGTTCGATAGCAAGGTTCGTTTGCTCGAACACAAGCAAGCCGCCGGCGGTCAGGCGGCGACGACAATGATTGCCTTGCAACGTCTCGGTTTGAAGACGGCCTATGCCGGAAGATTTGGTTCAGATGCTGAAGGGCAATTTGGGTTGGAGTCGTTGAAAGCGGAAGGAGTTGACTACGAATTCGCGGAGGTGATCGAGGGTGCGCGCAATCAAGTGGCATTCATTATCGTCGATGCGCAGAGCGGCGAGCGCACGATCATTTGGGACAGAGATGAGCGACTATCTTACAGCGGTGAAGAAGCGCCGATCGCCTTGGCTGCTTGCGGACGAGTCCTGCATCTCGATGCACACGATCCACCTGCCGGTGCGCGCATGGCGCACGCCGCTCGCGCCGAGGGCACGATCGTCACCGCCGACATCGACAACATCTACGATGGACTTCTGGAACTGCTGCCGCTGATCGATGTGCTGATTGGTTCGCGTGAGTTTCCGCATCGCATTACCGGCATTGCTGATGAGCGCGCATCTTTAGTCGAACTGAAAGCACGATACGGTTGCGGGTTGGTTGGGATGACGAAAGGCGTCGCGGGTTCACTCGTTTATTGTGAAGGGAAGTTCATCGAGTCGCCATCGTTTGCGGTGCCGGGAGGTTGTAAGGATACGACGGGTTCGGGCGACGCATTCCACGGCGGTTTTCTTTATGGGCTCCTGATGGGCCGAGACGTTGAGACGAGTTTGCAAATGGCGAACGCAGTGGCGGCGTTGAAGTGTCGCGATCTCGGCGCGCGCACAGCTTTGCCGAATAAACATGAACTGCTGGAATTCCTTGGGAACAGTGCTCTGTTTACAAATCCGCTGCAAGGACAGGATTAACAAGATTACCAGGATTACAGGAGACATGCGGAGGTTGATCCAAGGGATGGCCCAGCGTATTACGGATTTCATTCTGTTAATCTTGTGAATCCTGTCAGATCGTGGTTCATCGTGTGATGAAATCAAGGGAGAAATGTGATGGACAAATTATTTCTGCCGGTTCTGCTGGGAACCAATCGCAAAAACCGAAACAGCGTGCATCCCGCGAAGTGGCTGGTCGGCGAGATGGAGAAGCGCGCGGACATTCAGACCAAGCTTTTCGATGTTGCCGAGTTTGCGCTTCCGCATGACGACTACGGCCAGGAGCTGAAGGACCAGTTTCCGGATTGGCGCGACGCGATCATCAAGGCTGACGGATTGGTAATAGTGACTCCGGAATACAACCACGGTTATCCGGGTTCACTAAAGGCCGTGCTCGACCTATTGTTGCGGGAGTACATACACAAAGCAGTTGCGTTTGTCGGCGTCTCCGCCGGCCCGTGGGGCGGCACGCGCGTAATTGAAGCAATGGTGACGATGGTGCGCGAGTTTGGTCTCGCCGTCACCTTTTCAGATCTGAACTTCCCCAAGGTGCAAAAGACTTTCGACGCGGATGGGAAACTACTCGATCCGGCTTACGAAAAGCGCGCGCAGGATTTTCTGGATGAACTCGTTTGGATGAGTCGCACGTTAAAGTGGGGCCGTGAAAACGTGTCCTCGAAATTCCATTGAAAGCCAGTCTGGTTTGAGCTTGGCTCGCCACTTCAAGTCACATACAATCTGTAGCAGAAAGGAGTGACCTATGGTGACTATTACTTTTTCCGACCGCGAGACAGAGAAGCGCGCCTTGGCGTTCTTGCTGGGCCGCTTCTCGGGACACGTTCTTCGTTCGGGTGAGCACCTGATTCCTGAAGCCGCGCTCGAAGCTCTTGCCGACCAAAATATCCCCTTCTCAGTAAAAGGCAAAACCACTTATGAACAGCAGATGGCGGCGATTCGAGATCCTGCTTCCTCTCCAGTTCAATGATGGGCGAGAGGTACCTTCCGAATGGCTCGCCGAAGCCGTGCTGGAAATCGTAGATCACTTCAGCGCCGCTAGCTATGAAACTCAAAAAGTCGAAGGACACTGGCGTTCTAGCGGGATCCTCTACCGCGATAATCTGGTGAAGATTGTAGTTGATGTTCCTGACTCCGATGAGAACCGCCAATGGATGAAAGGGTTCAAGGCTCGTTGGAAGGAACGGCTCGAACAGGTTGATCTTTGGATGGTCAGTTCCGAAGTCGAAATCGAGTGAGCTTAAGCCGACACAAGCCGATGCGAACCTATCCCAATTCACTAAGCCCTTCTGGTGCGCCCGTCACGCCTTCACAGGTTTTTACGGAATAGCTCAAGCACGCGTCGCCACGCGTCAGCCGCCGCCTCCGCATCGTAAACTTCCGACCGCGTATCGTTGAAGAAAGCATGATCGGCATCGTAACTGACAACTTCGAGCGGCAGATCAAACTTCCGCGCTGTCTCAATTAATCCATTTACTTTTGCCGGATTGATCCAGGCGTCGCGCTTGCCGGCGATGAAGAGCGTCGGCACTTTCAAATTCTTGAGCACGCTTTCTTCAGGCACGTCACCATAGAAAGGCGCCGCGGCAGCGATTTCACTCAGCAGGCAAGCGGCGCGCAAAGCATAGATCCCGCCCATGCAGTAGCCGGTGATGCCAATCTTCTGAACCTTGTAGACACGCTCCGCTTCGGAGATTGCCTGACGAATTATTTCGATGCCGTCATCAAGCGCGAGCGCTTGCATAAACTTTGAAGCCTCGTTGCTGTCTTTGGCGAGCTTGCCGCGATACAGATCGGGGGCGACGCAGACATACCCTTCGCGGGCATATCGTTCGGCGAGGTCGCGAATGTGATCGTTGACCCCCCAATACTCCTGGATCAAGATCACCGCTGCCGTCGTGTCATTGTCAGGGCGGGCAACATGCGCTGTAGTTGCGCCGCCGGGTGGGTTCAAGTTCAGCAGTTCTGTTTTCATAGCTAACCTCATGCGATCCGAAAAATAACAATTTCTGCGAGAAATCGGATTATACGTGAACTGGCGAAATCGTCACACGCCCTGTCCCTCCGCTATAAATCAGTGATATAAAACTGACGCTCCGCGAATCATTCTTCAACGATTGTAAGGCCTGAACACTATGAAAGTTTTAGTTGCACTTCTCGTCGTCCTCATTTTCTTTCCCGCCGGGCCGAAAGTTCCACCCGCAGATCTGGTTTTCAAGAACGGCAACATCTACACGGTCAACGAGCAGCAACCAACCGCAGAAGCGGTTGCCGTCAAGGGCGATCGCATTATCTTTGTCGGCTCAAATCGCGAAGCGCAAAACTACATCGGAAAGAATACGCGTGTCATCGATCTCGGCGGCCGAACGATGGTGCCGGGAATGACGGACGCGCATCATCATCTCTCCGGCGTTGGCTTTCGCGAGATGACGCTCAACCTTGAAGGCCTCACGAGCCTCGCCGCGTTTCTTGCGAAAGTTAAAGAGCGCGTCGATCAGAAACAACCGGGCGAGTGGGTCACGGGTCGCGGTTGGATTGAAACGTTCTGGACTCCGCAAACATTTCCCACGCGCTGGGACCTCGACAAGATCTCGCCAAACAATCCGGTGTTTCTGGATCGTGCCGATGGCCACGGCGCAGTGGCAAACAGTGCGGCTTTGAAAATTGCGGGCGTCGATAAGAACACGCCCAGCCCTTTCGGCGGCGAAATCTCCAAAGAGAAACAAAGTGGTGAACCAAACGGCATGATGCTCGACGCGGCGCAGGATCTGATTCAGCGTCACATCCCGGGCACGACCGCGGCGGAGGCTGAAAGCGCGATCATTCTGGCAGTGCAGCGCGATATCTCACTCGGTTGGACGCAGGTGCAGGATCCGGGCGGGAGTTATGCCGACGTCGCTATTGACGAGAAGCTTTACAGCGAAGGCAAGATCAAACTCCGCATTTACAAGGCGCTCTCAGCGCCAGGCCTGGAAGCGCTGAGACTGTTTCACGAGGGACCCATAATCGGCGCCCATGGCAATCGCTTGACGGTGCGCACGCTCAAACTTTATGCCGACGGCTCGCTCGGTTCACGCAGCGCGGCATTACTCGCCCCTTATTCCGACAAGCCGGAGACTTCCGGCTTCTTAACAATCAAGGAAGAAGATCTACAGCCGGTGTTGCGCGAAGCCTTGCGAAAGGGAATTCAAATCGAGACGCATGCGATTGGCGATCGCGGCAATCGTTTCATCCTGGATCAATACGAGCAGGCAATGAAGGCAGTGCCAAAAGCGGAATGGAAAATTAAGGAGCCGCGCTGGCGCGTTGAGCATTCACAGATAGTCAATCCAGTGGATATTCCGCGTTTCAAAAAGCTTGGCATCATTCCCTCGATGCAGCCGTCGCACGCGATTGGCGATTTGCACTTTGCGCCCAAGCGTCTCGGCATCGGACGACTCGCCGGCGCCTACGCTTGGCAGAGTTTTATCAAATCCGGATCGATTGTTCCCGCAGGTTCCGATGCGCCGGTTGAACGTGGCGAGCCGATGATTGAGTTTTACGCAGCCGTGGCGCGCAAGGACATGAAAGGCTTTTCAGGCGAAGGCTGGCATCCGGAGGAAGCGGTGACGCGCGAGCAGGCGCTCAAGATGTTTACCATCTGGCCGGCGTATGCCGCGTTTGAAGAAACGCTGCGCGGTTCGATTGA
>JANLYZ010000403.1:0-4569 GCA_031365905.1 Chloracidobacterium sp. | reverse complement strand
GATGCCCGCGCTCCTGGCTTTATTTCCGCTTCCAGCGCACGCCGTCTTTCGTGTCTTCCAGAATAATTCCGCGTCCCGCGAGTTCATCGCGGATCTCGTCACCGCGCGCAAAGTCGCGTCGACGTCGCGCTTCTTGCCGTTCGTCGATCAAGTTCTGAATTTCGCTGTCGAGCATTTCGCGTTGTTCGTCGCCGAAGATGTTCAGCACGGAGTCGAAGCGCTTCAGAAGTTCAAGCAACTCAACCTTGTTGTCTTCCTGAAGTTTCTTTCGGGCGAGCGCCGTATTAACAACGCGGGTCAAATTGTGAATCACGGCGAGCGCAACTGACGTGTTGAGATCGTCGTCCATGCCCTCTTCAAATTCGCGCGCAGCCTGAAGCGTTTGTTCGTGCAGCGCTTCGTTCAGTCCCGGAGTTGTTTTCGCTTCGCCCAGGCGCGCTTTGAAGTCGCGCAAGCTGGCCACCGTTTTTTCTGCGCCCGCCAACGCATCGAAAGTGAAATTGATCTGCTTATTGTAGGGAACGCTGAGCAGGAAATAACGTACCGCGCCGCCTGAATACCCTTTGGCAGCCACATCGCGAAAGGTGTAGTAGTTGCCTTTCGACTTCGACATCGTTTCGCCTTCCACTTTCAGATGTTCGAAGTGGATCCAGTAACGCACAAACTCTTTTCCAGTTGCTCCTTCGCTCTGCGCGATTTCGTTTTCGTGATGCGGAAACACGAGGTCAATGCCGCCCGCGTGGATATCAAAAGTTTCGCCGAGATACTTCATCGACATAGCCGAGCATTCGATGTGCCAGCCCGGACGGCCGCGACCAATTGACGAATCCCAGGCCGGCTCTGCGGCGGTTGCAGGTTCCTTCCAAAGAGCGAAGTCGCGCGCGTCTTCTTTTTCATAACGATCAGTGTCGATACGATCGCTCGCGCCGGCGATGTTGCCCGCGAAGTTGATCTTTGAGAGTTTGCCGTACTCAGGGAAGGAAGCGATGCGATAGTAAACGGAACCTTCCGACTCGTAAGCGTGGCCGCTTTCCAGCAGCTTCTCGATCAATGAAACCATTTCCGGAATATGTCGTGTGGCGCGCGGCACTATCTCCGGGCGTTCGCAACCGAGCGCGTCGAAGTCTTCCCAAAGCGCCTCGATGTATTCAGCGGTGTAGTCATCAATCGTAAGTCCCGCTTCCTGCGACTTGGCGATGATGCGATCCTCGACGTCCGTGATGTTCATCACGTGCGTGACTTTGTAACCCTTGAACTTGAGATAGCGGCGCACGATGTCGGCAGCGATGGCTGAACGAAAGTTGCCTAGGTGGCCGTAGGCCCAGACGGTTGGGCCACAATAATAGAAACGAACTTCGCCTTCATTCATGGGGCGAAATTCTTCAACCTTGCCGGAGAGTGTGTTGCGAAATCTGAGCATGAGTCTAGATTACGGTGAAAAGTGAAAAGTGAAAAGTGACGGGGGAAACAGAACCGGGAGCGGTAGCGACCGGCCACGGAGTTAACTATGCGATCGTTGGCGCCCGGTGTCACTCCTTAGCCGGTCGCTAACGCTCCCGGTTCTGACTATTGAAGTGTTCCCAACCTCCGGGCTCCAGCGTCCAGGTCTTGGACCCCTCGGCGATGCGCACTCCGTGGGAAGCTTCTTTGATCTCACCGATGCGAGTTAGCGAAACCCCGTCAACTCGCTTGGGCAGTTTAGAAACATTCTCCGGCTTCACCGTAAACAGCAGTTCAAAGTCTTCGCCGCCATGGAGCGCGAGCATCAGTGGATCCAGCGCGCGTCGTCCAGTTAGTTCTGTAACCTGCGGATCAATCGGAATGCGTGAAGCGTCGATGAGCGCGCCTACGTTGCTTTCGTTGGCGAGGTGATTGAGGTCGGAAGAGAGACCGTCGCTGATGTCGATCATTGCGCTGGCGAGATGCTGTTCGCCGAGCAATAGACCCCAGCCGACGCGCGGTTCAGGTTGAAGTTGACGCAGCAACAAGTAAGCAAGGCCGTGTGATGCCTTCGATTCAAAATTCGAATCGCTTGTGGTTGGCAGTCGCGCGCCGCGTTCAAGCAAACGCAGGCCCGCCGCCGCGTCTCCTAAGAAGCCGGTGACAAAAATCTGCTCTCCGGGCCGGGCGCCTGAGCGAAATACTGCGCCAGCTTTAGGAGTTTCTCCGATAAGAATCGAGTCGATGACAATTTTGTCGGACGTACGCGAAATATCGCCGCCAATAAGGGTGACGCCATAGCGCGCTGCCAGTTTGAAAAATCCGTCGTAGAACTGCTGCAGGAATTCTGAGTTCCAAATCGCCTCGGGAACACCAAGCGACAAGAGCGCCCAGCGCGGCCGCGCGCCCATTGCCACGATGTCTGACAGGGAAACGGCGAGGGCCTTATGGCCGAGCAAGTCGGGCCGGGTAGTGTTTAGACGAAAGTCGACGTCCTCGACCAGCAGATCTGTTGTGACCACAACGTCGCTGCCGGCTAATGGTTTGAAAACCGCGGCGTCGTCGCCGATGCCGTGAACAAGGGATGCAGGATGGATCAAGGATGAACCCGAGTTGCCCTCAACCTTACGCCTCAACTTGTTTATGAAATCGAATTCGTTCATTAAGATTAGCCGCAGATTAGCGCAGATTCACGCGGATATGAGAAGGCAAAACCAATTACGGATAATTTCCTAGCGGTTTGATCTGCGTTCATCCGCGAAATCCGCGGCGGGAATTCTCAGAGATTTCGCCGAAGTGAATCGAGGCCGGCTTCGATGGTTTCAATCGCAGTAGAAAAAGAAAAACGCAGGTGACCCTCACCGTGTTCACCGAAAACGACGCCGGGAACAGTTGCGACTTGTGCGCGCTCAAGCAAGATCTCCGCGGCCTCGCGACTGTCTTTGCTGACCCGCGACACGTCGGGAAAAGCATAGAAAGCGCCGGCCGGTTTCTCGCAGTGAAAACCAAGTTCGTTCAGTCCTGCCAAAAGCAAATCGCGCCGCTTGAGATAAGCGACGCGGTTCGTCTCGAGCATATCTGTATGGGTGGTAAATGCCGCGAGTGCCGCCCACTGCGTCGGGGTGGAAACTCCATTCGAAGAATAAAGTGTTGTCTTGCGCAGGCCAGTCATCCACGGCTCGGCGGCGACGGTGTATCCCAAACGCCAGCCGGTCATCGCGTACGACTTGGAAAGAGTGAACATAGTGATCGTGCGCTCAAACATTCCCGGGAGGGAGGCGATGGAACAATGCTCGCCGTCGTAAACCAAATCCTCGTAAGCTTCATCGGCGATTACTACGAGATCGCGCTCTTGTGCAAAACGCGCGACGGCATGCGCCTCGTCTCGGGTGAATACAACGCCGGTTGGATTCTGCGGCGTGTTGTAGTAAATCGCTTTTGTGTTTTCAGTTGAGTAACGGGCCAGCGTTGTTTCAAATCCTTTTGCGCGCGCTTCGTCAGTGGGAACCAGAACCGTTCGTCCTTGTGAATACGCAACCAGATCCTTTATGGGTGTCCAGAAGGGCGAGAAGATAAGAACTTCGTCGCCGGGATTGACCACAGACTGAAATGCGCCAAACAATCCTTGCATGCCGCCGTTCATTAACATCACGTCGGCCGCTTGCGCTTCGATATTATTTTTTGTGCGCAGCTTATCGGCAATCGCCGCGCGCAATTCGGGAATGCCCGACGACGGCGCGTAACGCGTTTTGTTTTCCTCGAGCGCGCGCACCATCGCCTGCTTTACGAAATCGGGCGTGTTCATGTAAGGCTCGCCGCCCTCAAACTGGTAAACAGTGGCGCCCTCCGCGCGCAGCTTCATTATGCGATTGCGAATGTTAACGATGTCGGAGAAACCGATTTCGTCGAGTCGAGAAGCGAGGCGAAACACGCGGGGAGACGCAGGAGGTATTGGCGATAGCGATGTCGTCGTCACAGTCGGAACTAACCCTCCGGGTTCGCAGCGATGGAAGTTTGAGTAGAACGCGGATTATAGCTTGACGTGGAAGCAGCGTCTATCGCGCACGTTCGGTCGATCCGAATTTCAGTTTTCTCCGTGCCTCCTTTGTGTTCTCTGCGTCTCGGTGGTGGATCTATTCTGCGCAAAGGCTCACCACTAAGACACGGAGAACACTGAGGAGGCACAGAGTTTCTGCTGATAGGGTAGCGCTTTTTCGGCGCGGGCAGTCGCGATTGGATTCATCTTGCTAGCTGCAACCAACCTTAGGCAATACCTTTAAGAATCAGTTTTAACTTACCCGCCGTAAGTGTAAGCATTGACACGGCAAACGGCTGGCAGTAACATGTCCGCTCGCTGGGCTGCTGGCAATCCTGCCATTAGTCTTCCTTTAATTTCTGTCCTGCATATCTGTCCAGGAAGAACAGTCGTCCGACATTGTGATCATGGGCCGTCCTGTTGTAGCCATCCCCGAAAAGCTCTTCTTCAAGATTGGTGAGGTATGTGAACTCGCCGGTGTGCAGGCGCATGTGCTGCGCTATTGGGAGTCGGAGTTTACGATGCTGGCCCCGCAGAAGAACCGCGCCGGACAACGGGTTTATCGCAAGCGCGATGTTGAGATCGCACTGCGC
>JANLYZ010000331.1:0-10129 GCA_031365905.1 Chloracidobacterium sp. | reverse complement strand
TGATGGGTTGGGTAGCGAAGCGCCGCGACTTCGGGGAGCTTACCTTTCTCGACTTGCGCGATCGCGACGGCGTCACGCAAGTCGTGCTCAATTCTGACGACGCACCCGAGGCGCATGCGAAAGCGAAGGAGGTGCGCGGCGAATACGTAATCGCGGTTACCGGCGAACTTACGCTGCGTGAGGAGAGTCAGCACAACCCGAAACTCGAAACCGGCGCCGTAGAAGTTCACGCGCGCCAGTTACTCCTTCTTAACGATGCGCGCACGCTGCCGTTTCAACTCGAAACTGCTTCCACTGATGCGCTCGCCAGCGAAGACCTGCGCTTGAAGTATCGCTATCTGGATTTGCGCCGGCCGCAGCTTCAGGCGAACCTTCGTCTGCGCCATCGCGTGTTGCGCGAGATACGTCGCTACATGGACGAGCAGGGCTTCACTGAACTTGAGACTCCGATTCTTATTAAGTCGACTCCGGAAGGCGCGCGCGACTACATCGTGCCCTCGCGCGTGCAGCCGGGAAAATTCTTTGCGTTGCCGCAGTCGCCGCAGTTGTTCAAGCAGTTATGCATGATCGCTGGCCTCGATAAGTATTTCCAAATCGCTCGCTGTTTTCGCGATGAAGATTTGCGCGCCGACCGCCAGCCGGAGTTTACGCAACTCGACGTGGAGCTGAGCTTCGCCACCCTCGATCAGATTTACTCCGTCACGGAAGGACTATTCGCGCGCGTCTTCAAGCTGATTGGCGTTGACTTGCCGGTGCCCTTTCCGCGCTTCACTTACGCCGAAGCGATGCGGCGCTGGGGTTCAGACAAGCCTGACTTGCGAATCGCGGGCATGGAATTGCGCGACCTTTCGCCCGCACTCGAAGGCACGGATTTCGCGCCTTACGCTGCCGCGCTCGGCGCGGGCGGAGAGGTAAAGGGTGTTGTCGTTCGCGGAGGCGCCGGACTTTCGCGAAAAGGGTTGGACGAGTTGCAGGAATTCGCCAAACGTTACGGGGCGAGCGGACTCGCCTGGATCAAACTTGGTGACGAAACCACGTCTTCGTTGTTGAAAGCGCTCGGCGAAGACGGCGTTGCTCGATTAGCCACGACAGCCTCCGCGGAAAAAGGCGATGCGGTTTTGATTGTCGCGGGCAAGACGAAGACTGTCGCGGCCAGCCTCGGCGCGTTGCGCAATGAAGTTGCGCGCCGTGAGAAGTCGATTCCGGCGAATGTCTACGCACCGCTTTGGGTCACAGAGTTTCCGATGTTTGAGTACCACGAAGACGACGATCGGTACTACGCGATGCACCACCCGTTCACCTCGCCCGTTGATGAAGACCTGGAATTGCTCGAGCGTGCAGTGGAGAAAGGTGAGACTGCTTTGCTGGGACAGATTCGCACGAAGGCTTATGACCCAGTTATCAATGGCGTCGAGCTGGCGAGCGGCTCAATTCGAATTCATCGGCGCGACGTGCAGCGGCTAGTCTTCAAAGCGCTCGGCATGACGACAGAGGAGGCGCGTTCGCGTTTCGGTTTCTTTCTGGACGCGCTGGAGTTTGGCACGCCGCCTCACGGCGGCATCGCGCCCGGAATTGAACGGCTGTTGATGGTGCTCGTGCCGACGGAGAACATCCGCGACGTGATGGCGTTTCCGAAAACAGCTTCAGCGACCGACCTGATGATCGATGCGCCTGGCGAAGTTGATCAGAAACAGTTGGATGAATTGCATCTCAAGATCGTTGACAAGCAGTAAGCGACGAACTGGTAATCCGCAGATTACGCAGTTACACAGATTCTAAGAAGTCAAAGGAAGGGCTTGTTAATGATCGTTTCCGTCTCTGATGTGTTTTGCTTTTCTGAAGCTGTGAAATCTGCGTATCTGCGGATAGCATTTCCCTTTGTTAGACTAAGCAATGATCACTATTCAAAGTTCGCAACGCGATCAGATTCTTGCACACGCGAAAGAAGCTGACCCGGCTGAGTGCTGTGGTCTTATCGGCGGCACAGATGAGCAAGCAACCAGCATCTATCCGCTCCATAACGTCGCCTCCAATACAAACATCTCCTACGAAGCGGCGCCCGAAGATCTCTTCGCAGCGCAGCGTCAGTTGCGTGAACGTGGTGAAGAGCTCCTCGCGATCTATCACTCGCATCCGCGTTCGAGCGAGCCCGTGCCTTCTGAAACTGATGTTCGCCTCGCCTACTATCCGCAAGCGATCTATTTCATAATCGGTTTGGCTGGCCCAACACCGGTGATTCGAGCTTTTCGAATCTCTGAACGCGAGGAGCGCTGGGAACAAGTTGAGTATGCAATTGCGGGCGAGTAAGATTGAACCATTCACGTGCGCCGCTCGTAGGACTTGCTGATGCAACCGAAGAAAAGCAAATACGACACTAACCCGCTCGACCCGAACTTCGTGAAGAACGTCGGCCAGACGTCGGGCGACGTTAAGCCTGAAACGCAGGAGGTTAGGGGATCTACGCGGGAAATCGGATCGTCGGCTAACGAGAATGCGCGCCAGAATATTTATTCCGAAGCCCCGACGCGACGTTACGACAACGTCTCTCCCGACGCGCCTTATCCTTCGATTTTTGTTCCGCCGACTTATTCGCAGCCTGCACCTTATCAACCCCCAGCCACACCATATCGGCCCGGAGTACAGAAGCCAGGTCAGCGCACCGTGGCCGGGATAGGTATGCCGGAAAAGTGGACTATGATGTTGCCGTACGCCCCTTACGTCGGCGTCGTAGTTTCGCTGTTGGAATTATTGTTGGTGCCCAGGCGAGAACCGCGCGCACGTTTTCACGCGGCCCAGGGTTTGGCGCTTCACATTGGAATTTTAGCTGTCAGTGCGCTGTTTACCTTGATTGGAGCACTCAGCGGCAGTTCTACGGGCGGGACGCTGTTCAAATTAGCTGCGTTTGTTTTCCTCATCGTTTCGATGGTCCGCGTTTGGAAGGGCGAGCCGCATTACATAGCCCCGCTAGCTGAGCCTTCACGCTGGCTCAATGAACACATCCAACCACGAAACAAATCCTAAAATTTGATGTTGTCTGGCACCGACCTTGCAGTAAGAATTCTGGAGGGTTAGTTCAATAGCCAACTTGCAGAATCTTCGAACTGAAATCGTGCTGAAGAACGCAAATAATGTTGCGTTTTGGTTCAGCTTGAGCTTTCGCGTTGCAATGTTTCGGCCAGGTCAAGGTGGCAAACGCATGCTTTGGACGGGTCATCAAACCTGGGCCAAACCCGCGATTAGGCGCGAACGCGGAAGAAAAATTCTATCTGGTGAGGACGATGCGAAGGGTTAAGAATGGCAATATCAAGAGCGGCAAAACGCAGAGTTAGCCGCTCTTAGTTATTCGAAACTTGAAGTCGGGTGCAGTCTTGTTTAGCGGCGATCACAATGGATTGTCGTCGTCAATATGGAGGAAAGAAATGATTAGAAAAAATTCAAATGGAATGCAGCGTCTGTTGGCCTGGCTAATAGTAGTCGCCGTTTTTGCGATGCCTGTTTCCCTTTTTGCGCAGACGCAGATCAGTTATCACAGCAACAAATATAAAGCTGCAGACGACGTCAAAGTGGGCCGGCAAGCAGCGGCTGAAGTAGAGCAGCAGATGCCGATCTTGAACGACTCCGATGCGACCAGCTATGTCTCTCGGATTGGCCAGCGACTCGTCAACAATATTCCGCGGGAGTTTCAGCATCCTGAGTTCCAATACTATTTCAAAATCGTGAACGCGCGAGACATCAATGCGTTTGCGCTACCCGGTGGTCCGATGTATGTGAACCGCGGCATGATCGAAGCGGCGCGTACTGAAGGCGAAATGGCCGGCGTGATGGCCCATGAGTTGAGCCACGTTGCCCTGCGACATGGAACGGCGCAAGCTACTAAAGCGCAGAAGTATGGGTTGCTCGCGGGGATCCTCGGCATTGGCGGACAGATTATTGGTGGTCCAGCCGGGGCGGCCGCGCAGATTGCCGGCCAGGGAGTTGGTGTTTATTTCCTGAAGTTCAGTCGTGAGTATGAAACCGAAGCCGACATTCTCGGCGCGCGGATTATGGCGAACGCCGGCTACGACCCACACGACCTGGCCAACATGTTCAAGACTATCGAACAGCAAAGCGGTGGCGGTGGCGGCGGCTTCTTGAGCGACCACCCGAGTCCGGCAAATCGCTACGAACGAATCAACCAGGAAGCTCAATACCTGCGCGTGCAGAATCCGGTCCGTGACACGCGCGACTTTTCGCGGATCCAGGCGCGCTTGCGTGGCATGGGCCGCGCCCCGTCAATGCAAGAGATTGCACAGCGTGGCCAGCGCAATCCAAACGGCGAGACCACTGGAAACTATCCTACTAACGCGCCGCAAGGCCGGGTTGAATATCCTTCGACGCGTTATCAAAACTATTCCACGTTGGGCGGCATTCTGCGCGTCAGTGTACCAAGCAATTGGCAGCAGTTGAGCGAGAACAGTTCGGTTTGGTTTTCGCCGCAGGGCGCATATGGACAGTATCAGGGGCAGGTTGTTTACACGCACGGGATCAACTTAGGCGTGGGCCAAACTCAAAGCAGCAACTTACAACAAGCCACACAGGAGTTCTTAAGTGGACTGAGCCAGGGCAATCAGAACCTGCGTCAGCGCAGCAGCCTGGTGCGTACGACAGTTGGGGGACGAGCCGGGTTAACTACCACGCTGACAAATGTAAACGAGGCAACCGGGCAGGCGGAGTCGATTACGGTGATAACAACTCAACTGCGCAACGGCCAGCTTTTCTACATGCTCGCTGTGGCGCCGGAAAATGAGTTGGGCAGTTACCAGTCGGCGTTTCGCAACGTGCTTCGGTCGTTGCAGATAAACGACTGAGAACGGGGAAGGCAGTAGGCAGAAGGCAGGAGCAGTAAGCAGTAAGCAGTAGGCAGAAGACGTTTTCTGCTTACTGCTTACTGTTTACTGCTTTCTGCCTTTTCGCCTTTCGCTTCCTGCCAAAGACTTTCAAGCTCATCGAGTGTCACCGCCCCGAACGGCTGATCCTTCGCTCGCAGTTTTTTTTCGATGTAGCCGAAGCGGTGGCGAAACTTCCGGTTAGTTAACTTCAAAGCAGCCTCAGGTTCAACCTTCAGATGTCGCGCGATATTGGTTGCGGCAAACAGCAGGTCACCTAGTTCTTCTCTAATCCGCGTGTGATCAGCCTCACTATTTGAGGACGCATGCGTTTGAATAGCGGCCCGCAGTTCGCCTAACTCTTCCTCGAGTTTAGCGAAGACGTCTTCAAGTTTCTCCCAATCAAAGCCAACGCGCGCGGCCTTGGTTGAAAGCTGGTGCGCTTCCATTAACGCTGGTGCTCTCGACGAGACGCCGTCAAGCAGAGACTCGTCGCGCTCGCTCTTGCCGGCGGCGCGGCGTTCGTCCTGCTTCATCGCTTCCCAATTGCGGAGAACCGTTGCGGTGTCTGCCGCGTCGGTATCGCCGAAGACGTGCGGATGGCGGCGCACCATCTTCTCGTGAATTGCCGTCGTAACGTCGGCGATAGAGAAGTCGCCCTGTTCCTGCGCGACTTGTGAATAGAAAACGATTTGGAAAAGCAGATCGCCGAGTTCGTCGCGCAGTTCGTTTGGCTGGCCCTCGCGCGCTGATTCAACCGCCTCGAAGGCTTCATATGCTTCTTCCAAAAGCATGGGGGCCAGCGTGGCGTAGGTTTGTTCGCGATCCCAGGGACAGCCATCCGGTGAACGCAGCTTCTGCATTAGTTCGACAAGATCTTGAAAGTTGGCAGGCATGCAAACAGTCTAAAGTCCAACCTCCAAAGTCCAAAGTCGAAAATGCAGCCGTCTTGCGAGCGCAAGATGTGGGTGCTACCATCAACGCACCTTTACAAGCCGGTGTAACGCAAACTGTTAGTTTGCGTGCATTCGAAAATTTTGACTCTGCAAACTAACAGTTTTGCGTTACGAGAAAAATTCTGCTGCGGCCAATAGGTCGCAGGTATTAGTCGGAGATAGGCAGGGAAATGAACGAGGAACAAACCACTTACAAAGTTACAGATCGGCGGCTGTTCAATGCGGATGGCACGCCGCGCGACGTGCCCGAAAGTGAGCGGCCTGAACCCGCTCCGGTAAAGCCCGAGGCCGCCAGCGCTGCCGCGGATTCGTCAACTGAACCGCCCGCTCAGGCGAGTGCTCCGCAGGCGAGCGTCGAAACAAATCCTCCCGCAGTCACAAGCGAGCCGGCAGGTACGCAGGCTGACGCCGAAGCTGGGGAAGTGGACCTGCCCGACGCTGAAGACCCGGCAAGCTTTGCGAACTTCATGATGTCGATAGCATCCAATGCTGCGTCTTCGCTGGGGATGATGGAGCACCCGGTAACACACAAGCGCGAAGTCGATCTCGAACTTGGCAAACACTGGATCGACATTCTCGGCATGCTGCAACTCAAGACCCGCGGCAACCTGGCAGCGCAGGAGCAACAGGTCCTCGAAAGCCTGCTCGCTGACTTGCGCATGCAGTTTGTCTCGCTCACCAACGCAGCGCCGAAGGCCCGCACGTTTTCAAGCCAGGACATCACCGGCGGATAGAACCAGTCTGAAGTCCAACGTCCAAAGTCCAAAGTCGTCGACCAATCTTTGTTTGACTTTGGACGTTGGACGTTGGACATTGGACGTGATCATGAAGCTTACGTTCTTAGGTACCGGAACTTCTACCGGCGTTCCCTCAATCGCCTGTGACTGCGAAACCTGCACGTCAGACGATCCACGCGACAAACGCTTGCGAGTTTCCATTCTCGTCGAACACGCCGGCCAGTCAATCCTCGTTGATACTTCATCCGACTTTCGCCAGCAGGCGCTGCGCTATGGACTCAAGCGTCTCGATGCAGTCTTGATTACGCATTGCCATGCCGATCACATCTTCGGTCTCGACGACATTCGCCCGCTGAATTTCCGCTACGGCGCCCTTGGCCTTTATGCGAATGAACGCGCCTGGGTCGACATCCGGCGCATCTTCAAATACATCTTCGAGCCTTCACACTTTGGTGGTGGGTTGCCGCAGGTGATTCCGCACATCGTCGAGGCGGGCGCGGCGTTTTGTTTGAGCAAGAACTTTTTGATAACACCGCTGCAGGTAATTCACGGGCGCTTGCCGGTGATGGCTTACCGTTTTAACGACTTCGCGTACGCAACCGATCTCAGCGAGATTCCACCCGAGACAATGGATCTGATGCGCGGTCTTGAT
Source organism: Chloracidobacterium sp. (assembly GCA_031365905.1). Lineage (GTDB taxonomy): Bacteria > Acidobacteriota > Blastocatellia > Pyrinomonadales > Pyrinomonadaceae > PSRF01. The sequence goes on along the minus strand of JANLYZ010000331.1, from coordinate 2,919 downwards.
GCGCTGGCGCTGGACTGCTTGCGATTCAAGGAGCACCCAACGCACCTTTGGTTGGACAAAGCGCTCGAATACATCGAGAAGATCAAACCGAGGCGCGCTTACTTGACGCACATCGCGCATGACGTCAAGCATGCGCGCGATTCGGCAAAGCTGCCGGCGGGTGTTGAGTGGGCCTACGACGGACTCGTAGTGAGTGATGAGTGATGAGGGATCATTCAAGCAGTTCAGAGTTCAAGCTTTAGCTTGCTCTTCGCGAAACTGAACAAGCTGAAGCTTGAACTCTAAACTGCATGCGCTTATTCCACGGAACTGACAACGCTGAAATCCAACGCCCGACGGTACTGACCCTTGGCGTGTTTGACGGTTTGCATCTCGGACATCAGTTGATCATGCGTACCGTGGTTGAGCGAGCACGTGAGATCGGCGCGGTCCCGACCGTAATAACATTCGATCCGCATCCGCGTGCCGTCCTGCATCCGGAATCGGCGCCGCCGCTCCTGCAAACACTCGATCAAAAAGTGGAAGGCTTTGGTGTGCTAGGTATCGAGCAGGCGATCGTCATTCACTTCGATGAAGCGTTTTCCCAAATCCGCTCTGAAGATTTTCTGCGCGACGTTGTGAAGGATCGTTTGCACGCAAAAGAAGTTTATCTCGGCCGCGGCTTCGCGTTTGGGCACAATCGCGAAGGCAACATCGAACTCCTCCGGCGCGTCAGCGCGGAGCTGGGTTTTTTCGCAGACGAAGTTCCGGAGGTGCAGTTTCGCAGTCAGCGCGTCAGTTCAAGCAAAGTAAGGAAGCTGCTATCGGAGGGCAGGGTCAACCTCGCGCGTCGGCTGCTGGGTCGTCCCTATGGCGTAGAGGGGCGCGTGGAGCGTGGTGACAAACGCGGCGCGACGCTCGGCTTTCCCACGGCCAACGTCCACCCGCATAATCGCGTCATACCCCGCAACGGCGTTTATGTGACCGGGGCTCTGATTGAGGGTCAGTGGCGGCGCAGCGTAACGAATGTGGGGGTGCGGCCGACTTTTACGGCCGATACGGAACCTTCAGTGGAGACTTTCGTAATCAACTGGGCGGGCGATCTCTATGGAGATGTGGTCAGGGTTCGCTTTCTCCACCGCTTGCGCGACGAGCGGAAGTTTGGTTCCCTTGAAGAATTGAAAGCGCAGATCGATAAAGACGTGCTGCGCGCCGAAAGTTATTTTGCACGCGGCGGCGTTCGCCACGCGCTGGCGCTGGTTTAATTCAGAACCGGGAGCGGTAGCGACCGGCCAGAGAGAACCGCAAGCTCTATTGTGAGGGGAAATCGCTAATACGTCTACAAACTACGCATTTGGCCCGTCGCTATCGCTCCCGGTTCTGAAAGAATATGAGTACTACGCAAGCATTAGTTCCAGCAGCATCTTTGATGAACGGTGACACGATTAGCGGCGTCATTGCCAAAGCCTCGTCATCTTCGGTGAACGCGAGCGGTGTGTCGCAGCCGTTAACGGACGAATTGGTCGCTGAGATTCTTAAAGGCCGCGGCCTGCGCGGTTGGCTCCGGCTCGCGCGCGTCGCTCGTGTGCTTGGATTATTTACTCTCTATCTCTTCCTCGACACTTACGACATTCGCGCCGACTTCAACCGCCGCATGGTCGAGCGCCTTCATGAAGAAGCCAAGGCCAACAACTTATTCGCACGATTCAAAGGCCGCGTCCGTTACGCACTTCACTTTACAGGCGACAAGTTCATCAGGTTGCTGCGCCTGATCGTGTTTCGTGGCCACGAAGGGTCAGCCAACAAAGCTGCGCGTCTCGAAAAGCAAGCTGCCTGGTTGAGCAAGAGTTTGATTGGCCTGGGGCCGACATTCATTAAGATCGGGCAGGCGCTCGGTACTCGGGCGGATCTTCTGCCGCTTGCTTACGTGAAGGAGTTAGCGACACTTCAGGATCAGGTGCCCGCGTTCCCGACAGCCGAAGCTTTCGCGCGTATCGAAGCGGAACTTGGTCGCAGTCTTCAGGAATGTTATGCGGAGATTGATAGCGAGCCGGTTGCTTCGGCATCGCTGGGTCAGGTCTATCGCGCGCGGCTGGCGACGGGCGAAGAAGTGGCGGTCAAAGTTCAGCGCCCAAATCTTGAGCAGATTATCTCCTTCGACGTAGCGATTCTTTACAAGATAGTCAAACTAACGAACCGCTTCTTCCCGCGGGCGAACGAGAATGCCGACTGGGAAGGCATGCTGCGCGAATTTCACTCCACGATTTTTGAAGAGATGGATTATGTGAAGGAAGGTCGGAATGCAGATCGCTTCCGCTACAACTTCCGCACCTGGCAGGTGATCCGCGTTCCCAAAATTTACTGGTCGCACACGAGTCGCCGCGTCTTGACGCTGGAGTTTATTCGCGGCACGAAGGTCACCGACGTTGAGCAATTGCGTGCGCGCCGGATCTCCGCCGTCAAGGTTAACCGTCTGCTCGTTCGCACGTATCTAAAGCAATTGTTGGAAGACGGTTTTTTTCACGCCGATCCGCATCCGGGGAATTTGCTGGTGCTGGATTCCGGACATCTCGCCTTCTTCGACTTTGGCATGGTTGGGCGCATCACTCCCAAGCTTCAGTCGCAAATGATTGATGCGTTTTTCCACGTAGTCGCGCGCGACGTACAAGGCCTGGGCCAGGACATTATCAATCTGAACTTCCTCAAGCCCGGCGTTGATCCGGAAACGATCCGACCGGTGGTGGAGAAACTTTTCCAGGTTTATCTGAATCTCAAACTTGGCGAGGTCAAGTTCAAAGAGTTGACCTACGATCTTGCCGAAGTGATTTACGAATATCCTTTCCGGTTGCCCGCTAACTTCACCTATATCATGCGTGCACTGATGACGCTCGAAGGCATCGGCATCGTCACCGATCCGGAGTTCAGCTTCTTTGAAACCGC
>JANLYZ010000323.1:0-2589 GCA_031365905.1 Chloracidobacterium sp. | reverse complement strand
GGACGTTATCATTACGCATCACGACACGACGAGCGGCCACGGGCATCATCAGGCCACCGGCCGTTTGATAATCGAAGCCTTCGATGCCGCCGCTGATCCGAAGCGCTTTCCCGAGCAACTCAGTCAAGTGAAACCCTGGCAGGCGCAAAGGCTTTTTGTGCGCGTCTTCGGCAACACTCCCCAACAGAAGCCCGACCCCGGGGCTCCCGCGCGGGCATCCCGCGTGGGGTCGGACGGTCAGGGAGGGCCGGAAAAAGATTTTACTGTGGACCCAAACCAGCTCGACCCGGTGCGCGGCACTTCATTCGCGGAACAGGCGCTCGCGGCCCTGCAACAACACGCCACGCAGGGTCCCTGGCCCAAGTCGATTGCGGAGATGATGCGAATGCGGCGAATTGAAGGCGGGAAGCTACCGTTGACTCGTTACCATCTCATTCGCGAAGCAGCGGGTGCGGCGGCAATACCAGAGAACGCCAACACGCCACTCGCCGGCCTCGCGTTACCGGAAACATTTGCAGACGCAGTTGCGCCCCCACAGATCGAAGGCAAACCGCTGATGGATTTTCTCGATCGCCCGGATAAAGTGCTCGCGGCTTTGGTTGACTGGCGCGCCAGCGAGGCCGCTCCCAAATCACCAGTCGGAGACCTTGATCGTTTTCGTCTATTTGAATCACGCGCGAACAAAGCTTTGGCAGTCGCTTCCGGAGTTTCGTTGACACTGAGTTCGCCGGCGACAGCGCTCGTGCCGGGTGTCGCAACCACCGTCTCAATCAACATTGCCAACCAAGGCATGTCAGGCGTTCACGTTGACAATCTCCGCTTCGACGGTTGGGGGGGAGGCGTGCGCTTGCGGACTGCTGACATACTGTTGCCGGACACGGAAACCGTGGTAACGACCGACACCACGACGCCAAAGAATGCAACGTTAACAGTGCCCGAGGAAACGCATCTCTACGATGGACTTTTTCTCGGCAAACAATTCCGAGCCACGGCCGATCTGGAAATTGACGGCGCTAAGTTTTCAGTAAGCACCGACACGATGCTCGAGGTGGCGCCGGCGATTGAGAGCAGAAAAGTATCGCCGTCTCTGGTGGTCTGGACGCCGGGTCGCGGCAATCAAGCGCTGAACTTTTCTACGGTGTTGAGGAATAATCTAACCACGCCATTTCACGGCGCTCTTGAATTGAGTAGCGGCGTGTTGGGGATTTCCGCCGTGGGCGAAAAGCTGGAGCTGCAACCAAATGAGACGCGCACAATTGATATGCACTCGAATGCAGGCTTGTCAGCGCGAGCGCGACGGCTCCAGGGTTCCCGGGAAAATTCAAACTACGCATCGCTCATAGTCGAAGACTCCGCCGCCGCTGCGATTAGTCGGCGCACCGTGCCAGTCGTTTTCAGTGATGCTCGAGTCATTCCCGGCTTGAACGTTGGTTACATTTCCAGTTTTGATCAAACGCTTAAGCATTCGCTAGCGGCGCTCGGCGTAAAATCAAAAGCGCTAACCGTTGACGAAATCAAGAGCGCCGACCTTTCGAGCTACTCGACGATCATCATCGACAATCGTGGCTATGAAGCGCATCCGGAATTGGTCGGGCTGAATTCGCGTTTGCTGGAATATGCGAACGCCGGCGGGACGCTGATTGTCTTTTATCACAAATCCAATGAGTGGAATCCGGATGCCGGCAAGCATCGTCCGCAACTGGCGCCTTACCTTCTTCGGCTCGGCGACGAACGCGTTACCGATGAAAGCGCGCCGATCAAGTTTCTGCTGCCGCGACATCCACTGCTGAATTCTCCCAATCGGATAACGACGGCCGACTTTGCAAATTGGATTCAGGAACGGGGACTTTATTATCCAAACGAATGGGATGCGCCCTACAGCGCACTATTTGAAACTAACGACCCGGGCGAGGCGCCACTGAAAGGTGGTCTGTTGGTCGCCCAATACGGCAAAGGCAACTACATCTACACAAGCATGGTTTGGTATCGGGAGTTGCGCGCGGGAGTGCCGGGAGCTTATCGCATGTTCGCGAATATGATCAGCTACGGACATAAGTAGGATGGTAAGAAGACGCTGGCGAATCGCGCACTGGAAAAGGGATTTTCCATTTGTCATTTGAAATTTTTCATTTGCTATTTCAGCCCTTGAGAACCGCAGAGGGCGATTGACAGATCCTCCCAGCTCGCGAAGCTATCGGGTCAATTGGCTAAAAGTTTGAGAGTTGAGGCGGAGTCGCTAAATAGCAAATGAAAAATTTCAAATGACAAATGGAAAATCTGACTGAAGGATTCTAAGAAGTCGCCTCTTGTTCAATCGCCGACTCGCCTTCGAGTTTCGCCTGCGCCCGCTCGAGAAAAGTTCTAATCATTTCGCCGACCCGCTTCTGCATTTCTGAACTGATCGCGCCCTCGCCAACCAGCGCCGCCAGACGATGCAATTCGCGCGCATGCGCCCGGCGGAGTTCCACGTGCTGCGAGATTTTAATGAGGACGTTATGCCCGCGCACTTCAAAAGCAGCGGCGTAACGCAAGTAATTTTTGTTTTCGGTTCCGGCCGGTGACCACTCGAGTCGTTCCGGACGATCTTCC
>JANLYZ010000314.1:0-9877 GCA_031365905.1 Chloracidobacterium sp. | reverse complement strand
TTGACGCGGGTTCGAACAGCAGCACCTCAGCTTCTTCGTCTGCGACGGGGCGGTGTTCCACGCCGTGGGGCACAACAATAAACTCACCAGTCTCGAGCCAGACGTCCTCTCGCTGAGCCTCGTCGGAGTTGCCCTTGCCCTCGCGAAACTCCATTCGAAATCTGCCTTTCACCACCAGAAACATCTCGTCTTCTGTTTCGTGATGATGCCAGGTAAACGGTCCCTTAAACTTTACCAGCTTGAGATGTTGGCCGTTTAGCTCACCGACGATGCGCGGGTTCCAATGGTCGTTGATGAGCGCGAGTTTTGCGCGGAGATTGATCTTGTTCATGTTGGTCAGTAGTCAGTAGTCAGTGGTCAGCGGCCAGTGGTCAGTGGGAAGTAAGTCGCGTTGATTGAATGCTGTTCATCTGACAAGAACCATCGACGACTGACCACTGACTCATTCCGCATAAATCGCATCGAGCAATTTCGCCAGTCGGTAGCCGCCCTTTGCCAGTTGCTGGCGCACCAGTTCGCGGTTCAACGCTTCGTAATTAGGCGGGCGGGTAATGTCGAATACCGTCTGCATGACAGGCTGACCGTCGCGCACCACCGGTTTACCGTTACTTAGAACGGGAATCGTTCGCTTGCCTACGATCTGCACAGACTTGTAAGTGTGTTCGCGCGACTGAGTAAGAGAGTCGGTGGCCCACTCGGCCGCCCATGTGTCTACCGGTCCGTGCGGATTCCAACTCGCCTTTGGTTTGACATTCACTTTCAAAAACGTGCCCAGCGTGTCTGAAGTGATCTCCGGCCCAACCGTGGTCATCAATGATGTAACCAGGGTGAAGTCCCAGAAGGAATGCAGGTTCTTACGGTCGCGATCGATAACCAAATCGTTCGCGCCTTTGTCGCTCGGCAGCTTCTTCTGCTTGATCACGACCGGATCCCTGACAATCAATATCGCGCCGTTTGGCCCGTTGACGTCGATAAATCCCGTGCCCACGTGGAGGGGTTGATGGATATCGCCAAGGAAGTGAACTAACAACTTCAGCGCATTGCGTTGGCTTAGAGGTTGATTTGGATCGGGATGTCCCTGCAAGGTGTGAATGCAGATATTGATCAGGTGGACGATGTCGTTGTCAGGTGTGAACCCGGTGCAGGTTTGATAATTCTTGCAACCGAGCGGCAGATCGTCGTAGTGCCACTCGTTATTCTTCTCGTTGTGTGCGGCGTCCTGGAGAAATGCATTTGTATCCGCGTCAGGATCAGTCTTACCGATTCGATATTTTACGGTGTCGGCCCAAGTGGCGATGTTGGCGAGCGTTTCACCCGGTTTCAAAATCTGCGCGATTTTTTCGGCGGTTCGCGGTTTGATTCGTAGCGAGGCAATCTTGCCCACAGTTTGGTGGCCGTCGTCGCCCCAAGCCAGGGCCGAAGCTGCGGGCGCAAAAAAGATGATTGCACTGAGCGCAAGCGAAAGCGTTCTCTTCATGGGTTCCTGTTCTCCTAAAAGGTCCAGGTCGTCGAGGTGGCATCCAACGTCAATGGACTAGTTAAGAATAACCCACGTTCCGCTTTAGTGTTCAATCGACCTCGAGGACAAGAGGGCGGGCAAGGGCAAATCGCCCGAACCCGTCCGCCTTGTCTTGTCCTCGTGTTGGCGTGCTTATTAGCGCGGCGAGTTGCTTTGACTCAGTACCTTCGAACTGATGAGTTTACCTGCCGTATCGAGCGTGAGTTCTAATACACCTCCCGCGGTGTCCTGCACGCGCCGTACTATTTGCCCGGAGCTGTTTCTGGTTTCCGACAATACTCTGAGGTTCGAAACATTGCCCACGGTGTTGGAGTTCACGACTTTGCCCGTCGTATCAAGTGTTTTCTCTACGATGTTGCCGGTCGTATCAACCGTGCGTTGCACTGTCTGGCCGAGGGTATTAACGGTCTGACTCAGTAGCCCACCCGGCTGCAATGCAGTTTGGGCAACCCCGCCGACCGTGCCGACTGTCTTGTCCACGCTCTCGAGAAGTTTCGTCAAGATCTCCGGATTGCGATCGATAGTCGTCAACGTGCGATCGATTATCTGCGCGACGTTGTCGAGCCTGACCTTCAATAAGACTTCGGCCTTCACGCCTTTTATTTGCAGTTTCACTTTGTCGATGCTAACGTCAGCGCCCGCGGTTAAGGCCAACAAATTGGCGAGCCGCGCATCAAGCGAAACCTTGGCTCGCAGGTTCTCAACTTCAAGGTTGATCTCATCAACCGAAAGATTTGGCACGTCAAGCAATACATCCGGATCGCCGGAGCTGGCTTCCTGACGACGGCGCGCGCTTGAGGCTTCCTGCCGCGTGCGATCTTCTTCTGAAAGCGGACGTACAGGATTTACCGGCGGCGGCGTTGGACGCGGGACTGCCCTCGTCTGCGGCGTCCCGGTGGTGCGGCTAGTCGTAATTGAAGCATCACGCGAGCCGGCTGCGGTAGTTGTTGTCTGCTGGCCCACTGCAAGAATAGAAAGAGTCAGCGCAAATGCAGTGGCTGCTCCAATGTGTATAAGTGTTCTCATGGTTTCCTCCTGGATCGATGTATCGCAAAGCCAAATCGTCGGGGGCTTAGGTATCCTTTTCTGTAGCGGCAAACTATTTGTTCTCCGGAGCAGGCGCAGGGGATGGCGGTTGGATAGCACCTTGCCGGTCATTGATAACTTGAAGAAGGCGATCTAACGTTCCGCGAAAATGAATCACGCCGCGAATGTTTCGCAAGACGACATCGATCCTCGCTGAAGTCAGGGCCACGCCGATTTGTACGCTCACTTTACTGGCGTCGCCCGTCTCAACTACGGTCGAGGCCTCAAAATTTTCCTGTGAATAATGTCGCTCAGTAATGTTCAACTCAAACGTTTCGTCAACGTTTGTGCGTGTGCGGGCCGGAGGAGACTGCGGCATCGAGACGCGCGGAGTTGGTTGATTAGGTTTGGGATTATTTACCTGGCCGGACGCGACCATGAATCCAGCCAGCAGTACGAGCGCCACCCCAAGACATCTGCCGAAAGGCTTAGCTGGCTCTGTGATCTTTGAGATTTGCATCACTGACGCACCTTTGATGGGGGTCGTGCGGGTGTTTGCGAACCGGGAGGAACAAGCTTCGGAGTTGCGTTGGGTTTGTCTGCGGGTTGTCCTGCGACGGCTTGATCTTCGGTGACCGGAATCTCACCCAGGGCCTCAGCAACTATGCGATCGATATCGCGAAAGACACTGGTAATTTTCAAGCGAATACCAATGTCTCGGTACGTTACTCCCGGCTCAACCGGAGTCGGGAGATTTTCCCTTTGCGCTTCCCAAACAGTGTCGCGCGCAGGCTGTCCGAAAAACGTCACCGTCGGGTTTGGAACTACGTCAAACTTCAATGAACGGGCGCGAACGTGAGCAGTAATCGAGATGTCTGCATTTTCTGCTGCTGGGTCCGCGGGTAAGGGCTCGAGCTTCACTTCCGGTTCTGCGCGGCGATTTTGCGTCTGCCTCGACTTCTTCAAGGTTGAGTGACGTGTAGTGGCCGCCGGCTTGCGCGCCAGGTTTTTTCTTTGGGCCATGACCCGGTTGCCGGCGACTGGAAGGAGCCCAATAATAAGAGCAAAAATAAACGTCGTTATTCTGTTCACGCCTAACTGGCGTCCTAATGCTCGCTCAGGATACAACACGGGAAGTTGGCCCATCGTCTCTCTTTTCATCAAGCCCTGCCGGCGATCAGAGTTCCTACAATTGCTTGAGTCCTGCTTTCCTACGCAACGCGACCGAAAATTGACTATCACGCATGTTAACCGAACAGCGATACGGCTGTTTTTTCGCTTGGCCAGAACTTGGCAACACGAATGCCACAACCTCGAGCGACGAGGAGTATAGAACGCCGTGGCCCATTTTGAAGTATCAATTCGCGAGTAGGTAAGTTCTGATATATCCTGAGACGATCCGAAATATTTACGAAGAGAGAGAAAATCTTGCTTAACTTTGCGATTCAAACCGCGCGCGATGCGGGCGCCATTCTTATCGATCGTCTGGGCCGCGCGCTTCAAGTTTCCAACAAGGGCGCTATCGATCTTGTAACCGAAGCCGACCTCGCTTCGGAAAAGCTAATTATCGAGCGCATCAAATCTCACTATCCACGCCATGCGATTCTTGCCGAAGAATCCGGCGCGACCGCGGGAGTCGAGCTGGCGCCGGGAGCGGCTGAGTGGAAATGGATCATCGATCCGCTGGACGGAACCACCAACTACGCGCACGGTTATCCCTGCTTCTGCGTCTCCATTGCCCTGGAACGCGCCGGCGCGATCGAGGTGGCAGTGATTTACGATCCCACGCGCGACGAACTGTTTGCGGCCGAGCGCGGCCAGGGTGCGACTTTGAACGGGCGGCCCATGCGCGTCTCCCAAGTTGACGATCTAAACAGCGCGATGCTGTGCACCGGCTTTCCTTACAACGTTCGCGAGCGGCCTGACTTTGCGCGCGAGTTTGCAAATTTCACGATGGCAGCGCAAGCGGTCAGACGCGACGGCTCAGCGGCGATTGATCTCGCGTATATTGCGTGCGGACGTTTCGATGGCTTTTGGGAAGATGGCTTAAACGCGTGGGATGTCGCCGCGGGCGTGCTCCTCATTGAAGAAGCGGGCGGACGCGTAACTGATTTCACCGGCGGTTCATTGAATATCTATTCACCTAGAGTTCTGGCGAGCAATAGTCTGGTTCACGAGGCGATGATGCGGGTGTTGGGAACGAGGTAGTTTATAAGGCCGATTGAATTATCTCGGCCAGTCGTGCTGTTTCCCGTCGCGCGCAAGCCCGGGCCTCTTCACCCGGTCGCTGCTCAACGTGGAAGAGGCGGTGATAAGTGATCTCAACTTTTCCCAGTCGCGGGATCAACTTATCAGCGGGCCAAGCGCGATTGCCGCCGCGAATTGTGACCGGCAGAATTGGTACGCCAGCCTCCAAGGCCATCCGCACAGCGCCCGCCTTCATTCGTATCATCGAACCATCCGGTAACCCGCGACCGCCCTCGGGAAAAATTACTACTACGCCGGAATCGCGGAGCCACGTTAGTGAACGCCGAATCGCCGCCGGATCGCTTCCTTCAACGTGCAGAGGCCAGGCGCCCAGTAGGGTGATAGCCTTACCAATCACCGGCCATGAAAACGCCTCGCTCCACGCGAGAAATCGAATGGGCCGTTTCACCGGAATCGCCAGCCAAAATGGATCGCCATAACTCTGGTGATTCGCCGCGATGATCAGCCCGCGCTCTGTGGGTATGTTTTCGACGCCTTTATGTTCCAAGCGCCAGAGTAGGTGACTTCCGAGACGGATGAAGGGTCGCATCAGGCCGATCGACCAAGCCGGCAGCGCCGTCTCAACGCGCTTCGAGGCGACTCGTGCTTTCTTTCCTGAAATTGTTTCCGTGTTACTCACGTCACTCGGGAGCTTTTAACGATGAAGTAAAGCAGGTTGGAGAAATCATATGCGTTTGTCATCCGATAATTAGTAAGGCCAAATCTTATAGCGGCCAGTCACGGTCGATGAACTCAACATGAATGCGCGTGACGCCGGTTGGCCCGAGGCTTGAACCCCGCACCGCCGCGTAGACCGAGATCTTGAACTGTTCGCTGGACAACCGAATAAACCTGCCCACTGGTAAAGCGAGCGTTGTATAAATTGCAGCGCCCTTCTCGCTGATATTTTCGGTCACGGTGTGCTCGCTATGTTCGACCTGTCCGCTCTCATTGTGCGTTTCGATTAACATGTCAACGGGAATGTTGTGCCGGGAAATAGACCTCTTATCGGACGAGGTCAATTCCGTCGGCGTCCACTCTTCAATTGCCGGTAGTTGACCCGGAATCGCTGCGCCCACATCGTAGCGCTTCGAAGGATCTCCCTCGTAACTACGCGGCGGTTGTTTGCCGATAAAGGCAACCCCAACCTCAAACTGAGCAGGCTTTCCCTCAGCGGGCGCCATTGGCTTGACGTAACGTACTACTGCCCAAACCTTGTATTGGTCTTCAGCGTGATCGAAGACTCGCAACTGTCGCGGCATGGGGATGGTCATATGAAGCAGCCGACCTTTTTCAATCGGACGTTTCAGAGTGAAACCAGCGCCAAAGGGCGTAACATCGATCAGCCGGGTGATTTCGCTCCACTCTAAATCCGAAGTCTCCCGACAGCGCACACGCACCGGCAGCCTTAATTCCAATCGCTCGCGAACGCGCTTCCAATTTCGTTGATCAGACATATGAAGACCGGACTTTGAGCGCTAAGGATTCAGGGCGGCGCAACCGGGATTTCGAGCCGCTGCGACGGCACCAATTCCGAAAATCACCATAGGGTCGAAGCTGTTGATTTTACTAGGGTTTTGGGGCCTTCTGCGTTTGCTAAAAATGTCTCTTCGGGCTAGAATAATACTTACTTTTCAAAGCCCTTTTTGAGCTACTTAAGGCGCACTCTTTGGAGGACCTGAAGTCCGCGCGAAAGATGCTCACAGCAGACAAAATACTACAGCTCAAGCAAGGCGATGATGAAATAGGATCGCGCGCGTCGGTGCGCACAGTAAAGCCGACTGCGGGCGGATTGTACTGGAAAGGTTAACGGGATGGAAACGGCTTCTGAACACAAACCTATAAACATTGAAGACGAGATGCGACGTTCGTATCTCGACTACGCGATGTCCGTCATTATCGGGCGGGCGCTGCCGGACGTGCGCGACGGGCTCAAGCCTGTCCACCGGCGTGTGCTATGGGCCATGCATGAGCTCGGCAACACTTACAACAAGCCATACAAGAAGAGCGCGCGCATCGTCGGCGATGTGATTGGTAAATACCACCCCCACGGCGACACGGCTGTTTATGACACTATCGTTCGTTTGGCGCAGGAATTTTCCATGCGTTATCCGCTGATTGACGGTCAGGGAAACTTCGGCTCGGTCGACGGCGACGCCGCGGCGGCAATGCGCTACACGGAAATTCGTATGGCGCGCGTGGCGAATGTAATGCTCGCCGATTTGGAAAAGGAGACGGTCGACTTTCAACCAAACTACGACGAGTCTCTGAGTGAGCCCAAGGTAATGCCTACGCGCATTCCCAACCTGCTGATAAACGGCTCAGATGGAATTGCAGTGGGGATGGCTACCAAGATTCCGCCGCACAACCTCACGGAAATCGTCGATGCCACGTTAGCGTTGCTGCGCAATCCGCAGATAGCGATTGAAGCGCTCATGAAGATCGTCACCGGACCTGACTTCCCAACCGGCGGTTTTATCTACGGCGGCGAGGAACTTAAGAAGTCGTATCTCACCGGTCGGGGAATCATCCAGATGCGCGCGCGCGCCGGCATCGATCGTATTGGGCGCGGGACTGGCGAGCGCGATGCCGTAGTGATCACTGAGATTCCGTTCCAGGTTAACAAGGCACGATTGCTCGAACGAATTGCCGAACTGATCAACGAGAAGAAGCTCGAAGGCGTTTCTGATCTCCGTGATGAATCGGATCGCAGCGGCATGCGTATCGTAGTTGAACTTAAGCGGGATGCGGTGCCGCAGGTCGTCCTGAACAAGCTCTATAAGCTCACGCCCATGCAATCTTCGTTTGGCGTAATCAATCTGGCCATCGTAAACGGCCAGCCGCGTGTGATGAACCTCAAGCAGATGCTCGAGTGCTTCATCGACTTTCGCCGCGAAGTGGTGCGGCGCCGAACAGAATACGAGCTCCGGAAAGCAAGGGCGCGCGCGCATATCCTCGAGGGTTTGACGAAGGCTATCGACGCGCTCGATTACATCGTTACGCTGATCCGCAACTCGCGCTCGGTGGATGAGGCGCGGCAGTGGCTCACCGGTCAGATGAAGACGATGAGCGAAGTGAAAACCTGGAAGGGCGCGCCCTCGGATGTCGCCCTCAAAACCTTTTTAGGGAAGATGCAGAAGACGATGGAGCGTCTCGGGTTTTCCGACATTCAGGCGCAGGCGATTCTCGATTTGCAGTTGCGTCGGCTGTCGGCGTTGGAGCGCCAAAAGATCATCGACGAGTATGAAGGCATCATTAAGCTGATTGCCGAACTGGAAGAAATTCTGGCCAATGAAAGTTTACTGCGCCGCGTAATCGGCAATGAACTCGAGGAGGTCAAGAAAGAGTTTGGCGACGCGCGTCGCACTGAGATCGTTGAGGAGGGTGTTGAGTTTTCTATCGAAGACTTGATAGCTGACGAAGATGTCGCAATCACTGTGACCAACAGCGGCTACATCAAGCGCACCCCCATTACCACTTACTCGCGGCAAGGCCGGGGCGGCAAGGGCCGTTTGGGCGCCACGGCGAAGGGCAGCGATTACGTCGAGCATCTTTTCATCGCCTCCACACATGCTTACATAATGATCTTTACGGACGACGGCATGGTCTACAAGCTGAAAGTCCACGAGGTGCCCGACGCCGCGGCTTCGGCGCGCGGCAAAGCGGTGGTCAATCTGATCAATATTCCTTCTGATCGAAAACTCGCTGGCGTAGTCGCAGTGCGTGATTTCGCTGAGGGTCGTTATGTGGTGATGGTCACACGCAAGGGCGTGATCAAGAAAACGTCACTCGCAGATTTCCAGAACATTCGTTCAAACGGCATTATCGCGATTAATATCGATGAGGCTGACGAGTTGCTTGACGTCGTGCTCACCGACGGCAAGAAACGCATATTCATCGCGACTCATGATGGACAGGCCATTCGCTTTGACGAGAAAAATGTGCGCCCGATGGGTCGCGCTACTCGCGGAGTGCGCGGCATCGACCTGCGCAAAGACGACTACGTTGTTTCACTTTGCCCGGTTTCTGCCGACGACTCGGAGAAGATGCTTTCCGTTTCCGAACAGGGTTATGGCAAGCAGACGCCAATCACGACTTATCGGTTGCAGTCACGTGGCGGCAAGGGCGTCATCAACATGAAGACTACTGATAAGACCGGCAAGGTCGTCGCCGTGTTCCCGGTCGATCAGGAGTCAGAGATCATGATCATCACCCAGCAGGCGAAACTGATCCGGCTCGAGGCGGGACACATCCGCAAGACCGGCCGTAGCGCGCAAGGCGTTAGGTTGATCAAGACTGACGAAGGTGATCGGGTGACGAGCGCGTCGTTGGTTGAAGCAGCCGCTGAGGAAGAGATAGAGGAGACCTAAAAGCCCCGAGGGGCCGAATGTTTATAGTGCCCCGCCGATTTCTAAATTCTTGGGTTGTTCACGGTAGGATTAAGGCTATAGACATCTCGCTCCTGCGGAGCGAAGACCCGCCGTCGTTCCAAGCAATTAATAATCAAGGTTGAACGTCAGCACCCGGTGCGCCTTCGCCTTCAACCCAAACCTCGCCGTCTTCAAAAAACTCCTTCTTCCAAATCGGCACGGTGCGTTTCAGTTCCTTAATCGCCCACTCGCAGGCTTCGAACGCGGCGCGTCGATGAGGCGCGCTGACGGCGATCACGACGCTCGTCTCACCAATTTCAAGTTTGCCAGTGCGATGAACTATGCCAATGTGCGCAATCTCAAAACGCTCGTGAGCTTCACGACCGAGCCGCTCGAGTTCGCGCACGGCCATCGGCGTGTAAGCTTCGTAAACCAAGTGAAGGGTTCTGCGACCGCGCGTCCACTCCCGCGCGTAGCCGTCCAATGTGACAGTGGCGCCGCATTCGGGCAGGACGACACGTCGGGCGACGGCGCCAACGTCGATTGGTGACGTAGTTAATTCGAAGAAGTCTTTTGCGAACGTTGAGGCAGGCAAGATGCCTGCGCTCCCGGCCCCGCCGCTCACCGGCGGGAACACGGCCAACTCATCGCCGTCATGAACTGGCGCGTCCGGCGTGGCATATTCCTGGTTGACGGCAAACAAAAGTGAACGTCC
>JANLYZ010000292.1:0-5438 GCA_031365905.1 Chloracidobacterium sp. | reverse complement strand
GCCGCATTCGCGCCCGGGCCGCCGGTTACGCCGCCACCCGGATGCGTGCCGGCGCCACAAAGATAAAGCCCTTTGATTGGTGTGCGGTATTGCGCCCAGCCGATCAAGGGCCGAAACGTAAAGAACTGATCGAGCGACTGTTCACCGTGATGAATATGGCCTCCGCTCATTCCGTAAGTCTCCTCGAGGTCGAGCGGCGTGATCACTTGTCGCGCGACAATCAGCTCCGTCAGATTTGGCGCGTAATCACTCAAGGCTGCGATCACGTTGTCAGCGAACTCTTTGCGCCGCAAATTCCAATCGCCGTCTTTCAATTTGTATGGCGCATACTGAACGTAAACTGACATCACGTGCGCCCCGGCTGGCGCGAGCGCCGGGTCGAGTATTGAAGGAATAGTAATGTCCAAATACGGTTGTCGCGAGTAGTCGCCATACTTCGCGGCATCAAACGCTCGCTCGAGGTAGTCAATGTCAGGGCCAACGTGAATGCGACCGGAAAGTTTGGCGTTCACGTCTGCGTCGTCAACTCCCGCAAACGAAGGCAACGCTGAAAGCGCAAGATTGATCTTCGCAGAGACTCCACTTGCCCGGTAGTTTTGAATCTTCAAAAGGAAACTTGGATCGAGACAAACCGGATCGACTAACCGAAGAAACGTGGTGCGTGGATCGGCGTTTGAAACAATCGCGCGCGCCGCAATCTCTTCGCCGCTGCTTAGTACGACTGTTGACGCTCGATCTTCGCTCAGCTCGATCTGCTCAACTGTCGCGCCGGTTCTAATTTCAACTCCAGCGCTTAGGGCAGCATTCGCGAGCGCTTCCGTTAACGCGCCCAAGCCGCCTCTTACAAACGCCGCCGGCGCGATGGCATAACCGTCCATTGCCGCTTGCCATAAGAGCCCGGTGCTCGTGCCTGCCGACCACGGCCCGGCAAAGGCGCCAAAGATTCCTCGCGCCGCAACCAGCGCGCGCAGTGTTTCAGTCTCGAACCATTCGGCGACCAAATCAGCCACTGCCATCGGGCCCCAGCGCAGCAAGCGATAAGCGTCTTTTTTCCCGAGGCCGCGAAACGATCGACCAAGTTTGCCGAGGTTCCAGAGCTCACCCGGCGAAGGATGATCTAGCGCCGGCGGAGTCATGGTGAGTAACGGCGCAAGCATTTTGCCGATGCGCGCGAAGCTGCGCTCAAACTTCGGATAACTCTGCGCGTCTTTGGTTGAAAACTTTTCCAGCTCGCGAATTGTTTGCGCGGCGTCGTTGTAAATGCAAAGCGAACCGTTGTCAGTCGTGAGAGCGAGAGCCTTTACCGCCGGGGTGATGAATTCAAGTCCGTGCCGAGCGAGCTGTAGGTCTTTGGCGATCTTAGCAAAGAATGGCGCGGTGGAGTGGGCCAGAGTTGAACAACGAAAGCCGGGATGTATCTCTTCAGTAACTGCCGCGCCACCGACAATCTCGCGCCGCTCAAGCACAAGCGTCTTCAAGCCAGCCTTGGCGAGGTAACAAGCTGCGACCAGCCCATTGTGCCCGCCGCCGATGATGATGATGTCGTACTTAGCCATTCTCGATCGGGGAAATCCAAAACTAACTGGGCCGCGGATTTTCGCGGATTAACGCGAATCTGAAAAAGGATCTAAACAGTGTCCGCTCAAATTCCTACCTTATTTCTATTCTGATCCGCGTTTATCCGCGAAAATCTGTGGCTGAAATTCTTACCTTCTGTCCTTCAAGATTTTCAGCGCCGCGTTGCGTCCCGGCGCGCCCATGATGCCGCCGCCCGGGTGTGTCGCTGAACCGCACATGTAGAGATTCCGAATCGGCGTTCGATACTGCGCCCAGCCCGGCGCGGGCCGCAGAAAGAAAAGTTGTTCAAGCGTCAACTCGCCTTGAAAAATATTCCCTTCAGACAAGCCAAAGTCGCGCTCGAGATCGAGCGGCGTTAGAACTTGCCGGTGCAGGATCAAGTCCTTGATGTTTGGCGCGTGTTCAGCGATCGTGTCTATCACTGTGTCGCCAAACTCTTCGCGCTTCTCATCCCACGTGCCTTCTTTCAAATGGTAAGGCGCGTATTGCACGAAACACGACATCACATGCTTGCCCGGCGGCGCGACCGATGGATCAGTCAAACTTGGAATCACAATGTCGATGTAGGGACGACGCGAGTAGCGGCCATATTTCGCTTCGTCATACGCGCGTTCCATGTATTCGACGCCGGGACTGATGGATATCGCGCCGCGCAGATGTGGACCCACTCCAGGCAAAGCCTTAAGATTTGGCAAACCATCCAGCGCGAGATTCACTTTGCCCGACGAGCCGCGATACTTGTAGCGCTTCAGATCGTCCGCGAAGTCAGCGGGCAGATGTTCTTCGCCCACCATCTTCATAAACGTCAAACGCGGATCGACGCTAGAGGAAATCACGTCGGCATAGATCTCATCGCCGTTCATCAGGACGACGCCTACGGCCCGTCCGTTCTTGAGAATGATTTTCCCGATCGGCGCCTCGGTGCGAATCTCCGCGCCGAATTCGCGCGCCGCGTCGGCGATTGCATTTGAAATCGCGCCGGTGCCGCCGCGCGACAGTCCCCACGAGCGAAAGGCGCCGTCAATCTCGCCCATGTAATGATGCAGCAACACGTAAGCCGTGCCGGGTGAACGCACGCCGAGAAACGTCCCAATGATTCCGGATGCCGACATCGTCGCCTTGAGCACGTCAGTCTCGAACCACTGATCGAGAAAGTCGACCGCGCTCATCGTCATCAACTGCACCTGGTTGTACTTATCTTCGTCCGGTAGGTTTTGAAAACGCTTACCGAGGAAATGCAGGTCTCGCAAGCCTCGCGGCTTGAGTGACATTGGATCCGGCGGCGTCATGCTCATGATCGGCTTCACGAAGTGGGCCATCTCGAGCATGGCTTTGCCGTATTCGTCGTAGGCTTCGGCGTCGAGCTTCGAATGGCGGGCGATCTCGCGGCGAGTCTTAGCGTGATCGTTAACACGCCAGAGGTAGTCGCCGTTGGGCATCGGTGTGAAGGTGCCATCCAACGGAAGTATTTCCAGTCCGTGTCTTGGCAGATCGAGTTCACGAATAATTTCCGGACGCAGTAACGAGACGACGTAAGAACAAACGGAAAACTTGAAACCTGGAAACACTTCTTCAGTGACGGCCGCGCCGCCAAGTACGTGGCGTCGCTCGAGCACCAGCACGCGCTTGCCTGCGCGCGCGAGATACGCAGCGTTGACCAGACCATTGTGTCCACCGCCGATGACGATGACGTCGTACTTATTGCTCATTTAAATGAAGAATAATCCGGTACTTGGCGTCCTACACAATACCGATAGTGAAGAGTACGCAGCGATTAACTTCAGCCAGCGTCGCGTCGCTGACCGAACCCAAGTGGCGGATTAGACGCAACCTATCGAGCACTCTCAATTGATGACAGAGCGCTACGGAATCAGCAACCAGTCCGCCTTCCCCCGGTCGAATCGTGATACAGGTTGGAAGGGAAGCGCGGCGCAGATTACTGGTGAATGGAATAACAAGAAATGTGTTGGTGAATCGGCTAATCGAGTTGTTTTGAAAAATTAAAACAGGACGCGTTCCCGCTTGTTCGGAGCCGCGGGTAGGATTAAGCTCCGCAAGCCAAATCTCGCCGCGCTGCATTATCATTCAGCGTCCTCAGCTAACAGACCGCTGGCGTAGTCTACAAGTCCTTCATCGGCCAAGGTGCGATCCTCGTCGGATGCCTCCGCATAAAGAGTTGCCAGTTGCGCTTCGTCCAGTTGAGGCACTGAAGCAAAGGTACGTCGAAGAATTTCGGATGCCACTTCGTGCTTGATGGGTTCAGGCAAGAGGTCAAATGATCTTAAGAGTTCTTCTCCTGATGTGCTCATACACGCCTCCGTTACTGAGTCATTCTACGCTCGACGCTTGACGTTTATCAAAACGAAAGTTGGCGCAGTCATTCTTCTCGCGTGCAGATATGTGGCATTCAACCAGACATGAGGTCAGCGCCGATAATGATGGCAGGCGCACTTGTTCCTGCTATGAGGGTTAGGTTCCAAAGACAACTTACTGAAACTCACGACCGGGCTCGTGCGCGTCGAGCTGCCAACGCGAGTTCGCGGGCGCGCGGCATGGCATCAATGCCCTTGGCGATTTGCGGATCCCTTTCATTGAACACCTCCACCGCTGCTAGTGATCCATAAGCAGCCGTAGCCAGCTCGAAGCGCAACTGTCGCTCTACAAACGAGCGCTCGCGATCCAATTGTTCCGGTGTCGTCTTGTAGGTCGGGTTGGCGCCAAGAAACTTTTTCAGTTCCCTAAACAGCGCATCAGTGACCGAAAAATCTGTCGACTCCAAATCGTGGTTGTAGTCGATGCGGGGTTGCACTTTGTAGTTTTCAAAACCCGCCACGCGTCCCATCGCCAGTTCCAGCGCAAAAGCGAAGATCGGATTTGTGAGCCGCGCTTCGGCCGGCGTGAACTTCGTGGGTTTGGCGATCTCGTCCGGAGAAATGCCGCCACCTCCGTAAACTGCCCGGCCGGTGTCGGTATGGCTTTGCGGTCCTGCAGGCAAGGCAAGGCTCCGGTCTTTGTCATTTGAAAGACCGCCGCGCGTGTAGTAGTCGTAGTTAGCGCCGTTTGAATAATCGCGCTGGATCAGGCGGCCTGACGGCGTGTAATACTTGGCGATGGTCAAGAGCAAGGCTGAATCGTACTCGAGCTGATAAGGCAATTGCACCAGTCCTTTGCCAAAACTGTTCTCGCCAACGATCAGCGCGCGATCATGATCCTGTAAAGCGCCGGCCACGATTTCGGCGGCCGAGGCAGTTTCGCCGTTTACTAAAACCACGAGCGGCACCGTGTCAGGATTGTCGTTGAGCGCGCGGTATGTTTCCTCGCTGTCCCTGATCCTGCCTTTTTGTCTGACGATCAATTGCCCGCGCTGCAGAAACGTGTTGGCGACTCTTACTGCCTGGATCAATAGTCCGCCGTGGTTGCTGCGCAGATCCAGGACCAGCATGTTCATGCCTTTGGAATGAAGATTCTGAAGCGCTGCTTCAAACTCATCGGCGGTGGTGGTGTTGAAGCCGCCGGTCATCGCCACATAACCGACGCCGGGCCGGATCATGTAGGCCTGCGGAATCGATGGCAGTGAAACAGCAGCGCGCGTAATCGTGACCGTCTCAACCTGGCCCGTCGCCGCGTGCTCGACAGTGACTTTTACAACTGTGCCGAGTGGTCCCAGCAGGAATTTGCGAACTTCTGGAAAGCTTTTGCCCTTCATTGATTGACCATCGACCGCCACAATCTTGTCGCCAAACCGCAGACCGGCGCGCGCAGCCGGCGCTTCTTCGAAGGTCGCCCTGATGTAGGTGTTGATCTGATCGCCTTGCGTCAGATCGCCAATGGTGGCGCCGATGCCGAAATACTGTGAACGC
>JANLYZ010000207.1:0-2643 GCA_031365905.1 Chloracidobacterium sp. | reverse complement strand
CGGACTTCGGCGACACGCGATTGGTCTTAGGATTGTGTACTTGTGCTGACATGACGTTAGGTTCTTTCAGCAGGCGCTGCGGGCCCCGCCGCCGCCGGATCATGCTTTGGTTCAACTTTCGCTTTGCTGTAGTCGCGTTTCCGCGGCGGAATTAGCGAAACGTCGACTGGTTCATACGAAATCACCGGCCCTTCGCCGGAATACTCGGCGATAGTCGTCTTCAGAAAATTCTCATCATCACGATCCGGGAACTCCGGCTTGTAATGCGCGCCGCGCGACTCGTTGCGATTAAGCGCGCCGAGCGTGATCACGCGGGCCAGCTCGAGCATGTTGTCGAGATGCCGCGCATGTGGCAGCGCCATGGTCGCCCAGAGATTCGAGTCGTTAATTGAAATGCGTTTGTAACGGTCCATCAACTCGAGCAGTTTGTTGTCAGTCGCTTTGAGCTTATCGTTGTAGCGAACGACAGTTACGTTGTCAGTCATCACCTTGCCCAGTTCCTGATGAAGCACGTACTGGTTTTCGTTGCCACTCTGCTTGATGAGCGCGTCGTTAATCTCCTGCTGCTTCTTCAGTTCCTGATCATAAATGCCGGAGCCATTTGCGCCGTTGTGTTCAAGATTCTGCGCATAAGTGATTGCCGCGGGCGCGGCGACGAAACCGCCATAGACACAACTCACCAGCGAGTTTGCGCCGAGGCGATTTGCGCCGTGAATCGAATAGTCGCATTCGCCGGCGGCGAGCAGTCCGGGAATGTTGGTGCGTTGATGGTAATCGACCCAGAGACCGCCCATTGAATAATGGACGCCGGGAAAGATGCGCATCGGCACGTGGCGCGGATCGTCGCCCACAAACATTTCGTAGATTTCCAGAATTGCACCGAGTTTTCTATCCAATATCTCGGCGGGAATGTGGGTGAGATCGAGATAGACCTGATTCTCCGCGCCCACGCCTTTGCCTTCAATGCAGACCTGGAAAATTTCGCGGGTGGCAATGTCGCGCGGCACGAGATTGCCGTAGGCCGGAAACTTCTCTTCCAGGAAATACCAACGTTCGCCTTCTGGTATTGACGCCGGCGCACGCGTATCGCCAGGTTTGCGCGGCACCCAAACGCGTCCACCTTCGCCGCGTGCAGATTCCGACATCAAGCGCAGCTTGTCTTCGCCGGGAATGGAAGTCGGATGGACCTGGATAAACTCGCCGTTCGCGTACTTCGCGCCCTGCTGGTAACACGAAGCCACGGCGCTGCCGGTGCAGACCATCGAGTTGGTCGACTTGCCGTAAATCAATCCGGGACCGCCAGTCGCCATGATTACCGCGTCGGCAGGAAATGATTTCAGTTCGAGCGTCTGCAAGTTCATCGCGATTAGGCCGCGACAAACCTGAGCGTCGTCGAGCACGAGAGACATCATTTCCCAATGCTCAAACTTGCGAATTTTCCCGGCCGCTTCGTAACGCCGCACTTGTTCGTCAAGCGCGTAAAGCAACTGTTGACCAGTTGATGCTCCGGCGAATGCGGTGCGGTGATGTTTGGTGCCGCCAAAGCGACGGAAATCAAGCAGGCCTTCTTTCGTGCGCGAGAAGGGCACGCCCATGCGATCGAAAAGAAAAATGATCGAGGGCGCCATTTCGCACATGGCCTTCGCCGGCGGTTGGTTCGCGAGAAAGTCGCCGCCATAAACCGTGTCGTCAAAATGTTCCCAGGTCGAATCGCCTTCGCCCTTAGTGTTAACCGCGCCATTGATGCCGCCCTGCGCGCAAACTGAATGCGAGCGTTTCACCGGAACGACGGAAAAAAGATCCACCGCATGTCCCGCTTCGGCAATTCTCATAGCCGCTGCGAGGCCCGCGAGCCCGCCACCGACAATTGCGATCTTGATGCCGTTGTTTGCCATAATCTGTCTACTTGACCTTGGTGACTGGCTGATCGGGATGAGCCGGATTGGGTGCAACGCGGCCGTTGCTACAATCCACGATAATGTCCAGCTTCCCCAGGACTGTCTGGCCAATTAATACTTCATCACCCAGGACCAGAGCCTCTTCTAGTGTGTCCCGACCAAGAATGCTGATGGCCACTGACTCCGTAACATCTACGGCTTCCTTGCGCCCGTCGGCATATTCAACGACCCTTTGCCCACGACTAGCCAATCCCAGTATTTGAACCACGTGCGATGGAATGACACTGCGTACCGCTCCTGTGTCTACCATTGCATCCGCCTCATAACGCCGAATCTCGGATGCGGGGATTTGGCCGCGGCGAGCCAGGGCCTCGTCCAATGCATTCGTAATCGTTACGCTTACCCTAACTTCGCCCATCACAGAATTCCTCCCAACAGCCCGCCCGGGCGTATAAAAGCTATCGCGGCATTGATCCCAACCAGCAGCAGGAAAACACCAAAGCCGATGCAGGCGTAACCGGTCAAACGTTGCGCGCGCTCACCGATGGTGATACCCCAGTCAACCAGGAATAGCCAGATGCCGTTTGCCAGATGCCACACCGTCGCGGTGATGCCAATCAGGTAGACAATGAAGATCGACACCATATGGAATTCTCGCGACACAATATCAAACGCTTGCCCAGGGTTGTTCGCGACGGAGATAGTGTTCAGTCCGGGCACCAGGCCGAATCTGAAGTTAAGCACA
>JANLYZ010000203.1:0-3534 GCA_031365905.1 Chloracidobacterium sp. | reverse complement strand
CGCAACGTTATGGCTTAGACTACCTATACTAACTTAAATTCTCGCGGTCGTTTATGTAGTCTCAGAATCAAAGCACATGGGTCAAACCTCCAACGACTTTCTCGGCACTGAACGTTTCCGCATTCGCCGCCGCCTGGGATCGGGCGGCATGGGCGTGGTTTACGAAGCGCACGACCGCGAGACCGACAAGGTGGTGGCGCTGAAAACACTCACGCTCGCTGAAGCCTCGCACATTTCGCGCTTTAAAAACGAGTTTCGCTCGCTCGCCGACGTGTCTCATCCAAATCTCGCGGCGCTCTATGAATTCATGTCTGACGGCCAGTATTGGTTCTTCACGATGGAGCTGGTTGAAGGGGTGAATTTTCTTGAATACGTTCGCCCCGGTTATCGCGCCAAACATGTGCAGTCTTCAAAAACTCCAACCCTGCGCAAGTCTTCCGTAGCTTCCGATTCCGATAAAGAGTTGTTGGCCAACTACGAAGCAGAAACGAAACAGTTGGATTCCTTGAAAGGCCAGCGCTCTGCTGACGACGCGCCGGAAGTTCCCCAGGATCCTACGCTCGCGCAGGTAAAACTAAATCTTAATTTTCTCAACATTGCGTTGCGGCAACTTGCCGAAGGTCTGCACGGTCTGCACGAGACAGGGAAACTTCATCGCGATATCAAACCCTCAAACGTGTTGGTAACGAAAGAAGGTCGAGTAGTAATTCTGGATTTCGGTTTGGTAGCGGAAGTCGAAGGGGGCGAACTTCACGACACGCTCACGCTCGCCGGCACGCCTGACTACATGTCTCCGGAACAAGGCGCGCAGCTGCCTATCTCGCGCGCGAGCGATTGGTACAGCGTCGGCGTCATGTTTTACCAGGCGCTCACCGGACGACTTCCATTTGCGGGTAAGTTTTTCGAAGTGATGATGAATAAACAAAACTTCGATCCGCCCGCGCCCAGCACGTTGGTAAGCGACGTGCCGCCGGAACTCGACGATCTGTGCGTTCGCTTGTTGCGCCGCAAACCGGAAGAGCGCCCAACCGGCAGGGAAATTTTGCGGATACTGGGTCATGGCCGGACAGGCCAATTGCAGCTGCCGGTATCCACGCCGGTGTTGTCGGTAGCGCAAACAACTCCCTTCATTGGGCGCGAACGACAGTTGCGCGAACTCGAAGATGCTTTCGACGTCACGCGGCGCGGAGAAACGGTCACGGTTTATCTTCACGGCGGATCGGGAATGGGAAAGACGGCCGTCGCTCGTTATTTTCTGGACCAGTTGAAGGAGAAACACCCTGAAGTTGTCATTCTCGAAGGGCGCTGCTACGAGCGCGAGTCAGTGCCATACAAAGCGCTGGATGGAGTCGTTGATAGTTTAACGAAGTATTTGATGTCGCTGCCGGCAGCGAAGGCGGAAGCCCTGATGCCGCGAGAAGTGCTGGCGCTCGCTCGGCTTTTCCCGGTAATGCTTCAGGTGGACGCGGTCTTCAATGCACCCCAACGGGAACATGAAACACCGGATCCCTTCACCTTGAGACGCAAAGGTTTTGCGGCACTGCGCGAACTTCTCGGGCGCATCTGCGATCGACAACCGCTGCTGCTTTACATTGACGATCTGCAGTGGTCTGACGCTGACAGCACCAGCCTCGTGGAGGACTTGCTGCGTCCGCCGGATTCGCCGCCGTTGCTCTTGCTTTCAAGTTTTCGCAGCGAAGACGTGCGCACGAAGCCTTTCCTGAAGGCGCTGCTGGAAAAGACCGGCAATGAAAGTTGTCGCGAAGTTTTGATCGGTGCGCTTTCCAAATCCGAATCTTACACGTTGCTGAATGAGTTGCTTGGTTCGAGCGCGTCTGTGCTCGAGCCCTTCGCGGATGCGATTCTCGGCGAAGCGCGCGGCAATCCGTTTCTGCTCGAACAACTCGCTCGTTACGCGCTAACCAGCGATCAAACCGGCACCACCGGGATCACTCTGGCAGACATGCTGGATGCGCGCCTGCGCCATCTGCCCAAGGGCGCGCGCCAGTTTGTTGACGCGCTCGCGGTTGCCGGTCGACCGATAAATCCGGAAGTTGCTTATCAGGCGGCCGAGCTTTCCGGCGATGAACTGCCGCTAGTCACGACCTTGCGCGCCGCCCAGTTTCTCCGTACCGGCGGAGCTGAACACACCCTCGAGCTTTATCACGATCGCATTCGCGAGGCGCTGGCTGCCCAACTCGATCCGAAGAAAGTCACGCAGATTCACCGCCGGCTGGCCCAGGCGCTCGAAGCCCGTGGCATCGACGATCCAGAAGCGCTCTTTGAACATTACATGGGCGCGGGTGAAAGGGTGCGCGCCGCAATACACGCCGCCGCCGCTGCCAAAAAAGCCGCGACCGCGCTCGCTTTTGATCGAGCGGCCGCCTTCTATCGCCGCGCTCTCGAGCTGGCGCCGGCACGCGACGCCGAACTGGTGGACCTCAAGCGCGGACTTGCCGACGCGCTCGTCAACGCCGGTCGTCCGGCGGAAGCGGCGCAGGCTTTCCTTGACCTGGCTGAAGTGTCTTCGGCGCGTCACAGCCTTGACTTCAAACGCCGTGCGGCCCAGCAGTTGTTAATGGGGGGTCACATTAACGAAGGGCTGGAGCTAATTCGCGTCGTGCTTGCGGCCATTGGTTTGTCCTATCCTGCCGGGCCAAGGAGCGCACTGTTTTCTTTGCTACTGAAGCGCCTGCAAATCCGCTTGCGCGGTTTGAAGTTTACCGAACGCGATGAGAGTCAAATTCCGGAATTCGATCTGGTGCGCATCGACACCTGTTATGCAGTTGCTGCCGGTTTGGGTGCGGTTGACTTGATTCGTGGCGCCGATTTCCAAAGCCGGCATTTATTATTGGCCCTGCGAGCCGGCGAGCCTTACCGCGTCGCACGCGCGATGGCTTTCGAAGCGGCCTGGACGGCGGCGCGTGGCGGCGCTGGACTCGAGCGCGCCGCGCAGATAGCGGGAGGAGCCGAGGAGCTGGCGCAGAAATCAGGGCACCCACATGCGATTGCGCTCGCCACGTGGTCACGCGGCGTTGGCGCCTACCTTGCCGGCACCTGGCAGAAGGCTTCGGAGTTGTGTGAACTCGCGTCGGAAGTTTTGCGCGATCGCTGCACGGGCGTTACGTGGGAGTTGACGGTAGCGAATCGTTATAAGCTCAGTTCGCTTTTGCACATGGGCGAACTGGCTGAAGTGTCGCGCCGCGTGCCGGCGCTGCTTTCTGCGGCTCTGGACCAAGGAAACATTTTCGCAGCAATGGAACTGCGGACGCGTTTGAACATGATTTGGCTGGCCGCGGACGATCCGGATAAAGCCCGCGCCGACGTGATCGAAGCCTTGCAGTCGTGGCCACACGAAGGATTTCATTTGCAGCATTACGTTTCGCTGCACGCGCTGGTCCAAATCGAGCTCTATACCGGCGACGCGGAAGTTGCCTGGAAACATGTGGCAGGGCAGTGGCCGGCATTGGAAGATTCACTGTTGCTGCGCACGCCCGCGGTGCGCGTCGAGGCGATGCAGCTCCGCGCGCGCAC
>JANLYZ010000174.1:0-2636 GCA_031365905.1 Chloracidobacterium sp. | reverse complement strand
GCATACTTCAGATCCGGCAGATAGACTCCGACGATTCCCTCGAGCAGTTGCAAAACTTCGACAGAATCGTAAGCGTTAGTGTTGTAGACAATCGGAATTCGCAATCCCGCCTCAGCGGCGAGCAGAACGCTGCGCGCCATCTGCGGCGCGAAGTGGGTTGGCGAAACAAAGTTGATGTTGTGACAACCCCTTGCCTGCAACTCAATCATCATCTCCGCGAGACGCTCGTGCGTTATCTCGTTCTTCAGTTGTTCCTTGTGAGTTTGTGAGATTTGATAGTTCTGACAATAGACGCAACGCAGATTGCAGTTGCCGAAGAAAATGTTACCTGCGCCCTTTGTGCCGACCAGCGCCGGCTCTTCGCCGAAGTGAGCGGTGTAGGAAGAAACGATCGGCAGCCTTCCTGAATAGCAGGCCGCGATTTCGTTTTGCAAACGGTTGTTGAAACAGTCGCGTGGGCAGACGGTGCAACGCTCGAGCAGCAATTCCAGCGACGCTACTCGCTTCGCTAACTCTCCCGTTTCAAGTAGCCTCAAGTAAAAAGGCTGATCCTTTGTCTGACGTCTGACCTCTGGCATCTGACCTCTGTTCTACTTGTGACTGCGAAAATGCACAAAGTGCGGTTTGTGTTGTTCGACCAGTTCCGGCGGCGCGACTCGGGTACTCAAACGCCAGGTGAAATCCATCTCCGCATGAACGGTGCTAAGCGCCAGGCGCGCTTCGAAAATTAGCAGGATGCTGCCATAAAAAAGAAAGCAGGCGCCTAACAACCCAACAGTCACCGGGACATAACTGTATCGCGGACTGCTTGGTATGACCGCCACCACACCGATGGCCACGCTGGTGGCAACAAACATTCCAGTAGCCAGATAAAAGGCCACCATCGAACGTTGCAGAATACGCGCGCGGCTGGTCAGCTTATCAAGTTGCGCAAAGATCACGCCTTGTCTTTCTTTGGTTTCAGTGGAGTTGTTTCTGGCGAGATCTTCAAGTTTGTCTGACAAAGAACGGACTCGATCGACTACTCGACCGAGCCGCGACGAGGTAGAGAGAATCATGCTACCGCAAGCTGAGATCAATACTGCCGGCGTGATCATAGCCGTCAGCACGGCAACTGCTGAAGTTGTTTGGTCCACTTCTTAACTTTGTTGCCGACTCGCGTGGAGGACAGACAGGAATGTCTGTCCTACTTACTTAGTGGCGGCGTCGTGTTCTGCGTCTCTTTACCGCTGGCTTCGTAACCGTCATGGTGTCAGTAGCGTGCACTTCCTCCTGCTTTGGCTTCATATGCCGTTGAATCATATCCATCACCATTTGCTGCGAGAAGTCGCCGCGAACCATTACTTCGTCGCCTTCAGCCGTGATGTTAAGACCTTTCAAAAGCGACTGCGCTACCGGATCGGGGATTGAAGTGGAAGCGTATTGCAGCAAGGCTGAATACAAGTTGGCAATTATCTTAGCGGTGTCGGGATTGTCGGCATTGCTTACGCCGCGGATCATAAAGTTCTTGTCATCCATCGTGAGCGCCGCATAGATGTCGCCCATTTTCATTTCGCAACGCGCTGCTCGCGGCGTTGTTTCCGTGCCCAGGATGCCAAAGCTCTTGGCGAACGAATGCCAGGGTGAACCAGCAAAACTGATAAGCGCATTTGGATCGCGCACCAGGAAATTCAAAGCCTCGGCGCTTATGCGTTCCTTGCCGTCGCCAGCATCGATCGCCGCGCGCAAATAGCCGGGGCTGCCAGAAGCGATAGTGTTCGCATTCAAAGCCACAATCCCCATTTCCGTAAACGACTTGAGCAGCGGAGTCTTTTCCGACTCCTTCGCGATCGGATCAATCGTCATCAATCCGATCGTCTTGTTGCCGTATTTCTCGTCGCGGAGTTTCCCCTGAGAAGCCATTCGCGCCAAGGTCATCAATGAGTCGGCGCTGAAGTCTCCGCTCGCGACCAACATAAACTCCGGCGCCTGGAAGTTCAGATCGGCGGTGGGCTTTTTAAAACGAATAGCGATAACGGCATAATCAAGTTTTCCCGGATCGATGCCGGCATTTGCTTTCGCTTCCCCAAAGCCCTTGCGCATTTCCTCGAGATCTTTCGCCGGCAGAAATTTCGGCAGCGCCTCATTGAGGATGCGTTGCAGGTTAACGTAAATAAGGCCATCAGCCTCCGGCAGGTTGGAAAGGGAATTGATCACACCTTGCGGATTTGTGGTCGTGGTTGCGGTCGTTGCCAAAGCTGCTGGTCTGGCTGTTGCCAATTGCGTGCGCTCAGGCACGGTTTGACCCAGCGCATTTTGTGCGTTCGTGTTTAATGCCGCCGTTGCAATCAGCAGAAGAGTTAAGACAAAGGGACTAAACATTTTTCTCACAGCTCAAAGCCTCCATTCAGGGTTATGGTTTATCTTCACACAAGATCGCGGGTTTACGACAGCGATTTAGATCCAGTTGAGATTTGATACGGTAAACTCGTCGCGAACGTTCCCGGTATTCAGCGTTGACGCGGGTTCGAACAGCAGCACCTCAGCTTCTTCGTCTGCGACGGGGCGGTGTTCCACGCCGTGGGGCACAACAATAAACTCACCAGTCTCGAGCCAGACGTCCTCTCGCTGAGCCTCGTCGGAGTTGCCCTTGCCCT
>JANLYZ010000167.1:0-12649 GCA_031365905.1 Chloracidobacterium sp. | reverse complement strand
GTCCTTTGGCAGCACGACCGCATTCTTCGCATCGCTGCCAAATTTGTTCTCGCCTTCTTTCAGCCAGAAGAGTCCGACGAGCGTGAGCCAGCCATCGTCCTTCGTCAAACTCGCTAGCCGTTCGCCTTGCCACTTCTGAATCTCATTCTTGTATGCCGGCTCGTCAAGGGCGGTTGTTGACCTCGTTGTTGTTGCCTGACGGCAAGCCGCAGAGAAGACAATCATGGCAAGTAGAGCCAACAAAACGAGGGTAGCGAATGCAAGTTTTTGTTTCATTTTGCCGGTGCACTTAAGGCTTAGGTAGTTTGGACAATAGACTTCTGAGCTTGAACCAGCCCGACCGGTTCTTTTGCTTGGCGGCGTTCGCCAATCTTTCAATCTCATGTTGAGCATTCCCGAGGCTCTCTTTCAGGCGAGCAAGCTCTTCGTCTTTTTCTCGCAAGGCGTCGCCGGCGCGGTTGTTGATAGCGAGAAACTCCTGCAAAAGCAGACCGTCGGTCTCAGCTACGGTTTCCGGCACCTCGCGAGGCCCGGTAAGCCGCCCGGAAAAAACGTCGGCATCCAGTCGCGGATCTACGGCCACGACGATCAAATAACGATAGCACGGTTCGCGGTAATCGTAGGGTGACAATCGCTCATTGTAAATGCGAGTTAGCGGCTCATATATGCCTGCATAGGGCTGCTGGTGCTGCAAGTCAAAATAGATCAGGAGTTGGTGAATCCAGCGATAGACATAATTGCAGGGCAGTAGAACTACTCGATCAGCTCCCTGCGACTTGAGCGAGGCGACTATGTCTTCAAGTGGTTCCAGGCCAAAGGTGACATGCTGACTAAGCGGCGCGAATTTTTCAGCATACTTTCCCCAGATGAAATCGAATACGATCTTGTCGCATCGGGTGACGGTTTCGTCGGCGACCGGACTGCCCACCAGAACTAATCCGCTGGTTACGCGAATCATCTCTCCCAGCAATTCGGGGCGCTGTGCTTGAGGCAAGTGTTCGTAGACGTCAGAAATCACACAGGCGTCGAATGACTTGTCTGGGAAGGGTAAATGAAGCGGGCTCGGCAGAGACGGCTGGTCGTTGGTGTGAGTGGCGTGGCGGATCAGATCGGCCTCAGGAAGATATTCAGCCAGGCCGGAAGCGCGACGATACAACTCCAGGACTCTGGGTCTGACAATTGAGGCCTGACGAGCAGCCTCCTTCACGCATTGGGCGATTTGCATGAAGTTCTGATACTGATCGAACGTTCGACCCAGCAGGCTCTGATCACTTGGTTTTTCAGTCACAAGATCTGCTCTACTGCGAAGCTTTCATTGATATTAGGAATCCCTGATGGCGGAATTAATCTTAGGTCTGGCGTTCCAGAATGAAATCGGCGATAGCACGCAGCAATGTGGTTGGGGTGTGAATGGCAGCGAGCGACGAACAAGCCGTCTGGTGCGCATGAGCCAGGTGATTTTTTGTCACTTCAACTCCGTAGAGCGCCGGGTACGTCGCCTTCTTCGAGCGCTGATCCTTGCCGGGAGTTTTGCCGAGCGTTTCGGCAGTCGCTGTCACGTCCAACAAATCGTCGGTGATTTGAAACAGCAAACCGAGCTGGGCCGCGTAGTCCGTAACGGCCGCAAGCTCAGTTTGCGACGCGTCTGCGATGATTGCGCCGCATCTCGCTGCGGCAATGATCAAGGCCCCGGTCTTTAAACGGTGAATTTGTTCCAACTCGCTCGGCGACACTTCGCGCGATTCCGCTTCGAGATCGCGCGCCTGTCCCGCCACCATGCCACGCGGTGTTCCTGACGCTCGCGCAAGTTCGGAAAGCAAAAGCACGCGCTTCGCGAGCGGGAGATTGTCGTCTTCAGAAATAGTTTGGAAAGCCAACGATTGCAGCGCATCGCCGGCGAGGATCGCCGTGGCTTCGCCGAAACGCACATGGCAGGTGGCCCGACCGCGGCGAAGATCGTCGTTATCCATTGACGGCAGGTCATCGTGAATCAGCGAATACGAATGAATCATCTCCAGCGCGCACGCGGTATCGATGAGCAACTCGGGCTGAGCGCCAAAGGTCGCGCCAACGGCGAGCAACAGGGTTGGGCGTAAGCGTTTGCCACCGGCGAAGATGCTCCAGCGAATCGCGGCGTGAACTTTCTCCGGTGAAACTGATTCCGCGGGCAGCAGGCGATCGAGCGCGGCATCGACGCGCCGGCGAGCTTGCTCGACGAAAGGCTGCAAGCCGCTTTCCACCGCCGCGCCTGACGTTTCGAGAGCCGCTGTTTCAGAAGATGTATTCATCAATCCGCGCTGTCTTCGGAGATGGCATTTGCATCTGCAAACGGCATTACAGATGGTCGTCCCTGATTATCGCGCAGCAGGACTTCAATGCGGCGCTCAGCCTGATTGAGTCGTTCCTGACACTGGCGCGAGAGGCGAATCCCATCCTCGAATAATTCCAAACTCTTTTCGAGCGGCAAGTCGCCATCCTCGAGCTGATGGACAATTTCTTCGAGCGCTTCAAGCGACGCTTCAAAACTTTTTGGTTGGTCTTCTTTTTTCATGTTCTTTGATCGAGAGTCGCGTTCCCATTTTTCAGTCTCTGTGCGACCTTTGTGTACTCTGTGCCTCAGTGGTAAACGACAGTTTCCAATCCACTCACCACAAAGACACAGAGCGCACAAAGGTGGCACAGAGAAACGCCATTAGCTCCACTCACGTTTCTTCGATGTCGTCTATTCTGGCCCCGATTCTTCCAACTGCTAACCGAACTTTGATCTTATCTCCAACCGAAACCTGTTTCGCATCGCGCAGCAGTTTTCCGTCTGCGCTTTGCGCGACAGCAAACCCGCGTTGCAACACGGCCAGCGGCGAGAGCGCATCGAGCGAAGCGGCTGCGATCCCCAGACGACCGCGCGCTTCGTCCAACTGCTTTTCGAGAGCAATATTGCAGCCAGTATACGCCGAATCAAACCGCACGCGGGCTGCGGCGAGACGCGCACGCAATTGCGCGGGGGCCAGGCTGCCACTTAAAGCGTCGTTGCGAAGGCGTGCGCCGCGCAGCAGTTGGGTTACCAGGATTTCCAAACGGTGCCGCGCTGAATTTGTATCCGCGGCAGCATCTCGCAAGCGGCCGCGCACTTCGTCAAACACATGGGAAAGCGCCTGCTGCTGCACGCGTGTTCGCGCCGTCACTATTTTGTAGCGCATCAATTGCGAAAGATTTTGTCCGGCCTGTGCGAGCGTGGTGCAAAGCTGATCTTCGCGAGCGGCAACGAGTTCGGCGGCGGCAGATGGAGTTGGCGCTCTTTGATCGGCGACAAAATCGGCGATCGTGAAATCAGTTTCGTGGCCCACGGCGGAAATTACGGGAATCGCCGAGCCGCGAATCGCCCGCGCCACTTCTTCCGTATTGAAGGCCCAAAGGTCTTCCGTAGAGCCACCGCCACGACCCACAATCAGCACGTCAACTAGATCCTGGTCACGTCCTTCCGATAGCGCGCGCTGATGATGATCGTTCAATAACTTGATCGCGCGGGCGATGTCGCTGCCCGCAGCTTCCCCCTGCACGCGCGCCGGCGAAAAGAGTACGTGAACGGTACGCGTGCGCCGGGAGATGACGTTAAGAATGTCGCGAATGGCCGCGCCCGTCGGCGAGGTGACAATACCGACGCGTCCCGGAAAAACCGGCAACGCGCGCTTTCGCTCAGGTGCAAACAAGCCTTCAGCCTGAAGCCGATCGCGCAGTTGTTCAAAAGCAATTTGCAGCGCGCCGGCACCGACCGGATCGAGCGCTTCGACGATCAATTCATAGTCGCCGCGCGCTTCGTAAACCGTCAGCCGGCCGCGCGCGCGCACGTGCAGTCCATCCTTCGGTCGAAACCGGATGCGACTATTGGCGGAACGAAAACATTTGGCGCGGAGTTGCGCCCCTTCGTCCTTGATCGTGAAATACCAATGGCCCGATGAGTGTGCTTTGAAGTTTGAAATTTCGCCTTCCACCCAAACGGTCGAGAAGCGCGCCTCGATCGCTTTGCGCACTGACTCCGTCAGCTCGCTGACAGTCAGCGGCCGCCGCTCAGTTTCGTCGAACAAAGATGCGAAAAGTGGTTGAGACATTCGAAGGATGAAGGATGAATGATGAAGGATGAAAAGTAAACTGGCGCGAGCGAGGGCTCGAACTTACAGAATTACAAACCATAATGTTGGTATAGAAGGTGGAAATCTGACTCACGCGATTGCGGAGTCTTCATTTCAAAATTGATTATAGTTGGTTTGTCCGCCGGCCCGGTGCTCGCGGAACAATAGGTCACAAGATAGCGTGCTCGCAGTTCCTGCTCGACTTGCTGAAAGATGTTGGGCAGCTCTTGCAGTTTCTTTGGGAAAAAAGCGCGCCCGCCAGTTTCCTCCGACAGCCTTTTCAGAGGGTTGCGATTCACCGGGCCAGAAGCTCGCTCATCGGCTACTCCGATCGCAAAAACGGCAACGTCGTAACGGTCTGCATACTCGATCGCTTCACGCAGTCGCTTGCTGCTAGACGTGTCTTCGCCGTCCGTGAGCAGCACGATCCCGCGGCGTGAATCAGCCGCAGTTTGAAGGATTCCATCCGTACTTACCCAAACCGCATCCCAAATTGCGCTGCTGCCTAAGATCGGAGGGTTTGGTGGTGGCATCCGACTGACAACTACGCCTCCACCAACATAACCTGGTACGGGCACAAACTTTATCCGGTCAATTGCCGACTTGAGCTTTGCTAAATCATTAGTCAGGTTCTCATCTACTGTGACTTCTCCAGTAAAAGAGACCAGCGCAACGCGATCTTTATTTGTAAGCAGAACTGCCTCAAAAAACTCTTGGGCTGCAAGCTTCGTCTGCGGCAATAATCGTTCCTGAGACACGCTCTTGTCGATCAGGATGGCCACCGCCACAAACTCATTCGTTTTGCTTTCAAGCTTGAGAATCTCGCGCGAGGCTTTGTTTTCAAGAAGCGACAGATCTTCAAGGCGCAAATTATCTACCAGCGCGCCTGCTTTGTTTTCGACCCTTAGTGAGATTGTGCGTTGATTAGCCTGGTCGCAACGTGGATTGGCCTTCGCTACAAGATCGTTCGCTGTTGTGAACAAGAGAGAGCCGACGGTTAGAAGCGAAATCACGAGAATTGATTTGAAGAGTAATGACATCATTGTTCAACTCTGGACTTACCAGCGAAGGACACAGCATCGTTCGCTGCCTCAATCATGTGGCGCAGGCGAACGTAGTCAGTCTTGAGCCTATTGCACTTCGGCACTGGCGAGGACTTCGTTGCGGAAATATCGACTCAGATCCTGATAGGTGCGGAGGTCCACCTTTCGACCATTGAGTAAAACAGAGAGCTCGCGTTCCATTCGAGCAATTCGAAGAAAACCTGGTGAGTGTCCTGGTTCAAAATCAACCAACACATCAACATCGCTGCGACTGTCGAAATCATCTCTCAAGCTCGATCCAAAGAAGGAAAGCTTGGCAATATGATTGCGACGACAGAAGTCGCTTAGGAGATTGTTATTTACACGAATGTTTTGCTGCATGGGATTTCTCAGCCGCATTATACACCTGCGAACCCATAAGCTGTCTCGTTGTTCGGGCGTTCGCGAACAGGAGAAACCACAGCGCACAAGTCTCAGTGCGAGGCTCGGTTTGCGCGAACGGGCTATTGGCGGGGCGGGACGCCCGCGGTCTCAGTGAACAGGTTGACGGTTGGTTAGGGCGTTGCGACGTTCACCACCGGACTCAAGCGCACCGACGCGCCTTCCCGGTTTGTGCGCACCCGCAGTCGCGGATTGCCGTTTGGACTAATGTTGGACGCGTAGGTAATCGTGTAAGCGGTGCGGAGTTGAACGACAACATCGTCGTACGCGCGCTGCAACTCTTCGAGATGACGAATCGGGTAGTAAACGCCGCCGGAAACTTCGGCGAGCTTTTGTCCTTCTTCGTGCGCGCGCGTGGTAAGCGTCAGATAGCGCGTGCGCAACGGATCAATTGTGACCTCCGGTTTGGGCACGCTGCCCTCGGGAATCAAGCCGGACGGGACGTAGAGCGGATAGAGAAGTGCGCCTGATTCAGTGATTGCTTCGAGAATCGCCGGAAAGGGCACAAAGGATTTGTTGTCGTCGCCGTCTGAGAGAATCACTATGGCGGTCCGTTCACCGCGCAATTGTTTCAACGGACTCGCGAGCACATAGCCGAGCGCGTCGTAGAGCGCGGTGCCGCCGCCCGCATCGATTTCGTCGAGTTTCTTCGAGAGCATTTTCCGATCGGTACTAAAGTCCGAGATCACCTGGATGTCGTCGCGAAAACTAATAATCGCGATGCGATCCTGCGGGCTGGCGGTCTTCAGAAAGTCCCGCGCCGCCTTACGAATAAACTCGATGCGCTCCTCGACGCTTCCCGACACATCCAGCAGCAGCACCAAGTTGAATGGTTCGTTGGTGGGTACAACCTTCGTCACCTGGCGCTCGACGCCGTTTTCGTAGACGGTGAAATCTGATTCTTTCATGCCGCCAATCGCGCGCCCGTTGCGATCCGTGACACTCGCATTGAACCGCAGAAGCTGCGGTGACGACGCGCTCACAAACCGGCCGGGCGGCGCGCGCTTCACGAGCGTCGGCTCCTTCCCCAGCCCGGGAAGCGTCTTCGCAAAATCGCCAAACAGCTTCGGCGAGACTTTGCGGATAGCGTCAGTCAGTTGGGTGTCGCCACTGCGGACAATGGCGCGCGCGGCCTCAGTCAGCGGCCGTTCATGCAGATCGCTCGGCACCATTGCCGGATCGACGTTCAGCAAGACTACGCCACGCTGCGTCAGGAAATCGAGTTGCACCCGCTCCGCTTTGTCAGGTTTCTTTTCACCCAGCTTGCCGGAGATCGCAAAAACGCCGGCCGCTCTTTCCTTAATCTTCGGAAGTTCCACATCGCTCAGGAAGCGGGGCTTGCTGGCACTCCAAACAAAATCAAACTTCACCGCGTCAAGCGGAACGTCGGCGTGAATAGTTCCAGTGTTGGTAGTGACAACGGCCGACTCAAGATTGCCAACCACATCAATCGAACCTGCTTCACCTTCTATTTTTACTTTCGAGCGCGGCGGAATATGCACGACAAGATCGATCCGATCCTTGTCGCGGCGGTCGCGGACCTCAATGTCGACATTATTGCCTTTAGCGACGGCGTGAACATCCGCGGCAGAAACCGGCGCCCCCGTCGAACTGGCCTCAATTGTGACGTTCTTCTTTTGCTCGTCTGACGCGATCACGCTTACACGCCCACTGCGGCTTTTCACGGTCAGCGAAACTTTTTCGCCCGTGTCTAAGTCACGCCGGTAAGTTTGCGCGGAAGCTGTCAGTCCCGCGAGTGCCAGTACCAGCGGGACCAAACCTGCGAGCCTTCTATTTCGGGAATAGCTGCGGCCCGGATCAGCCGCGGGAGATTTCCGGTAAAGCATAGGCTGTGATCTTGCCCAAGCGTTTGCCAGCGGTCAAGCTTCCGACCGTCAACAACTACGCCACAGATAAATACGGATTACAAAGATCTGAAGTCTCGATGAGTTAGACTCGTCTTATCGCATTTATCTGTGGCCGTCTAGCTGTCTCAATGGTTGCTAATCGAGATTGATCCGCTATCATACCGGGATTCAGGCAGGACAGGGGAACCCGATGTTAGAAACCCAAGCGGCACAAATCGGCGAAGAGAAGTTTCTCATTCACAACCTCGTGAAACGCGATCCGCGCGCGGGTCTGGCGGAAGATGTGCGCCGAGGTCTCTCGACGCAGCCCAAGCGGTTTTTGCCAAAATACTTTTACGATCAACTGGGCTCGCAGCTTTTTGAAGCTATATGTTTGTTGCCCGAGTATTACCTGACGCGCGCTGAGAATGAGATTCTTGAGCGTTCGGCGGATGAAATTGTGGCGTCAGTCGCTGGCGACATTACGTTGATTGAAATGGGCAGCGGCAGCGCCTCGAAGACGCGCCTGCTGATTGAAGCGTTGCTGCGCAAGCAAGCTGAACTGCTTTTCATACCCGTTGACATTTCCGCTTCGGCGCTGGACAGCAGCTCGCGCATACTTTTGCAGTCGTACCCGGAACTCCGCATCGAAGCTTATGCCGCCGATTATTTCGCCGGACTCGCCGAATTAGAAAAGGAACAACGGGGCCGCACGCTCGCGCTCTTTCTCGGTTCCAACATCAGCAACTTTGATCCGGACGAAGCGCTGAAATTTCTGCGCGCACTCAGGCAGGTGTTGCACGCCGGTGACGCGTTGCTGCTCGGCGCTGATTTGAAGAAAGAGAAAAGCGTGCTCGAAGCTGCTTACAACGATGCGCTCGGCGTCACCGCGGCGTTTAATCTAAACGTGCTGGCGCGCATCAATCGCGAACTGGATGGTAACTTCGATCTGCGTGCGTTCCGGCATCACGCTTTCTATAACGAGGCAGTCGGCCGGGTTGAGATCTACATTGAGAGCACGCGCGAGCAAACAGTTTCGATCAGCCAGCTTGAGATGGAAGTGCAATTCCATGAAGGTGAACAGATTCATACCGAGAACTCTTACAAGTATGATCGGAACGACATTGCGCGGTTGGCGACGGAGACGGGATTCGTTCACGGTCGCACCTGGCTCGACACGCAGGAACGGTTTAGCAGCAATCTTCTAATGGCGGTTTGATATCAAAGCCACGATTTGCTGGGACCGCGGGCGTCCCGCCCGCAACGCGCCGCAGGCGCGCAGATCTTCATGACGAATTAATTAGGCGGTATTGTTTTCGCGCTTCGCGCTCATTGCGGGCGGGACGCCCGCGGTCCCAGTAAATGAGATGTTAGAATTAATCAAAGCGCCGCTGGTTGAGTTTCGTGATGTAAGTTTCTCTCATGCTGCATCTACTGTTCCCGTAATCTCCCATCTAACTTTTTCAGTTCAGCAAGGCGAGACGCTGGTTCTCCTCGGCGAGTCTGGTTGCGGCAAGACTACTACACTTAAACTTATCAATCGTCTTTTATCGCCCACTTCCGGCGAAGTGAAGGTTGAAGGTAAATCGATAACAGCCTGGGATCCGATTCGCCTGCGACGCCGCACCGGCTACGTGATTCAGGAAGGCGGACTCTTTCCGCACTTCAGTGTCGCGAGAAATATCGGACTCGTTCCGGCGCTCGAAGGCTGGGAGAAAGAAAAGATTAAGAGTCGGGTTGATGAACTGCTGGCCATTGTCGGCCTCGAACCGGGTGAGTTTGCGAGCCGCTATCCGGGAGAATTGTCTGGAGGACAACGACAGCGCGTGGGCGTGGCGCGTGCGCTTGCTGCTGAGCCGCCCTTGCTTTTGTTGGACGAACCTTTTGGCGCACTCGATCCTTTAACGCGCGCGAGTTTGCAACGCCAGTTTGTTGACCTCACGCGGCGACTTAAGAAGACTGCTGTCTTTGTTACCCACGATGTGCGCGAAGCGTTGCTGGTCGGTTCGCACATCGGTCTGATGCAAAAAGGAAAACTGCTGCTGCTCGAGACGCCGGAAAACTTCGTCAAATCGAAAAACGAATACGCGCTCGCGTACATAGAAACTCTCGACCTTGCTCCTGGCAGTTCGCAACCGTTGGAGGGAAGCAGATGAGCTTCTGGCACTACCTCCAACAAAACTGGACGGAGCTGTTGCAGCACTTGCGCGAGCATTTGTGGTTGGTCTTCATCTCGACACTGATTGCCGTCGCCATCGGCCTGCCCACCGGCATTCTTCTGACGCGAAAAAAATCTCTGCGTGGTCCGATTCTTGGTATCGCCAACGTGATGCAAACGATCCCCAGTCTGGCGCTGTTTGGTTTCCTGATTCCGCTTCCATTCATCGGCGGCATCGGCGCGCGTACCGCAATCGTTGCCCTCGTGCTGTATTCGTTGCTGCCGATCATTCGCAACACCGTGACCGGGATTCTGGGAGTTGATCCGAATGTGCGCGAAGCCGCGGTGGCGATGGGCATGACCGGCAGTCAGGTACTCTGGCAGGTTGAACTACCTTTGGCGATGGCGGTGATCATCACCGGCGTGCGCGTGGCGCTCGTGATCGCGATTGGAGTGACGACGATCGCGGCGGCGGTGGGCGCGGGGGGCTTGGGCGTATTCATCTTTCGGGGTATTAGGCAGTTTGATAACAACCTGCTGCTTGCCGGCGCTGTGCCGGCGGCTTTGCTGGCGTTGACTGCCGACTTCGGACTGGGTTTGGTCGAAAAATATTTCTCGGTGACTCGCAAGCGAAAGGCAGTTGCCGGTTCGGGACGGAGAAAAATTACGATTGGTGCAGTGACTGCAATCATCGCTGCCGTGGTCACTGGAGTCTATGTTGGCTCTCGCGATTCGCGAGACTCGCGGTCGCACGGCTTCCTGCCGAAGCCGCGCGTAGTTGTGGGCTCAAAAGATTTCACTGAGTCGGCAATTCTCGGTGAGATCGCGGCGCAGATGCTCGAAGCGCGCGGCGTGATAGTTGAGCGCAAGTTTGAGTTGGGTGGAAACCTGCCGCACGAAGGGCTGTTGGCTAGCCAGATCGATATCTATCCCGAATACTCCGGCACGGCGTACACGGCGATTCTGAAACACGCGCCCATAACTGATCCACGCGCGGTCTACGATCAGGTGAAGCAGGAGTATGCGGAGAAGTTTAAGATCGCGTTGAGCGAGCCGCTCGGTTTCGATAACACGTTCGCAATTTTGGTGCGCGGTGCTGAAGCGCGCCGGCTCAAGTTGAAAACGATTTCAGATGCAGCGCCTTACGTGCGAAATTGGCGCGCTGGGTTTGGGCAGGATTTCATGTCGCGCGCTGATGGCTATCCGGGTTTCGTGAAAGCCTACGGGTTGAAGTTTGCCGATCAGCCGCGCGAGATGGATCTTTCGTTGACCTACATTGCCTTGTCGTCGGGTAAAGTTGATCTGATTGCGGGCAACTCAACGGAAGGAAGAATCGCCGCGCTGGATCTGGTACAACTCGAGGACGACAGCCATTATTTTCCCCCTTACGAAGGCGTCTATCTGGTGCGCAACGATTCACTGTCACGGGTGCCGGCGTTGAATGAAGTGCTCGGGAAACTCGCGCATGCGATCTCGACTGAAGAGATGCGGCAGTTAAATTACGAAGTCGACGCGAACAAGCGCGGACAAGCCGAGGTGGTACGCGAATGGCTGAAGCGCAAGGGATTCATGGCCCCGTAGAAAATAGGCTTTGAGGTCTTTGTCGCTGTCATATTTGCGCATGTTGCCAGTAGAATATTGGAGCATTCGATAATGCAAACGAACTGGGAACGATTTGAATGGGACGATGAAAACAAGAAGAATGGGAACGTGCAGCATTTGCGTGATCATGGGATCGAGCCTGAAGAAGCGGACGAGTGTTTCCTGCACGACTTCCTCTTTGCGCGCGATGAACGGCGATTTGACGACGTTTATGTTATGGATGGAAATACCGATCGAGGAAGACATCTGCGACTCGTTTTCCAAGACAAAGGGAATGGCTTGGTGCGGGTTTTCACCGGCTGGGAGCTAAAACGAAAGAAGAGAAAGCGATGAAAAAACAATTTGCCGGACTCTCTAAAGCAGAGCGAGAAAAAGTTGAGTCGGAATACCACAGTTTGGAACCTAAGGAACTTAACAAACTGATGTCTCAGGCAAAGACACACACAGCGAAAGCCATCAGTGGTGCCGGTGCGCAATCAAAGGCAAAACGCAAGAATAAGACGACTGAAAAGAGGCGCGCCGCATAGACAGGAGAATGCACCTCGGTCCGACTCGCTTCTCTCAAGCAAGCACCTTACGCAAATGCTCGATAGAACCCTCTGGCTGGTATACTCGCAATTTCTAAAGAAAAGCTCATAGTAGAAAGGTCTCTGGTTTAGCGGACAAGTCTGTCGGGATAGTTGGGAAGGGGGACACACAAACTT
Organism: Chloracidobacterium sp.; assembly: GCA_031365905.1. Taxonomy (GTDB): domain Bacteria; phylum Acidobacteriota; class Blastocatellia; order Pyrinomonadales; family Pyrinomonadaceae; genus PSRF01. The sequence continues at coordinate 727 of JANLYZ010000167.1, read as the reverse complement.
TCAAGTCTGAGAAATCCCACGATTGGTTGAATTCATGATAAATCGAGGTGAGTTGATGCATTCGCGTTCTTTGGTTTCTTTTTTGCTTTGCCTACTGACCTTTTCTTTCGCTCAAATAAATCAGTCCGCTCAAACTCAGGCGCCCGTTACGAAGCCGCCCGAGAGTGTTTTCCTGCTCCGACCCGCGCACATTTTCGACGGCGAGTCGGCGCAGTTGCACGACGGTTGGGTCGTGCTCGTTCGTGGCGAGAAGATTGAAGCCGTCGGGAGCGCGAGCGAGATCAAGGCTCCGGCGGATGCGAAAGTGATCGACTTGCCCGGCCTGACTTTGATGCCTGGACTGATCGACGCGCATTCACACGTCTTACTTCATCCTTACAGCGAAACCATTTGGAATGATCAAGTGGCGCGCGAAGCGTTGAGCCTGCGCGTGGCGCGCGCGACGAATCATTTGCGCAGCACGTTGCTGGCCGGGTTCACAACGATTCGCGACCTCGGCACTGAAGGCGCGGGCTATGCAGATGTGGGATTGAAACAGGCGGTGCAACAGGGAATTATTCCCGGACCGCGAATGCTCGTGGCGACACGCGCGATTGTCGCGACCGGAAGTTATGGCCCGAAGGGTTATGCGCCTGAGTGGACGGTGCCCCAGGGCGCCGAAGAAGCGGATGGCGTTGATGGGTTGACGCGCGTAGTACGCGAACAAATCGGCAAAGGCGCAGACTGG
>JANLYZ010000113.1:0-4424 GCA_031365905.1 Chloracidobacterium sp. | reverse complement strand
GATAAAAGCGACGAGGTCGATCATCAACGCCGGACCAGCGTCATTGGGCACGGCGATCAGATCGTCGAGGCAGTCGCGGGGCCAGTCTTCCTGAAGCATCTTTTCTTTGGTGACGAGGATGACGTTACAACCGAGACTCTTACATTCGCGAATGAAGTCGCCGCCTTTGTAGTAGGTGGCGAGACAGACGATGTTGAGAGGCGTGGAATTCATCGCGGGCTGTTATCGAGTTCCCAATGGTTAATGGAATACTAACCGTTTCTCCAGCCTTGGGCTATAATAGTTCCAACTTTAGTAACGCTAGCATTCGGTTGGGACGATCCAAAAATCATGTCAGTGACTATTGAACTTCCGGAATCAATTGCAGCGCAACTTCAAACCAATTGGGGCGATCTTTCCCGCCGAACTCTGGAGGCTCTCGCCGTTGAAGCCTATCGCGACGAGTTGCTATCCCAACCCCAGGTTGCAGAACTTCTCGGCCTTGATTTCTGGGAAGCCGAGCGATTCTTGAAAGAGCGGCTCGCTTTTCTTCACTATGACGAAGACGACTTGCAACAAGACCGCCGCGCCCACGAGCGGGTTCTGCCCAAATGAAGGTTGTTTCTGATACCTCGCCAATCAACTACCTCATTCTTACGGAATATATTGGGGTGCTCCATGAACTATACGATCAGATTATGATTCCAGGAAAAGTCTTCGCTGAATTGAGTACCACTGGTGCTCCGACGATGGTCAGAACCTGGTCTTCTTCGCCGCCGGAATGGGTGCAGGTTAGAGTGCCAACGAAAACTGATTCAACATTGAAACTGACGGGAGGCGAACTGGAAGCTGTTTTGCTCGCCGAAGAAATTGGCGCGGATCTGCTCCTAATGGATGAGAGGACCGGGCGTCGAGAAGCTTCAAGACGAAACTTGTTCGTGACCGGTACACTGGGAATACTAAGCGCTGCCGCCGATCGTGGGCTAGTTGATCGTGAAGAGGCAATTCAACGCCTAACTGAGACTACTTTTCGTGCATCTCCAAGACTGCTGCGACTGATGCTCTCCAGAGGCTGACCTAAACATGATCTTTCGCGGACCTTTTCCAGAAGTCGCCATTCCCGAAATGCCGGTAACGGCCTTCGTGCTTCAGCATGCGAATGAGCGCGGTAACAAACCAGCAATAATCGATGGGCCAAGCGGACGCACAATCACATATGCAGAGCTCGCCGATCAAATTTCTCGCGTCGCTGCCAGTCTCTGGAAGCGTGGCTTCAGGAAAGGCGAAGTCTTTGGAATCCTCAGTCCGAACCTGCCGGAGTATGCGCTAGCCTTCCACGCGGTCGCGTCTCTGGGCGGCATTGTGAGCCCCGTCAATCCTTTGTACACCGAACACGAGATCGCCCATCAACTGAAAGATGCCGGCGCGCGGTTCCTCGTAACCGTGCCGCAGTTTCTGGAGAAAGCCACGGCGGCGGCGCGCGAAGCAGCCATCGAAGAGTTGTTCATTTTCGACGAAGGTGAAACGGAAGTTGATGGCGCCACTCGTTTCTCTTCGCTGCTCGCGAGCGACGGGCAATTTCCTGAAGTCGAGATAAATCCCCGTGAGGATCTGGTGGCGCTTCCCTATTCAAGTGGCACCACTGGACTCCCCAAAGGCGTCATGCTCACTCACTACAACCTCGTCGCCAACATGTGCCAGATGGAAGGGCTCGATTACTTCACTGAGAACGACACTTTGATCTGCGTGTTGCCGCTATTTCACATCTACGGCTTGGTCGTCGTCCTCAACATGGGACTCTATCAGGGCTCAACCATCGTGACCGTGCCGCGCTTTGAACTCGAACCGTTTCTCAAGTTGCTTCAGGACTACGGCGTGACGCTCGCGCATCTTGTGCCGCCGATCGTGCTCACGCTCAGCAAGAATCCGGTTGTCGACAATTACGATTTGTCCAAACTGAAAACTATCTTTTGCGGCGCCGCGCCGCTCGACGAACAGTTAACGCGCGCCTGCATGCAGCGCCTGGGTTGCGAAGTGCGCCAGGGCTACGGGATGACGGAGACAAGTCCGGTAACACATTCGTCGCCGGCTGATCCGAAGCAAGTGAAATTTGGCGCTGTTGGAGTTCCCGCTCCCAATACAGAATGCAAAGTCGTAAACCTCGATACCGGCGAGCCGCTCGCACACAACCAGGAAGGCGAGGTTTGTGTTCGCGGTCCTCAGATCATGAAGGGTTATCTGAATCGACCGGAGGCGACGACCGCGACAGTTGATCCCGACGGCTGGCTGCACACTGGCGACATTGGCTACGCGGACAATGAAGGACACTTCTTCATCGTCGATCGCGCCAAGGAGCTGATCAAGTACAAGGGTTTTCAGGTGCCCCCGGCTGAGCTCGAAGCTTTGTTGTTGACTCATCCGTGTGTGGCCGATGCGGCCGTAATTCCCTGCCCCGATGAGGAAGCCGGCGAGATACCAAAAGCTTTCGTAGTATTAAAAGGACAGGTCACAGCCGCGGAGCTGATGGACTTCGTCGAGGAACGCGTGGCTCCGTACAAGAAAATACGTTTGCTCGAATTCATCGACAAGATTCCCAAGTCAGCGTCAGGCAAGATTTTGCGGCGGGTGTTAGTACAGCAGGAACGAGAAAGGAAGCAGGAATAAATGTCTCCAGAAATTATTGCGCAAGCAGTCAAGGACTACTTTGCGGCCATACGCGCGATGGATCGGCAGGCAATTCTGAATACGTTTGCAGAAGACGCGATAACCTATGATCCGGTGGGAACCCCGCCCAACCAGGGTCATAGGAAAATTGAGGAGTTCTTTCAAGCAGTGATGGCCGCCTTCAAGGAAGTTGGACTAACAGAAGAGGAAGTCTTTATTGCTGGAAACGCAGCCGCAGTAAAATGGGTCGGACGCGGTATCAGCCAGTCTGGTCATAAGGTTCACTTCGAAGGCATCGATGTCATCGAAGTGAACGAACGCGGAAAGATTCAAACGCTGCACGCCTACTGGAACCCGGCCGAGATGACGGCGCAGCTTTAGCCGAAAAACCGAATTGCGTTATAGTAATTCGCGGTTCGCAGTAATCCGCAGGTTACGCGGATTCGAAGAGCGAACAAGCAGCTCTCTTCTCAGTTATCGGCTTTTGCTTTCTTATCTGCGTAATCTGTGAAATCTGCGGATTTTTAATGCGTTGCAAAGGAGTATGGCGGCCATGAAATTATTTAGCTGCAAAGTTTTCTCCCTCGTTCTCACTTTTATCCTCGGACTTCTAACAATGGCTGCGGCGCAGACCCCAGCAACCCCCGACTGGGAAACGCTGCGCCCCGAGGGCGAGCAGTTTTCCGTGCAGATGCCCAAAGGTTCAACTTTTGAAACCAGCAAAGAGCCGTATCACAAGATGGAGTTGAACACGCGAACTTATCTCTCCAATACGAAACCCGGGCCAGTCTTCGCTGTCGTTTCACTGAGCGGTATCAAATCGAATCCGGCGTTGTACACCGAGATGCAGCGCATGAACTCCTACGTCGACGCGTTCAAAACTTTCTTTGCAGCCAAGATTCGCAAAGACGCAATTGCTAAGCTGACGCTCGTGGGCGACAAAGCTTTGCAGGGAAATCCCGGACGCGAATACCGCCTGACGATTGGCGACTTGAGCGGGACGGTGCGCGTGTTTGCGACGCGCAAGCGTTTCTACTCAATCGTCTATTTGAATACTAAGAAGGATGACGCAACCGCGGAGCAGTTTCTGAGTTCGTTCGTGCTGCCGGAAAAGAGCGAGCAAACAGCAGCGGCCGCGTCCCCCAACGCGTTGTCTGAAGGCGGCATAAATCCAGCCCCAACCCCAGCCGACGCCGCCAACGCAAAGCGCGCTGAGAATGAAGACTCCAAGCCAGACGAACTTCAGCGCACCCCCACCGAGCCGGGAAAGCGCGCGCCGATCTCAGCCGGCGTTCTGAACGGCAAGGCTATCAGCCTGCCGAGACCAGATTACCCGGCGGAAGCGAAAGCAGCGGGCGCGGAAGGGGTCGTCGTGATTCAGGTGACAGTCGATGAGCAGGGAAATGTTATTGAGGCGCGTGCGATGTCCGGACCGAAGATGCTACAGGAGGCGTCTGTTAACGCCGCGTTTCAGGCGAAGTTTACGCCCACCTTGCTTCAGGGAGAGCCGGTGAAAGTGACCGGCGTGATCGTTTATAACTTTGGCCGCCTGATGAGTTGATCTCTGGATTGCGGCTATGAAACACGCCTTAAAGCGACTGGATTCCGTCCATCAAAAACTAATCAACACCATTCGGCCGCTCGATCCCGATGTCTATTCCGAGCGACCAGCAGAAGGTGAATGGAGCGTCGGCGAGGTTGTGCATCATCTTTGCCTCGTCGAAGACCGTGTAACCAAAGAGCTCGAAGCGGCAATCGCTCGTGAGCCGCGACGAGTTGCA
>JANLYZ010000091.1:0-10447 GCA_031365905.1 Chloracidobacterium sp. | reverse complement strand
CCGGTTACGGCGCCGGTCAACTCCAACAGACGGTCTGCCAGCGTCGACTTGCCATGATCGATGTGCGCGATGATGGAGAAATTACGAATGCGTTCAGGATTCATTAATGGGCCGGTCAGTTGTCAGTAGTCCGTTGTTGGTGGCAGTCAACTACTGACCACTGACCACGGACAACGAACAGTCAGTAAACATAACAAAAGGCGCGCGAAACCGCACGCACGCCTTCTGAAACCCTGCGATTGAAGCTGCTAGAAACCTTAGTCGTCGATATGCGCATCTACGTAAGCACGCGCTGTTTCGGGAGTATTCACGGACTGAATGAACGCGATATTCTTCATCGCCCAGGCGAAATGTCCTTTGACGAAGTCGGCATAATCGGAGCCGGTGCCGGATCCAAATCCAAGCTTTCTGATCACCTTCAGAATCAGGTCATTGTCTTTCGTAATGCCGGCAGCCTGAAATAGCTTGTGCTTGTCGTCGTCGGACATCGAAGACGAAGATGAGTTTGAATTCGAATTCGAGTTGTCGTTGGCGTTGGAGTTTGAATTCGAATCGCGGTTGACGTTGACGTTGATGTTTGAATTGCTGTTTGGACTGTAAATACCCGGCATGGGCACAATGTTGTAGACAACCAGCACAGCCAAAACAATCACGAGCAGGATCACGCCGAGACAGCCGCCGCCGCCACAACCCAACGCGATTTTTTGATTTTTAGTCATAGTTTCCTCAACTGTGTAGAACTGATTTTGTAACGCAAACTGTTAGTCTGCGATGTTTCTGACCGTTAGACTAGCGGCCGCAAACTAACCGTCTGCGTTACAGCTAACGACAATTCTTCATCCAGGCGATACAGGACTGGAGATGATACCGCATGTTTTGCTTCGTGTCGTGATGCAGTGAACCGTGGCCGGGCAAGACCCACTCGAAATCATAACGCGCGAGGCTCGCCATTGAGGATATTTGCCTGGGCCATGAATACCAGGCCACGCTGGGAAAGGCCGTCAACGTTTGCCGGCTCGGCGACCAGGCTAAATGATCGCCCGTAAATAGAAACTTTTCTTTGTAGAGAAAGACTGTATGGCCGCGCGTGTGGCCCGGCGTGGGAATGGCGAGCAAATCGTTCTGGAGTTGGATTGCAGCTTCGCCTCGCAGAATTTGTTCGACGCCAAGGCCTGCGGCTCCGTCGTCGGCGTGCATGATTCGTTCACAGCCAAACTTCTCTCTAAACAATTCATGATCGGCGATATCGTCTTTGTGCGTTAGCAGCATCCGGCTGACGCCGCCCAGTTTCTCAATGCGCTTCACGAGTTGCGTGGCAAATCGCGGCGAGTCGATTAACAGATTGCCGCCTTCCCTTTCCGGCCGCACGATTAGATAACTCCAGCCGCCGAAACTCGATTCGGAAGTGAACCCGCAAAAGTAAACATTCTCAGCAAGCAGCGACGGAAAGGCGTCTATGCCAATGCGCGCGTCGTGATGCTTCGTCGTCCCGATCGAGCCAGTGGGACAAGCGACGAGCGCCATCAAAGCCAGGCGCGTTTCCGTTTCGTTTTCGGGTTGATGATAGACGCTGCATTGTTCGCCGTGATCGTGGAAGACTGTGGGCGCAAGTTGGCTACACGTGTCGCAATCGATGCAGGTTGCGTCGACAAAGAAATCGCCCGGCACGTTTTCCGGCAAGCGCTCGCGGATGTTGGCCATGCAGAGTAGATGATCGCCAAAGGAGCGCAACTGTTCAAGCTGGGATAACTATTTTGGAGTGCGCTGACCTGTCAGCGCTTTCGTTGGCCGCGACTTGTCGCGTCCACTTGCGATTGCTCATGACGAGGCGTCAAGCCGCCGCGAACCAAAGCGGCGACAGGTCGCCGCACTCCAAGGTGCTTGCGTCCTTGTCTCTATCTGACTAACATTTCAAACTCGTCCTATTTCATGTCGTTCATATTCCACAAGAGTTTTTCAGGAGAACATATGCGCACCTATCGCGGCTTGCTTGTCGTCGTCTGCTTTATATTGCTGGTCGCGATTGCGACCACGATTTCCAAAGCTCAGGAATCAACTGTACCGCGGGCCGAACTCACGCCCGCCAGCGCTGAGATCTTGGTCGGCCAGAAGGTGAAGTTCACCGCCTTTGTTAAAGACGCATCCGGAAACAAAACCAGCGCGCCGGCAACGGCGTGGTTTGCCGCGCCGTTTGATCTGGCGGGTGTCGACGAAACAGGCACGGTCTCCTTTTTTAGTCCCGGCGATGTGCTGGTGGGTGCGATCGTTAACGGCAAGACGGTGCTTACTCATGTGATGGTCAAGCCGGGGCCGGTTACGCGCGTAGACGTCGAACCAGTCAAAGCGCCGCTGGTGGTTGGCGCCACTACCAAGCTTGCGGCGATTGCCCGAAGCGCAGAAGGAAATCCGCGCAGCGACGTGTCGCTAAACTGGACTTCGAACAAGCCTGAGGTGGCGACCGTAGACGGCGCCGGCGTGGTGACGGCAGTCTCTCCGGGCCAAGCCAGGATTAGCGCTGCTGCCGGCGAGGCGAATGGCAGCGTGGACGTTACTGCGATCAAAAACACTTTGGCGGGGCTGTCCATCGATCCGAGATCGACCAACGCGCGGACGGGCGATGTGGTGCGCTTCAATGTTCATGCAACCAAAGGCAAGGCAGACAATAATGCCGTGCGCTGGACGGTCAGTGGACCAGCGGCCACGATCGATTCCGATGGCGGTTTCGTCGCTGAGCTGCCGGGTTCTTATGTGATTACGGCGGCTAGTGGGCCAGTGTCAGCGATTGCTTCAGTGGTGGTGACGCCGCGCAACGCCGAGCGCGCCTTGGAGGTAGTTGGTCGCGCGCCCGTAAAGGATTTCGAAGCGGCAGAGCAATGGGTCATTGGAAACTACGCTTACCTTTCCACCATCTCCGATAAGTTTCTCGTGTATGACATCTCGGATCCGGCGCATCCTAAATTAACTGACACCGTTAAGGTCGATGCGCGGATTGTGAATGACATCAGCACCACCGCCGACGGGAAGATCCTGGTGATCTCCCGCGAAGGCGCTTCCAACCGCAAAAACGGCATCGCCTTTTACGACACTTCTGATCCAGCGCATCCCAAACCAATTTCCGAATACACCGAAACCGTTACCGGCGGCGTGCACAGTGCGTTTGTCGATAGTCACTACGTTTATCTGACTGACGATGCCACGGGTTCCATGCGCGTAATTGATTTCGCTGACGTGAAGCATCCGAAAGAAGTGGCGCGTTGGGAAGTTCCCAGCGCGGTAGCGACAACGATCACCACACCCGGCGGCGAAAGCGAAGTCGTTGGTCGTTACCTGCATGACTTGCAAGTCAAGGATGGTCTCGCCTATCTCGCTTATTGGCGCGACGGCCTGGTGATTCTCGATGTGGGCAACGGCGTGAAGGGCGGCAGCCCGGAACATCCGCAGCTCGTCAGTCAGTTGCGTTTTAATCATTACGAACTTTACGGAAACGGCTGGCTCGCGGGCACCCACTCCGTCTTTCGTTACAAGAATTATGTTTTTGTAGGCGACGAAGTGTTCCCGCCGATTTTTGACATCATTAACCGCAGGCGAATTCCGGTGCGCGGGATTGTTCACGTGGTTGACGTGGCCGACATCCATCATCCGCGCAAGGTTGCGGAGTATCCCGTGCCGGAAGCGGGCGCGCATAACATGTGGGTCGAGAACGATGTGATGTACATGGGCTATTACAACGGCGGCGGGCGCATCGTCGATGTCTCGGGAGAACTACGCGGCGATCTTTACCGGCAAGGTCGTGAGATCGGACGCCTCTGGGCCGGCGACCCGCAGGGCTATCGTCCAAACTTACCGTTCACCTGGGGCGCGCAACCACACAACGGACTAGTCTTTTTCAACGACGTGCACAGTGGGATCTGGATTGTGAAAGTTGGTGCGCCGATGGAGAAAGGATCGACGACCGCGCCGGGGCGGTAGATTACTTAGAATTGGGGCTAGTTCTCCGGGTCACGCGCTTGGGTTTTTCTTTAGCTGGTGTTCTTACATCAACGGCCTCGTAGAGCGTCTCGGGCGCAATATCAACACCATTTGGCCAGGCGAGCGTGCCGCTCTCCACGAAGAACTTTGCAAAAAACTTCGGATCCTTTAGCGGCTTAAACACCGGGCCTTTGAACCATTGAGATATATCGACGTGCTTTTCGGTTCCGTCGTTGAAGCGCATCGCGACGATGAAGCCTCGCACGCGTCTGGCTCGGTTAATTGCGGGTAAGTAATTCATGAGTTTTTGTTTTAATCGAGCGGCTCGATTCTGTTAAGCGGCCGTCCCTGCTCGATGTTTTTCCAGTTTAGCACAAGCTCGAATCTGTGCAGCGCTGCCCACTCCTGAATTAGCCTTCGTGCTCGCCTTGAAGAAATGTTCCCCGCTAGCAATTGGCCGTCGAAGGTGAACGTAGCTTTCTCTCCCTGATATTCCGCGTGAAAGTGTGGCGGCGGATGATCCGCGAAGTACATGCGAATCATAATGCCAAAAAATGTGGAGATGACGGGCATGGCAATGTGAGGAGAATAATCGTTCTAATCTCATAGTCCAAACTCGCTAATGAGCCTATGCAGATACGAGCGGCTAATCCCCAGGCGTTTCGCCGCCGCGACTTTGTTACCGCTTTCCGCCGCCAGTGCGCTGGCTATCAAGCTCTTCTTCAAAGCGGTAATCGCTCCTTCAAAAGTTTTTTCATTAGGCACACCGCAAGCGGGCAGGACTTGCAGCATTTTTTCCGGCAGAAAGTCGAGCCCGAGCGTGGGCTGCTGATCGAGAAGAACCAACCGCTCCATTAGGTTTTCAAGTTCGCGAACGTTGCCGGGCCACTCGTATTCGTTGAGCGAAGCAATCAACTCCTGACAAAGCTGCGGCGTTGCGCGCCCGTGTTTCTCAGCCGCCTTGGCAGTAAAGTGGGCGGCCAATCCGGGAATGTCTTCTCTTCGTTCGCGCAGCGGCGGCAGAACCAGTGGCACTACGTTTAGCCGGTAAAAAAGGTCGCGCCGGAAATTCTCGCCTTTTACTTCGAGTTCCAAATCGCGATTGCTTGCCGCTATCAAACGAATGTCGACAGTTAAAGTTTTCGTGCCTCCGACGCGCTCAAAAGAACGTTCCTGCAAAACTCGCAGCAGCTTCACCTGAACGTTTTGCGTTAACTCCACTATCTCATCGAGAAACAACGTGCCGCCGTCCGCCAGTTCGAATCGTCCGATACGCTGGTGGGTCGCGGAAGTGAATGCGCCCTTTTCATGACCAAACAATTCCGACTCAATCAACGTCTCAGATAATGCGGCACAACTCACCGGGATAAACGGTGCGTTTGCGCGCTGGCTCTCTTCATGAATTGCGCGCGCCAACATTTCTTTCCCGGTTCCGTTTTCGCCAATGATCAAAACGGTAGCGCTCGTGTTCGCAACCGCGCGAGCTTGCTTCAGCGTTTTCTCGAGCGCGCTACTCGATCCAATCAACCGTCCAAAACCGAGCGCGCCAACCAACTCCCCACGCAAGCGCGCGTTTTCAACTTCGAGCCGCCGCAGCCGAGCCGCCTGGTGCACAATGTGGAGGACTTCGGCCGGATCGAGTGGCTTTTCGAAGAAGCCATAGGCGCCACGCTTAACGGCTTCACGCGCCGCGCCCTTGTCGCCGGTGCCGGTGATCACAACCACTTGCGCCGGCGGATTGCAGGCGCGCGCCGCTTCGATAATTGCCAGGCCCTCGCTCATGTCTTCAAGGCGCGGCGGCAAATGCAAATCACTTACGACCACATCGATCGTTTCCTGACGCAGCAACTCAACGGCTTCCGCGCGGCAAGCCGCTTGCAGCACGTGGTAATCAGAGTTGAGGGTCCAGAAGAGTCCACGACGAATCGCCTCGTCGTCGTCAACCACGAGGATTGTTTCTTTCGCTCGACCTTCTGTGGCTTGGTTCGGCTTACTCATCTTCTTCGCGCTTCATCGTCGTCACCCGCGACGGTGGCAGTATGACCGTGAATGTCGTACCTGCGCCCTCTTCCGAAGTCACGGTGATCGATCCGCCGTTAGCGACAACCACTTCGCGGCAGGTATAAAGCCCGAGACCTACACCGCGCTTTTTGGTAGTGGCAAACGGATGGAAAAGTCGTTCTTCGATAAATCTCTGGCTCATGCCTTCGCCAGTATCGCAGACGCTAAAGAAAGGTTTGCCTTCAGCCGTGGTGCCCGCAACGATGCTCAAAGTGCCGCGCTCTTTAGTCATCGCTTCACGCGCGTTGATAATCAGGTTCTCAGCCACCTTCTCTATTCTTTCAAGATCAACCAGCGCGAAAAGAGTTTCCGGAAGCTCCACCTTGATTTCATGCTCATCACTCGCGGGCTCGGCGGTCCTGGAAATTACGCGCCGCAACATCGGCACGAGGTTCACCGGTTGCGGCCGCTTGTGTTCGCCGCTCAGCGTGGCCACGGGATTGCTCAAGCGCGCGACCAGCGCTCGCAAGTTGTCAGTACAGCCCGTAAGCGATTTCATCGCGTCCGCGCGAAACTCCTGATTGTCAAAATGCCGTTCCATATTTCCGACCGTTAACGACAAAGCTTCAATCGCATTTTTCAGATCGTGCGTGAGCACGGCTGACAGGCGCACGAAGGATTGAAACTGTCGTGTCTCTGCTTCGCGTGCGAGCTGGTCGCGAAGTTGTTTGGTCATCAACCCTAAGTTATCCGCGAGCGGACGCAGCTTATCGCTGGAGAGATCGATGGTGTGATCAAACTTTCCTCGCGCAATCGCCTCAAGGCCTTCGCCGACCCGCTCGATGCCGCGCGCCTGGCGTCCCCAATAGCGTGACAACAAACAAGCCGAAAGCGTGGCCAACAACACCGCGGCGAGGATTCCAAGCCAGCCATTCACACGGTGCTGGGCGAACAAGAGTTCAGTATTCGCAGGGACTTGGTGCTTCTGGTTTTCGTCCAACAGTTGAGCGATTGGATCCTTGTTTGCCGCCGCCGTGAGTTGCTGTTCGCGCTCGAGCGCCGCCTGGGCCACTCGCACGCCGTTCCAATAGTTTATTAGCGCCAGCAAAACCAGCGGCACTAGGCAGAGGCCCAGAAAAGTGAGAAACAGTTTGGGTCGGCTGGACAAAGAACGAATGCCCCCTGCAAGGAATCTGGCAGCGAGATATTACCCTATGGGCCGTGATTTAGCTCTAATTATTAGCCGCGGATTTTCGCGGATGAACACGGATTCGACTTGTCAGAACCCCCTGCGTTAGCGGGCGGACCGTTTCTGAACCACCCGCTTACGCAGGTGGTACTGACCATTGTGTTATCCGCGCGAATCCGCGGCTAAGTAGTTTCTTCATGCCGCTGGCACGCGGCCAAATTGAACGAGCAAAGGCTTCAGCAATTCCACGATGCGGGTATGAGCGACGCGATTGCTGGCCACCACACCGTTGCGGTTTTGCACGTCGGCGTGGTTGTAGCGGAGCGGAAGCCCAAATAGATCGGACATGCACCCGCCGGCCTCGTGGAGGATCACCTGCGGAGCGCACGTGTCCCACTGTTTTGTGCGCGGCGATAAGTGGACATAGAGATCGCTTTGCTGCTCCACTATCAAGCCGACCTTGATGCCCACTGAGCCACGACGTATCTCTTCCTTCAAACCAAACGCCTCCACAACTTTGTCCATGCGAGGGCTGCGATGCGAGCGACTGGCTGCGAGGCGCATCGCTGAAATCTCACGATGGTTGGATACACGAGCCTGCTCCGGCTCGCCGTCAGGGCGTTCGATCCACGTGCCGCCACCGCGAACAGCGCGATAGAGAACACCGGTCAATGGTTGGTAAACAACGCCGAGCACGCATTCACCGTTTTCAGTTAGGCCAATTTGTACGGCGAAGTCGCCGTTACCATCGATGAAGCCGGTGGTGCCGTCGAGCGGATCGATCATCCAGACGCGCGCTTTGTCGAGGCGGTGTGCCGTGTCAATTGATTCTTCCGCAAGGATGCCGTCGTCTGGAAAATCTTGTCGCAGTCGTGCCACGATGATTTCGTTGGCTAGCTTGTCGGCTTGAGTGACCGGCTCACAATCGTCGGCGCTGGTCTTCTCCTCAATGTCGAGCGGGCCTTGATACAAACTGAGAATTGCCGCGCCCGCTTCGCGCGCGAGCTCCAGCGCGATTGATAACTCCTGTTCGTAGGACTCAGCTTTAATAGACTCACTCATAAGAAAAACATTTCAACCAGCCTGCGTTAGCGGGCGGCAGCATAAAGCCCAGGGTGGAGCGAAGCGAAACCCTGGGTAACGATAGCAAAGTGTTTCAAGCCGTGAAACGGGCGACAGCCGTTTCGAGTCCGCTTTCTGCCGCCCGCTTCGCGGGCTGGTGTTCAAAAAAACGCCGTAACCCAGGGTTCCGCTTCGCTCCACCCTGGGCTTTACTCTTCCGCCCGCTTCGCGGGCTCGTTGAAATCCTGCTTCCCAGGTTCGTTAAGGTCCCGCGCCGCCTCACGAATAATCTCGAGCGTCTCATCAATGTCAGCAGGCGTCGTGCGAAAGTTTGTAATGCAGGCGCGCAACGCAAACTTGTCGTGAATGGTCGCGCTCGAAAGATACGCGCGCCCGCCACGCTGAACTGCGTTCATGATATTCGTGTTGAGTTCGTCCAGTTTGGTCTCTGCTGCGCTGCGCGCGGCTTCGTTTGCCGACTCGAAACGCGACTGGAATTCAGCCGCCACATAGCGAAAGCAGCAGATACTCAACTCCGGCGCCGCGAGCAGTTCAAAGTCTGTTGCGGCTTCAACTTGCTCAGCAAGATAGGCAGCAACCGCGTTGTCTTCGCTAATCGCGCGCGCAATCCTTCGCACGCCGTAGTAGCGCAGCGTCAACCAAATCTTCAACGCGCGAAATCGTCGCGACAGTTCCGGACCGTAGTTCCAAAACGCGAACGCTTCTGCCTCATTCTGTTCGTGCACCTTGATGTAGTCAGCGCCGTCGAAACCGAAAGCGGCGCGCGCCCGCGCTTCATCGCGAAAGAGCAGACAGCCCGAATCAATGGGCACGTAAAGCCACTTGTGTGGATCGAGTGAAATTGAATCCGCGCGCGCGAGGCCGCGAAAGAGAGGCCGCTTGGTTTCGTCAAGCGCGGCGAGCGCGCCATACGCGCCATCGATATGGAACCAAAGATCGAATTCACTAGCGACGTTCGCGATTTCGTCGAGCGGATCAACTGCGCCGGTGTTCACTGTGCCGGCGCTGCCAATCACGCAAAATGGTTTCAGTCCATGTTTCAAATCGTCCGCAATAGTTTGGCGCAACCGCGCGACGTCGATGCGAAAACGATCATCGGCGGGAATGAGGCGAACCTGGGCGCGGCCAATGCCAAGCATGTCCGCCGCCTTTGGTATCGACATGTGAATCTGATCTGAAGCATATAGGGTCATAGGCGCTTCAGAATTCCACAAACCTGTTGACGCAACATCCGGAGCAGACTTCGCACGATGCGCCATCAGCAGCGCGGTCATGTTTGCCATCGAGCCGCCGCTGGTGAGTAGTCCATGAGCAGGAAAGTCGTCGTCACCGTATCCGATTAGTGAAGCGAGCCAGCCGATCACAGTGTGCTCGATCTCGGTGGCTCCCGGGCCGGAACGCCATGAAGTCACATTTGCATTCAACGCGGAAGCGATCAGATCAGCAAAAGCGCCCGGAGCAGTTGCCGGTGAGGCAACGTAACCGAAGAACCGCGGATGACCATTGTGCCGGCTGTTGGCAATGATGGTGCGACAGTCGGCGAGCAGTTTTTCGATCGGCTCACCGGTTGGCGGCAGGTCAATTCCTATTTCACGGATCGTTTTGCCGCCTAACGTTTCCGGGAAAACAGGCAGCGTCGAGACTTCCGAAAAGTATTCCGTCACCAGCCGTGTGACCTGCGACGAAAGCTCGTGCAGCTCTACTGCCGAGAGGTCGAGCGAAGCGTCAGGAGATCTGCCTACGAACTTTGTCTTGTTTGTCATTCGAACAGGATGCAAGCGAACACATTTCAGAACCGGGAGCAGTAGCGACCGGCCGAAGGTTCAACTCAGGTCATTCAATTGCCGGTCGCTACCACCACCCCACGCGGGCTGCCCGCGCGGGGACCCCGGTCCACTCCCGGTTCTGAAATCATTCAAAAGGTGGCGCGATAGTGACGAGCAGTGACAAGCGCTCGCTCGCGGTGTTGGTAACACCGTGTGAAACTCCAGAAGGCGCAACCACCAACGTTCCCACATCGGCCTCTTTTTCTTCTTCGCCAACGGTAAACTTTCCGCGGCCCTGCAAAACGAAATAGAACTTATCCGCTCCCTGATGAGCATGAACCTTCTGAGTTTGGCCAGGCTCTAAACAATTAAGTCCGACCATCACGTGTTCGCCCTGCCACAGCGTCGTCTTGTAAAACTTCTCCGGTTGCGAGCCCGC
>JANLYZ010000054.1:0-3203 GCA_031365905.1 Chloracidobacterium sp. | reverse complement strand
GAGGGCAGCTTGATTTCCACGCCCACGATTTCGCCGACATCGACCCTGCCCACCGTATTAACAAAACAGCCGCCAAGGCTCAGATCTTCAATCCGGCCCTCGTGGTCGCCGTCCAATCCACCCCACTTTGCCGAGAGGTTGGTCGAGACTCGTTCGTCGTTACGTCGGTTATCAGTCATTGCAGGTGCGTTTCTCGTAACGCAAAGTCTTAGTTTGCGTGTTGTCGTAGATTCAGGATCGCAAACTAACAGTTTGCGTTACAAGTTGGGCAATGTGCCTCGGCGTCAAGGAGCGAAGCGCGCTTAAGATAGCAAAGTCATCTTCCGATGGAAACCTGTTTGCAAAGCGTGAGGCGAAAGTCACAGGCCAGGATGGCTCAGGTGACCATAATAGACTTTGGTGTCATGATCAAAACTGACAATTCCCTGTTTCTGATTGCGGTCGAATATTTCTTGTAGTTCCTTGAGCATTGCGAGGAAATTTGGGTGGTCGTGATCGGGCGCGTATGACGAGGAGAGCAGCCGCCCCTTCAGCGATTCAAAATCAAAGTGTTGGGCGTTCGGCAAGACACTCAATTCAAACGTTTCCGGAGCAAAAAAGTCGCTGATTTCACCCGCGACGTTCTCGTGCCGCACCTGTTCGTAATCCGTTCCGTAACGCAGCAAAAGATTTTCGTAGTCGCGCAGGAAAGCAGTTGAGTTCAGCCGGCGTTCATTCCAGATCAACACGACCCAACCTTCCGGCTTCAAGATCCGCGTGAATTCCTGCTTGGCCTTTGCTCGATCAAACCAGTGAAATGCTTGCGCCGCGGTAATAAAGTCCACGCTTTCGCTATGCAGGGTTGTCGCCTCCGCCGTGGCGTTAATGCTCACGAACTTTTCCTGTTCCTTCAGCAGGTGTTCGGCTGTTCGCCGCATCGCGGCATTCGGTTCCACTCCGAAGACGGAATTCCCGTTTTTCAGAAACAGTTCGGACAATATTCCGGTGCCCGAGCCCACATCAGCAATCACCGAGTTTTCATCAAGTTTGCACTGTGTCTTGATAATCTCGATGACAGCGGCAGGGTAGCCCGGCCGGAACCTGGCGTAGTTGTCAGCGCGGTTTGAAAAACGAGTTAACGAATTACTCACGGGTACTAGTGTAACGCAAACGATTGGTTTGCGCGGCGACTGCTAAGTTACAGGAGCCGCAGACTAAGCGGTTGCGTTAACGTTTGCCTAACAGAGGCTAATTTCGGGGAATCAAGGTCTTCGGCGAGACTGCATTACTCGGTGGATAAAACTTTACAAACAGACGGTGCGCCAATAGCAGGAGGAGGATAAAACCGAATGTCAGCGGGAGACGAGTGTCCGACTTGACGAACAACCAGAAATGCAGCGCGCCGGCTACGCCCGCAGCATAAATAAGCTTGTGCAACTTGCTCCAGCGCTTACCGCCGAGCCGCTTTACCATTTTGTTCGTCGAAGTGATAGCCAGTGGCAGCATCAGGAGGAATGCTGTCATTCCAAAGGCGATAAAAGGACGGGATAACACATCGCGCGGAATGCTGCGGAGATTGAAGTAACGATCGAACCAGATGTAGGTCAGCAAATGAAGAAAGCCATAGAAAAACGCGAAGAGCCCGAGCATGCGGCGAAACTTTACCAGCCAGTTCAGCCCGCTAATTTTGCGCGCTGGCGTAACGGCAAGCGTGATCAGCAGAAAAACCAGCGTCATGATGCCGGTTGTGCGCGTCATGAATTCGCCGGGGTTCGCGCCCACTCGCTTGTGGAAAACGTCCCACAGCAGCAAGCCGAGCGGCACCAGGGCATTCACGAACAGCACAAACTTGGTAAAGCGTATGTCTTTCATGTCTATGGTGAAATCTTTCGCGCTCCGCGCTCATTGCGGGCAAGATGCCCGCGCTCCCCGGGTTTAGTAATACTTCCGCAGGTCCATTCCGTCATATAGGTGCGCAACCTGTTCTGCGTAGCCGTTGAAGATCAGCGTGTCGCGCGCGCTGAACGTTGATTCGCCTATCCGATGTTCTTCCGCCTGGCTCCAGCGCGGGTGCGACACGTTCGGATTCACGTTGGAATAAAACCCGTATTCGTTCGGCGCCTGAAGGTTCCAGGCCGTGGGTGGCTCATCGGCGACCAGCGTTATTTTCACGATTGACTTGATACTCTTGTAACCATACTTCCAGGGCACCACCAACCTGACAGGAGCACCGTCTTGCGGCGGCAGAGTTTCGCCGTAAAGGCCCGTCGCCAGGATAGTCAGGGGATGCATCGCCTCGTCGAGCCGAAGCCCTTCCACGTAAGGCCAGTCAAGCACGCCGGTCGACTGATTCGGCATCTGCTTCGAATCGTAAAGCGTCTGGAAGGCAACATACTTTGCCTGCGCAGTAGGCTCAACTTTCGCGAGCAGACTCGCAAGCGGAAATCCAACCCAGGGAATTACCATCGACCAGCGTTCGACACAGCGTAAGCGGTAGATGCGTTCCTCTTGGGGAAACTTTAAGAGATCCTCCAGCCCGAAATTGGTGGGCTTATTGACGAGACCTCCAACCAAAACATTCCAGGGCTTCGTCACAAATCCCGCCGAAGCCGGAGCTACTCCCTGTTTGTCCGTAGAAAACTCATAGAAGTTGTTGTAATTGGTGATGTCTTCGATGGCCGTGAGCTTTTCATTGCTCCTAAAGCCATCAAGCGCCGCGTTGTTGCTCGCGGAATTTGCAACAGTTACCAGCGTTTCCCCTTTTGGCTTTTCAACTGGTCCCGGATTGAGCTTGCGATAGAGCAGCGCAGTCGCGGCGGTCGTCGTCGCTAGCGCCGCGCCGCGCATGAACAGACGGCGATTCAGATACGTTCTCTTGTCCGTGATTTCACTCGACTTGATATCGTTTTTCATAAGATCTCGCTTCCCGTCCTCGCGCATTATCTACGAAGCTGAGCCATACAAAGGTTTGAATCCTTGGTCGCAGCTCCTCATGCGAGCAAAATCCTTGAGTTAACTGGCTATTTGACGTAATAGTATCGCCCACCCTGGACCGGCTTCCAACTAGCGGTCGTAAACGACGGTCAGAACTTACAGACTTCGCCAGCAAAGAGATACAAAGTTGCACGCGACGCCGCAAACCACTCAATCTTCAGACGGGCCGCCTGTGTCCGAAGGTCATCGCGCCGCCTTATTCGCCGGCTTTCTCGGCTGGACCCTGGACG
>JANLYZ010000051.1:0-13738 GCA_031365905.1 Chloracidobacterium sp. | reverse complement strand
ATCACGCCCGGCCGCTGGCTGATTGGTTCCCTGCGCGACCCATTAGTTTCCACCGCGCCGAAGTAGTAAGTAAGATCCATCATTTCTTCGGCTGAGACTGGATAAGTCAACGACATGAATTTCAGCGGCTTCAGTGTTAGCCCATACTCGGCAGCGCGCGCCTGGTAAACGCTGTAGCGGTCATAGCGCAGGCGGCAGATCAATCGGGGCGGTTGCAGATGCTCCAGCAGGAATAGTTTTCGGGCCAACTCGAAATACCAGCTATCGCTTTCGTCAGGGAAGCCCCACAGAAAATTCCACGACAGCCGAACGCCAAACTCGCGACACCACTTGAGCAGTTGCACGTTCTGGCTGCCCTGCACGCCCTTGTCCATGATCTTGAGGACGCGCGTATCAAGACTTTCAATCCCCGGTTGAATCCAGGTCACGCCCGCCTGCGCCAAAGTCTGAACCTGCGCTCGCTTGAGATTAGCTTTGGTTTCCCAAAATATTTTCCGCCGGCCGGCATGTTCTGCCAGTCGCGGCAGAACGGTTTTGAAATACGACATGTCGAGGATGTTGTCAGTCACTTCAAAATGGGAAACGCCATGGCGCGCTTCCAATAGTTCAAATTCCTCCAGCACGCGTTCGGGTGTCTTCGAGTGATAGGCCATGCCGATTTCACTGATGCCGCAAAATTTGCACTGATGAACCGCGCCATACCAGCAACCGCGCGCAGTCTCAACCAGCAACCCCGGCCGAACAAAGTCGCGGAGCGCCGACGTGCGCAGAGTTTGGAAATAATCATCGTAGTCGGGAAGCGGCAGCACGCTTATGTTCTTGCACGCCGCGCGCGGGGCGCCGTCGCCGTTATTGGCAGCCGGATATCCGAAACGACGGTGCGCAGGCCCAAAGACACCGAACGGTATTTCCGCCGCTGAAAGTTCGGATCCGTTCTGGAGAATCGCTTTACAAAGAGGCGCAATGAAATCGTCGGCTTCACCAGAAACGACATAGTCAACCCAGGAAAAATTGCGATGATTGGCGAGCCCCATCACGCTTTCGCAATTAGCGCCGCCGATCATGGTTACGATTGCGGGGTTAAGTTCTTTTACTTTTCTTAACAGAGCGAGCGAGGCGGTGTGTTGCCAGTACATCGAAGTGCAACCGATTATTCCGGCACCCGTCTCTATCACCGCCTCCGCGGTTTGTTCGACGAGCTGTGTTGCTCGCTCGCGCAGTTCGCGCGCGGCTTGCCGGAAACTCTCCTCATCGGTGAGCCCGCAGCGTGCCGCGTCTGCACGCAATTCACGAAAGCAAAGACGCAGGTGCGCGCTCAAGTCCGGATGAAAGTCGGGGAAGGCGACGTGCGAGAATGCGAGGTCACCAAGCAAGCGCTCCCAAAGCGCGTAATTGGCGAGTCCTACTTCGGCGGCGAAGTTTATATTGGCGTGGATCGAGGTGCAGCGAAGGCCGGCGGTTTTCAGTATTGATTGCAGTAGGCCGAGCGCTATCGAGGGGCGCTCAACAGCCGCGAAAGGCATACCCACGAGACAGACGTCAAACATTTCATGAACCCACGGTTAGGAGATCGCGCTTGGCGCTCGCAACTTCGTGGCGCGCGAAGAAATTGCGCACAGCCTGCGCGCATCCGGAAATGTCGGAGAGAAACGCGCCGTGGCCGTCACGACTGTCGAGCGTGATGTGTTCCGAGTTGCGGCCTTGAGCTGCGAGCACATCCTGCATGAGCTGAACTTCCGCCGAAGGATAGCGCCAGTCTGAAGCGTAACTGGTTAGCAGCACATTCGCCTTGATGGGACTCAAAGCTTTTTCCAGGCTGCCATACTCGCGCGGCAGATCGAAATATTCCATGGCGCGCATCAAGTAGTTCAGTCCGTTTGGATCGAGGCTTTGGCTGGTACGACTGCCTACCTCTCGCAGGAAATTCTCGACTGCGAATTCAGTCTCGAAGGAATAGGCATATGCTTCTCGCTCGTGCAGTCGCCGTCCGAATTTCTTCTCCATGGCTTCGCGGCTCATCCAAAGTGGCACTGCGGCGGTCAGCGCGTTTGCCATGCCGCGCAAGGGAAACTCACCGTCGTAGTAGTGTCCGTTATTCCAGTTCGGATCATCGCAAATCAGGCGGCGCATAATGCTGAAGATTGCGACCGTATGCGCGGAAGCCCACGGCGTGGTATTGATGACAACCGCATTTTTCACCACCTCTGGATAAATGATGGCCCACTCCAGCGCCTGTTGCCCGCCGAAGCAGCCACCTGAGACGGCGTAGAGTTGTTCTATTTCGAGATGCCGGATCAGTCGACGCTCGGCTCGAACCATGTCAGAGATGGTGACGATTGGAAAATCGGTCGCGTATCGTCGTCCCGTCAACGGATCAATAGTGGCTGGTCCAGTCGTGCCGCCACTACCGCCGAGTACATCGACGCTGATGACGAAATACCTGTTCGTATCAAACATGCGGCCGGGACCGATACCAGCTTCCCACCAGCCGTTCTTAACTTCCGACTCGGAATGCTTGCCGGCTGCATGAGCATTTTTTGTTAACGGGTGCAGGACGAGTATCGCGTTATCGCGAGCGGGTGACAGCTCGCCATAGGTTTCGTAAGCAATCGTGATCTCGGGCAGCGACTTCCCACAATCGAGTAAGAGCGGTTCTTTGAAAGTCACTGCTTGCGGTTGAACCACGCCATTGAGACTGGGAACGATCTGCTTAACAGCCGGTTGCTTGTGATCCCCGTTGCCGTTGTTCCCGTTGCTTCGTTTTGTCGGTCGCGAAATCCAACCGCCCGGATAGCCTTCGCGATGATTGCGCGGCAGCGGCGGCAGTTCGCCTTTGATTGCCAGGCCAAGATAACGATTGCCGAGTTGCAAGAGCAGCTTGCGTCTTACCAAATCTTCCAAAACAGCGTTTGCTTGTTCGGCGTTAATCTCTGCTCCGCCATCGCCATTGACGGTCGCAACGATCGATTCGAGGGTGACACACGCATAGCAGGCGCGATGAACCCGATGTTGAATCCCACTGAGGACAGTGCGTGGCTCAACCGCGATCGAGCGTGTGTCAATGATGAGCGTGGAGTCGTCCTCCTCGGTCATGCTGAGTATTGGAGGAATGTCCGAAAGAAAAGCGTCGTGCCATTCGCGTATTCGCTTCTGCAATAGATCTCTGCCGGGACCACCCAGCGACGGCGCCTCGTCCTGCCGCCTCAAGCGGAGGGGATTGGAATATTGCGGCGTTCGACTCACGTCTTCAAATCCATAAACCAACTCCGCGAGCACTTCTTCGCTGCGCGGATAAATGTAGCGATAGGGCCAGGCCGGCTTTAATTTCAGACCGAATTCTTCCGGGCGCGCCTGGTAGGGACTAAAACGATCAAACCTGATCGGGCGCAGTTCGGTTGAAGGCTCGAAGTGTTGAATCAGCGGAATCATCTCGGCCATCTCGCCGTACCACTCATCAGCTTCACCGGGAAAGCCGCACAAAATATTCCAGGCGATGGAAAGACCAAGCTCGCGCGACCACTTGAGCAACTGCAAATTTATCCAGCCCTGAACACCCTTCTTCATCAGCTTGAGCGCGTCGTCGTGCAAACTCTCGATGCCCGGTTGCAACCACGTCACGCCCGCTTCTTTCAAAGTCTTCAATTGTTCATAACTGATGTTCGACTTTATTTCGTAGAAGAGCGTGAACTCTTCCGGGGCTGCGGCCAGCGCCGGCAACACGTCGTGGAAATACTTGAGATCGAGAATATTATCGACGACGAGAAACCGCGTCATGTCGTACTTGCGCGACAGTTGCAGAAATTCTGAGACGGCGCGTTCGGGAAGTTTGGAACGATATGACATGCCGCCGCCGTTGAGTCCACAGAAAGTGCAATGCTTGATCATTCCCCACCAGCAACCGCGGCTGGTTTCGATGAGTAGTCCCGGCGTGATGTACTGGCGACCGCGATACGCTGCGAGCGAGCGGAAGTAATCATCGAAATCCGGAATCGCACAGTCGTCCAGGTTCTTGACCATGGCGCGCGGGACCTCGGTATTTTTCGGAACGAGATCCGGTTGCGCGCGATGTTGCCGACCGAAGACGCCGTAAGGAATATCTTCCAGAACGAGGTCCGGGCCTTGTTCGAGCAGCATGCGGCAGAACGGTGCGAAGAGATCATCGGCTTCACCAGACACCACAAAGTCGACCCACTCAAATTCGCGCGCGGTGGTCAAACCCATCTCGCCTTCACAATTGCCGCCGCCGAGAATCGTGATCACGGAAGGATCCAGTTCCTTCAGGCGCCGCGTTAGAGCGAGCACCGCACAATGCTGGTTGAAAGTAGAAGAACAACCTACGATGCGCGGACCCGCAGCCAGGATTTTTCGTGCGGTGGTCTCGATGAAGGTTTCGGCCTTCTTGCGAATCCGCCAGAGAAAGTCTTTGATCTTTTTCGCTTCAGCCTCGTCATTGGGCGCGTAGGTGTCCGTAATTTTCTTTAAGTAGTCGTCGTGGTCTGGTTTGAAATCGGGGAAGGCGGCGCCGGAGAAAGTCCACTCGCCGATCATTTCGCCGCGCACCCAAACCAGATCAGCATACGGGACGCTACCGATCAGTTCGGCGAAATCAAAGTTCGGGTAAAGGAGCGCGCAATCAATTCCGGCATTTGTGAGTGACGCTTTTAGCATGCTGAGGGCCAGCGTGGGCCGCTCCAGCGCTCCATACGGAAGATTGACGAGGCAAACGTCGGACATCGTAGTTTCGGGAAACGTTGTATAGTTCTGCGGGCAGACGCTTATGATTCGGTTAGCCAGTTGTCGTTGACAAAGCCGCCAGGGAAATCTTTTCGCGACGGTAACTCCGGGAGAGTACCGGCGACGGCTAAAGTAATCAGCCGGCCGTCGATCGCCAGCAGAAGTTTCCGCCGTTGCAGGTCTTGAATCACAGCTTCAAGTTCATCATGCGATGCCACGACATTGTCTTGTTTTTCGAGAATGCCTTGCAACCGTTCCGCGATTGGCGCCTCATCGCATGCGAGGAGAACGGCCCGAGCGATTCCGGTAAACGTCCCCCGAAATTCCTCGGCGCAGGAACGACTATCAAGTATTTCCAACACTTCGCCATCGTCCTGCATCGCGAGGATTGGAGTCAGTCCGCGCCAAAATTCCTTGCGCCAGCGCTTCACGTTCTTGAGCACGCCAGCCAGACCCGGCCGCGTATGGATGAATTCGGAATAGCCTCCGGCTTTATGAAACGCATCGGGACTGCCTTCGGACAAAAAGAAATACGCGAGGTCGGCCAACTTCTCCGGCGCCAGCGGATAAACAAAAGACATCGCTGAAATGGGTAACAGCTTTAGTTGCATCTCCTGCGCGCGATTGTGATAGACGCTGAATCGATCATAGCGCAAACGGATCAAGCCACTGGGAGCTTGCAGATGTTCGAGCTGTGGCATCCAGGCGGCCATTTGCCGATACCAGTCATCTTCTTCTCCGGGAAATCCCCAGAGCACTGCCCACGACATGCGCAGTCCAAATTCACGCGCCCATTTCAGCAGTTGAATGTTTTGCCAACCCTGTACGCCTTTGTCCATCAGCCGTAGCACACCCGAATGCAAGCTCTCTATCCCGGGCTGAATCCAGGTGACTCCCGAACGCTTCAACAAAGCAACCTGCTTGCGGCTGAGGTTGGCTTTGACTTCATAAAACAGTTTGCGATGACCGCCGTCACTCGCCAGCCGCGGCAGCACGTTTTTGAAGTAAGCCATGTCGAGGATGTTGTCGACGGTTTCAAAATTTGAAATACCGTAACGCTTCTCAAGGGTCTGTATTTCGCCGAGCACGCGCTCTGGCGACTTGGATCGAAAAGCCATGCTGCTGCCGTTTAAGCCGCAGAAGGTGCAATGGTGAATCGCTCCCCACCAGCAACCTCGCGACGTCTCCAGCGGCAGTCCGGGTTGTATTGTGTAACCGACGGATGAAGCTTTGAGTTGTGTGAAGTAATCGCGAAAATCGGGAATCGGCAGATCGTCAAGCTCGCGGAAAAGCGCCCGCTCGACAGTTTTCTTGCCGTTAAGGACAGCAAGCTGACGCGGCTTGCGATGCAGCGGACCGAGAACGCCGGAAGGTAAGTCCGCGCTAGATGTGTCTCTGCCCTTCAGCAGAATCGAGCGGCAGAGATCGACTATCAATCCATCCGCTTCGCCGGAGACAACATAATCAACCCACGGGAAAGCAGCGTGAGTTGTGCCGCCCATGACGGTCTCGCAGTTCGCGCCGCCCATCATCGTGATCACGGATGGATCCAATTCATGAATTCTTCTGAGTAGCGCCAGGGAGGCGACGTGTTGCTCAAAGGTTGACGTGCAACCAACAATGCGCGCGCCGGTGGCGAGCACGCGTTGC
Source organism: Chloracidobacterium sp. (assembly GCA_031365905.1). Classification (GTDB taxonomy): domain Bacteria; phylum Acidobacteriota; class Blastocatellia; order Pyrinomonadales; family Pyrinomonadaceae; genus PSRF01. Next base: position 7,354 of record JANLYZ010000051.1, on the reverse strand, counting down.
GCAGTCTCATCAACAAAGCGTGTGGCCGCTTCGCGGTTCCAGCGCAAGTCTTCGAGCAGCCGATTTCGATCTTCAACTTTGTCGTAACTGAAAACGCGAAAATTCGATTCCGTTACATGCCGCAGATATTCCTCATCGTGCGGCGTATCGCGAAATGCAGCCGCCGCGAAGGTCCATTCGCCCGCGAGAAATTCTGTTGGGCATTGATGCGAGCAGAGGTGATAGCGCCGGATGCCGACCTGTTCCGCAAACCACAGGTTCGGATAAACAACTGTCGTGCGGATTCCGCCGTCTTCGAGTACTTGCTTGAGCAGGCTGAGAGCTATCGAGGGCCGGGGCAGGGAAGCGTAAGGCATGTTGACCAGACAAACGTCAACGCGAGTCCCCAGAAGCGCAGGTCCACTGTTGCCGTTCCCATTTCCGTTTCCAGATCGGCTCATCCTGCGGCTCGCTCCAACTTGACCGGAATCATGTGATAAGGCTCTTCGTCCAGCATTCCTTTCTTCAACAGGTTGTCGAGGAACAGGAAACTCTCCGGCAGCGACACGCCACTTTCGCGTTCGCGTTTTAATGCGAAGTCTGCGGCCGTATAGGTTCCGGCCTCCAGCAATTTGGCGAGCTTCTCCGGCTCTGCTTGCTGGTGGAAAGTTATTTTTATCCAGCGCGAACGGAAGAGGATGTCCGAGCCGCTTGTCTCTTGAATCAGATCGGGACGCAGGCGAACGAGTTGAGTCGACTTTAAGCCCGGCGACATGTTTCGCTCGACTATGCCCTCAAGCACTGTGCGCAATTCTTCCGCAGAGTCGAAGTGGCCTTCGTCGACTACCCAGTAACCAAGCGGCCATCTGGCGCTGGCATTGCAGGGAGTAATCAAACGAACAGACCGCTCCATCATATTGAACAGGAAACCGGAGACGCAGGCGATGGTTGAGCTTGATTCTTCGGGCATCATTTCTTTGCCGCGTCTGTCCTGGAACGTTCTTGCCCGGCCGGCATTCGCCTTTCGATACTTGTCCGCGGCTTCGCGGTTTTGCGGAATGCACTCGACGCGAATCAATTCTTCCGGCTTGAAGCCCGCGTGGATTTGCTGAAGCATTCTAAGCGTGATGATCGAGAAGCGATCGATGGTCGAGTTCATCGAATGGCTTAGGCGGAGAAGTTTGCGCGTCCGCTCGATGTCCTTCGATCCCATGGCCGTGGTCGTTTGCGGGCAGCGACCGAGGATTTCATGAAAGTCGACCAGAAACTTTTCGTAATCGGGATTGTCCAGCGGATCGGTCGCCCAGTAGAGGAAGCCTTGTTTAGCGCACGGACCCAACACCTCCAAAAGCACTTTCAGAGTTGATCGCCACAGCTCGCCGTTCTTCTCGGTGTAGGCCCAGGTGTGATCGAGTTTCGGCGCGGCCACGCCACAGAACCAACAACCAACCGAGCAGCCCTTCGCGATCTCGATAGACAATGGCGCATGCACGAGCGCGTCAGCTTTCTGCACGCCGAGTTCACCGATGCAACGATTGATCTGGCGTGCGCGCCAGGCTGCGATGCGTGGATTCGTAGATTCACAATCCTTGCGAATCGTGCGGCGATGGATCCGCTTCTCGCGGTAAAAAGCGCGATAGCGAAGTACCGAGATTGGATAACGACCGTCCTCGCCCGCTTTGATCGCTTTGTTTAGTTCAATCGCCAGCGCGTCGTCGATGAGCGGCATCACTTCATTCACCTGCAACGACACGCCGAGGCTCGCAATGGCGCCCGTCGGATCTTCCTTGAAGACCTCGCGGAAGCTCGGGTCGATCGTCCAGCGCTCGAGAAAGCGTTTGATAGAGGAAACTTGCTGGATGTAGTCCGGAGGGACATTCGACAAGTCGCCGAGTAACGGCATGATTGAAGTGTCTGCAGTTTGCGTTTGGTTCATAGAGAACTCCTGCGTGTTATCGACAAGCGTTGTGGAATGAGGAGGCCAGCGCTGCCTCCCCGTCGTTGCAGTTCAACTCACGTCATCGCGACAACTTCAGCGACCGAGCTTTCAACCTCAACTTGTGCAACCTCGATTGCCTGCGAGTCCATAACCTGTAGCTCGGTCGTTTGGACCTCCACGACAACCACCTCGGCAATGCTCTCTTCGACCTGTATCGTTTCCTGCACCCCAATCACCGACGTTTCGGAGACCACAGTCGGCGGCACCTCAGTCGATGATTTCAGCAAGCCGTCTCTTCCAGTCATTCCTGGGGCGACCCAGCCTGGCGCCGCCGGCAAAACGAGATAGCGCAGGTCGGCGGAGCTCTGTACGATGCGAACTTCCTGGCCTGCCGGGATTGGAAGCAATCGTCGCAGCGTTTCCGCGGAGTCAACCTTTTCTAAATCGACGTATCTGATCTTGGGCGTTTCTTCGACAACCCTGACCGCAGTGTCGCCGGAAAAGTTAACGCCTTCGCGGCTGAGCGCCGCTTTGGGATTGCTAAGGAATTCTTGTTTATACTGCGGGTCCTGCCACATGCGAGCGAATGCCATGGCGAGAGCGGTTCGCTCCTTGTCGCCTTCTATTTCCATCATGTCGAGCTCCTTTCAAGCTTAAAGTGTTTGTAGTGAAAAGCGAGGTGCAATCAATCGATATTAACGGTCGCATCCGGTCCGATGGTCGGTTGAACGACTTCAACCTGATATTCCGCCGACCATACAACAACGCTGCCGGTCCACGTCTCATTCACGTCAGTGCCCATGGTCATCGCGGTGAGCGAATAATTTAACTGCGCATTTTGGAAATCAGCCGTTAACGTGCCTGTCAACATGGGCATCTCCAAAAACTCATTCGAAAAATTTGCGCTGGGATTCTGGGGCGTCAATGTTCCTTTACCCATGCTCTCGCTGCCGAATAGCATCTCGACCGCGACGCTGTTGCCCGTTGCCACCAGGGAAAGGTTGAAGTCGATCTGTATGCCAATGTTGCCGGAATCCTGAGAGGCAAACTCGAAGCTTGCGCTTCCCTCGATCGGCACATTCACCTTAGTTGGATCGGCCACTGTTTTTATCCCATCTGTTGAAAAGAATTGGCCGGATTATGTTCCGGCACAAAGATGGCGGGGCGGAGAAGTGACCGCCCCGCGTGGATCATGAAACGAACGCTCGAATCGTTAACCGAGCCGAACAAGCGGGTCGCCCGCCAACACGGACTAGGTAGCAACCAGTTCGGCTTCGGCCACAACCGTCGTACTGGTCTCGGCATCCTGCACTTCACTTGTCTCGGTAACCGTTACTTCGGTTGATTCAGCTTCCACCGATTGCGTGGTATCGTGAGTGGTCGCCTCGACTCCGGCGTCGGCTGCCATGCTCATCAATTCCGAATGCGATGATCCCAAGGCTACAACGCCGGCGGGCACAGCGGGGATAACCACATAGCGGACCTGGTCAGTGTTTTGTACCAGCCGCAGTTCCCGACCTTCCGGAAGAGGAAGCTGCGCCGCCAATTGTTGCTGCGGATCGCTATCACTCGACAAGATCACATACTTCACCGCAGCGGTATCCTCGACTACTTCAAGCTTCGCGCCGTTGGTAATCTTGATGCCCTCCCGGGAAAGAGCAGTCTTCGGATCCGCGAGAAATTGCTGCCGATAGTTTGGATCTTTCCAAATGCGTGCCACCATCATGGCGTAGATCGTCCGATCTCTGTCACCGTTCAAATCCATTGTTTTGATCTCCTTTCGGTTTCATCGTGAGCAGATGCAGAGAAGTGCTTGCACCGACGCACCACACACTTTTGCCACTCGGTATCTCAGTTGGTTTTGTGCAAGAACCCTGAGGCCGGTTATGAGAGACTGCGTGTTTTCAGGCTGAGAGCCAGCCAATGTCAACGAGGTTCGCGCAGACTACTCAAAGTTTGCGCGCATGTCAATAATTTTCTGCAAGATTTACTGCATGGAGTTTTGAGTGCGGGGTAGCGCGGAGAAGCTGAATATCCGAATGGACCGTCGTCGCTTGAAATTGCGCCGCACGATGTTTTCTACGACGACGAACGGAGACTTTGCTATTGCGACGTCGAAGTCACTTGGGGAAGTTTTCCTTTCATTCGCCTGCCGCTCGCTCGTTATCAACCCACACCAATGGTCACGGCGCATCGCTCGAGCATCGCGTTCGCTGATTTTCATGCCGTTGGTTCCCGATCGTTGGCTCACTGTTTCGTGCACCAACGATCCGCGAACTCGTCATGCCCCCTGTCTTTGGAGCACTTATTCCGATTCGAGTTTCGCATCTGGAGGCGCAACCGCCGCGCTCGGTTTCGCAAACCGGTTCGCGCTTGCGGTTTTGCGCTTTTCCGCTGGTTAGGGGAAATATTTTGCTTTGTCGCGGGAAGTTGTGGCTGGTAAGATAAGCGGCTTAAGCTGGACACCTTAATCAGCATGGTCCCCGGACTCGATTCAAGGAGTCGGTAGTCAACTGAGTTCTGATCCCTCGACCCTAGTTAGTCGCGGTTGTTTTCCCCCAATTAGCAAAACTTTTTGAGTCAGCTTTAAGTTGACGACCGCGAATTGTCACACCCGCGAACGGCGCGTGAGCGCAATCGCGAGGGCAATAACGCACGGCAAGCCCGACTTGCCTTAAACGATGGAGGCACACATGCATTCGCATAAGGATCTAGATCAAACTGCCAATCAAAAAGCATCTGATCCCGTTATGAACGCCGAGCCGATTCGCTTTGCCGGTTCCGTACTCGGCGCCTACCGCCACGTCTGCGCTTTCTTTAACAGCCCTGACGAAGAGTACCGCGTGCTGCTGCCTTTTATTAAGGAAGGTTTCGAACGCGGCGAGAAAGCCTTTCACATCGTCGATCCACAACTGCGACAGGAACACGTTAAGCGCTTGCGCTCGGTCGGCATCGACGTAACGGCGGCTGAGACGAGCGGGCAGTTTGAGCTGCGCAACTGGGAAGACGCATATCTGCGCGACGGCCATTTCGATCAGAACAAAATGCTTGCCTTGATCGAGGAAGTGCTGGATGGAGGCCAACAACAGGGCTTTCCGTTGACGCGTTTAGTCGCTCACATGGAGTGGGCACTCGAAGACCGTCCCGGCGTTGACGACCTGGTCGAGTATGAGACGAGGCTAAACTACATCCTGCCTCGGTATAAAGATCCGGTTATATGAACGTACGATCTCGCCAAGTTTGGCGGGGAGATCGTGATAGACATAATGCGGACGCACCCGATGATCATCATCGGCGGCATCCTCCAGGAAAATCCTTTCTTCGTCCCCCCTGATCAGTTTCTGCAAGAGCTGCACGCTCGTGAAGGCGCGCGGGGTGCTGCCAATTAGTCGCCGGTACGAGCGTGGAAACGAAAACGGAAAACAGAATCGATGAAGCGCGGCGACTTCGCGCCTGCATGAATGATCTGCTCAGTCTGCTGGCCCTACCCGCAATGTGGAGTGGCCGCCAGCCTGATCAGATTATTGAGAGCCTGCTCGACTCGCTGCTGGGAATGCTGCGTTTGGATTTCACCTATGCGCGGCTGCATGACCCCAAGGGCGGCCTCCCGACCGAAGCAGTGCGGATCGCGCAGCGCCGGGATGATCTGCCGCAGGAAGTCGGTCGCGCTCTGGAAAGCTATTTGACCGATGACACCTTCGGCTCGTCTGTGTCTGTGCCGAACCCGGTTGGCGAGGGCATGACACATATCGCCCGCTTCTCGCTTGGCCTTCAGGAGGAATCCGGCTTAATAGTTGTTGGCTCACAACGACCTGACTTTCCCACCGAAACTGAAGCGCTTCTTTTGCGCGTGGCCGTAAACCAGGCGGCAATCGCCCTGGAAAACGCGCATGTTGTGAGTCAGCGCCAGCACGCCGAGGAAGGCCTACGCGAGCGAGCCCGCCTGGCTGCATTTAATGCTGAAGTTGGACTGGCACTAATTCAGAGCGAGAATTTGCCCGAGATATTGCAGCACTGCGCCGAAGCTATCGTCAGGCACCTCGACGCTGCCTTTGCTCGCATCTGGATTCTCAGGAAGGAAGAGCAGGTGTTAGAGCTACAGGCCAGCGCGGGCATTTACACTCACCTTGATGGACCTCATAGTCGCGTCCCGGTGGGCAAACTAAAGATCGGCCGCATCGCGGAAGACCGCAGACCACATTTGACCAATTCGGTTATTGGCGATGCCAGCGTCAACGATCAGGAATGGGCACAGCGAGAAGGAATGGTCGCCTTTGCTGGTTATCCCTTGATTGTTGGGGACACGCTGGTTGGCGTTGTCGGAATGTTTGCTCGCAAGCCGCTCAGCGAGGCCACCCTGGACGCGCTGGCATCGGTTGCCAATGCAATCGCTCTGGGCATCGAACGCAAGCAAGCAGAGGTCGGACTACGCGAGCAAACGGAGGTGGTTGAGACTATTAACCGCCTTGGCCGAACACTGTCGGGGGAGCTTGAACTTCAGAAGCTCGTGCAGGCTCTGACTGACGCTGCCACAGAACTCACCGGAGCAACGTTGGGCTCCTTCTTTTACAACGTACGCGATGCGCAGGGCGAATCTTTTATGCTCTATACCCTGTCCGGTGTTCCCGCGCAAGCTTTCGCCCACTTTCCTATGCCGCGCAATACGGATCTCTTCGGCCCCACGTTTCGTGGCGAGGGCATTATTCGCATCCCTGATGTGAAGAAAGATCCGCGTTACGGAAAAAATTCTCCTTACTACGGAATGCCGCCCGGTCACGTGCCAGTGACCAGTTATCTCGCGGTTCCGGTCACCTCGCGTTCCGGCGAAGTTTTGGGTGGGCTCTTCTTTGGTCATTCGGAGGCCGGAGCTTTTACCGAGCGACACGAACGCATATTAAGTGGACTTGCGGCGCAAGCAGCGATAGCCATCGATAATGCCCGGCTGTTTGAACTTGCACAACGCGAACGGACTGAGACCGAAAAAGCGCGGGAACAAGTTGCCAATATTCTTGAGAGCATCACTGACAGTTTTTCCGTTTACGACCGGGAATGGCGCGTTACATATCTCAATAAGGAAGCCGAAAAACTCTTGCCACGCCTCGGCCTGACACGTGAGGAAACGATCGGCAAGAATATTTGGGATTTGTTTCCTGAACTGGTCGGCTCTTTCGCTTACCAGGAATACCACCGCGCGGTCGCCGAGCAGGTTCCGATCGAGATGGAAATATTTTTCCCGCCCCTTGGCGGTTGGTACCAAATGCGTACCTACCCTTCGAAAGACGGCCTCGCGGTTTATTCGCAGGAGATCACCGAGCAGAAGCAAGCCGAGGAAGCGCTGCGCGCCAGCGAGAAGCAACTCCGGCTGATCACCGACAACATTCCCGTCTTCATTGTCTACTGCGACACAGAAGAGTGCTACCGATTCGTCAATAAGGG
>JANLYZ010000028.1:0-8216 GCA_031365905.1 Chloracidobacterium sp. | reverse complement strand
ACGAACTGCACCTTCGGATTGTTCTTCCCCAGCACCTTTGTGATCGCTGCCGTCAACGTCGTCTTGCCGTGATCCACGTGCCCGATCGTTCCGATGTTCACGTGCGGCTTGCTTCTATCGAATTTTTCCTTTGACATTTATCTCCCGCTCCCTTTTCAAAGGCCTTACTTGCTAGCGACCCCCTGAACTTTTGCGATCACTTCTTCCGCTACGCTCTTCGGCGCTTGCTCATAACGTTCGAAGTGCATCGTTGATGTCGCGCGACCTTGAGTTGCAGATCGCAAGTCGGTCGTATAGCCAAACATTTCCGAAAGTGGCACAAACGACGTAATAACGTCGGCGCCGCCGGGTCGCGGCTCTGTCTTCTCAATCTTTCCGCGTCGGCGCTGCAGGTCGCCATTGACCGCGCCCATATACTCGGCGGGGGTCACTACCTCAATGCGCATGATTGGCTCGAGCAATACCGGCTTGGCTTTTCGCACTGCGTCCTGAAACGCGAGCGAACCCGCGATGTGGAACGAGCGCTCGTCGGAATCGACTTCGTGGTAATTACCGTCGAGCAAGCGGACCCTGATGTCTACCAGCTCGTAGCCGGCCAGGAAGCCGCGCTCCATTGCGTCCTTGATTCCCTGCTCGACTGGCTTAATGTATTCCTTCGGAATCGCGCCGCCAGTAATCTTGTTTTCGAATACGTAGCCCTCGCCGGGCGCTGGCTCGATCTCGATCTCGACGTGTCCAAACTGACCACATCCGCCAGTCTGCTTCTTGTATATTTCTTTCCCGGGCGCCGGCTGCGTGATTGTCTCGCGATAGGCGACCTGCGGCTTGCCTACATTTGCTTCAACCCCAAATTCGCGCTTCATCCGATCCACGATGATTTCGAGATGCAACTCACCCATGCCGGCGATGATGGTCTGATTTGTCTCCGGGTCAGTTGAAACATTGAAAGAAGGATCTTCCTGAGCCAGCCGGCTCAAAGCCATGCCAAGCTTGTCCTGATCCTGACGCGTCTTCGGCTCAACTGCCACACGAATAACGGGCGCCGGAAATTCCATGCGCTCGAGAATGATCGGCTTGTTATCGTCGCAGACGGTGTCGCCGGTTGTGACCTGCTTCATACCGCCGATGGCGATGATCTCGCCGGCGCTTGCCTCTTCAATATCTTCGCGCTTGTTGGCATGCATGCGCATCAGCCTGCCGACGCGCTCTTTCGTTTCTTTGATTGGGTTGTAGGCGTAGGAACCCGCCTTGATCGTGCCGCTGTAGAGCCGGACAAAGGAAAGCTGACCCAGGTGCTTGTCAGCCATGATCTTGAAGACCAGACCGGAGAATGGCGCGCTAGCCTCCGGAGGACGAGCCTCAATTTCCCCCGTCTTCGGATTAATTCCCTCAACCGGCGGAATATCGAGCGGCGACGGCAAATAGTCAACCACTGCGTCGAGCAATGTCTGCACACCCTTGTTCTTAAAGGCGGAACCCGTGACCACGGGAACGAGCTTCAACTCCAGGGTTCCCTTACGGAGCGCTTTGCGTATCTCGGCTTCGGAAATCTCCTCACCTTCGATGTACTTGTGCATCAAGCCGTCATCAACACTCGCCACGGCTTCGATAAGTTTTTCGCGCGCGGCCATTGCGGCTTCTTTCAAATCTTCGGGAACCTCGAGCGTCTCATAGTTCGATCCCTTACTCTCGTCGTTCCAGATCAATCCCTTCATCGAGATCAAATCGACGACGCCTTTTAGCTGATCTTCAAGGCCGATTGGAATCTGGATGGCTACGGGGTTTGCACCGAGACGAGTGATGATGGATTCGAAGGAACGGTCGAATGAGGCGCCAGCACGGTCGAGTTTATTAATAAAGCAAATTCGTGGTACGCCATACTTGTCAGCCTGGCGCCAAACTGTTTCCGACTGCGGCTCAACGCCAGCGACGCCGTCAAACACAGCAACCGCTCCGTCAAGCACGCGCAGGGAGCGCTCGACTTCCATGGTGAAATCGACGTGACCGGGAGTGTCGATAATATTGATGCGATGATCGATGCCGTTGCGCTCCCAGTAGCAGGTAGTCGCCGCGCTGGTAATCGTAATACCGCGCTCCTGCTCCTGCTCCATCCAGTCCATCGTCGCCGTGCCATCGTGCACCTCGCCAATCTTGTGCGTGATGCCCGTGTAATAAAGGACACGTTCAGTCGTGGTGGTCTTACCAGCATCGATGTGGGCCATGATGCCGATATTCCGCGTAAGATTTAAATCTTGCTTAGCCATTGCTCTTCGTCGGTTGTCAGTAGTCAGTAGTGCTCTTTCGCAACTGACTACTGACCACGGACAACGAACTTTTTCTCTTAGAATTTGTAATGCGCAAACGCCTTGTTCGCATCCGCCATGCGGTGCGTATCTTCCTTCTTCTTAACTGAGTTGCCGCGGTTGTTGGCAGCGTCAAGAATCTCCGCAGCCAGCCGGTCGGTCATCGTCTTTTCGCCGCGTCCGCGCGCATAAGAAACGATCCAGCGGATCGCCAAAGCGCCGCGACGTTCCTGATGCACTTCAATGGGCACCTGATACGTGGAACCACCAACCCGTCGAGATTTAACTTCGACCGTTGGTCTCACATTCTCGATTGCGCTCTTGAATACCTTGAGCGGCTCCTGCCCGGTTTTCTCGGCAATTTGCTTCATCGCGCTGTAGAAGATGCTCTCAGCCGACGACTTCTTGCCACCCCACATGATGCCGTTAATAAACTTCGTCACCAGCGGGTTGTTGTAAACCGGATCGGGAAGCACTTCGCGTCTTTCTGCAACTCTTCGTCTTGGCATATTCCCTCAAATTTCGGAATTCTATTTTCCTGCCGCCTTGGGTCGTTTGGCGCCATACTTTGAACGGCCCTGCTTGCGCTCGGTAACGCCAACGGAATCGAGCGTGCCGCGAATGACGTGGTAACGCACGCCGGGTAGATCCTTAACGCGCCCGCCACGAATCAACACAATCGAGTGCTCCTGAAGGTTGTGACCAACGCCGGGGATGTAGGTTGTAACTTCGATCCCGTTGGTCAGGCGCACACGCGCAACTTTACGCAGCGCCGAGTTCGGCTTCTTGGGCGTTTGCGTGTAGACGCGCGTGCAAACGCCACGCTTCTGCGGCGAACTCTGAAGGGCCGGGCTGGCCGTCTTGTACTTGACTGCCTGGCGGCCTTTGCGAACAAGTTGATTTATCGTCGGCACGTTTTTCTTTCCTCGATCTACCGGTTCCAACATTCGGCCGGTCGCTGACGCTTCCGGTTCAGACCTACCGTTGGGCGCAAAGCGCAAAAAGGCGTTACCTGCCTCTTTCCGGAACTTGTGGCCTCAGCCACGTCGGGGATGCCACCGCGGTATCCCGCTTCGTCCGGCAGTCAGCGCAGGCGAGCTGCCCTGTAATAAGTATTGCTGTTTAGGGATGTTCTGCTGGCCAGTTTTGGCAGGTATGGATGATGGCTTCCCTTAAGCCGACTTTTCTGTGGCGTCGCATTTAAGACGAGAGGGCTCCGAGAGCCTTTCACGCGTGCCTGCGCGGGATGTTGGCTGATAAAACGCCAACGCGACAGGACAACTTACGCCACAATATTTGTCAAACCGGCCGTATTAATTCCCAGCCGGGGCAACGCCTCCATACCCACAGAACCACTCGAGCGTTGCATTGTCACCTTCAGACTGTCTGTCCGAAACGGAAAATATAAGGGGCAAAGACTCAACTGTCAAGCGCAGGGCGCGAGCCCTGCATGCAGCATTGACGCAAAAGCAGCGTGCGCCCCTACAAGGCTCCGCGCAATAAATGCCAGACTCCCCAACCGATTCCAGCCAGGACAATCAGTAGAAAAATTATCACCCCAGCAACCAGCAACTTGAACTTCAGATAGCGGTTCTTACTGGGCGGCGCCAGGGAGCTTTGCGGAAAATATGGTGGCGGTGTGTATGTTGCCATTGCTTCTTGCTACCTCTTACTGCTTGAAACAGCCAGAGCACGTCACGGGGACAATCCGTAGATCGTTCTCAGGGCTTATGGGTGCGACTAGAATTCGCTTTTGAGTTGGAATTCGATTTGGAGTTTGATTTAGAAGATCCTCCCGATGTGTTCGACTGCGAGTTGCCATTACCGTTCTTATTCTCGTCCCCTTTCGGCTGTTTCTTCAAGAGGTCTTCCTGATGTTTCTTACCAGACTTGATTCGCGCCACTCCTTCGCGTGCTTCTTCCAGCGCGTCCTCGGCGCGAGTGTTGTTCGGATCAATGTCGAGCGACTTGGAAAAGGCGGCAACGGCTTCGTCATACTGGGCCAACTTGCTCAGCGCCGTTCCCAAATCGTAGAACATATCTGCATCGTCATCCTTTAGATGCGTCGCCTGACGGTATTCTCTCACTGCTTCGCTGAAGAGATGCAGTCCGGCGTACGCCTGACCCATATTGTAATGTGCTTCGGCGTCTTTGCTGTTCTCTGCTAGATATTTCTTGTACTTCTCAACTGCCTTCTTATATGCATCCTCGGCTTCCTGCTCCTTGCCAACGGCGACGTAGGCTAGTCCCAGCCGGAAGTACGCTTCGGCCAAATCCGGGTCCAACTTCACCGCTTCTTGCAGTATGTCAACCGCTTTTTCATCCTGATCGCTCAGATAGAGTTGTTTGCCCTCTTCCACGTTGGCCCGCGCCTGCGTTCGATTCTCTTCTGCGGTGTGGCTCCCTTCCACGACAGCATTGGTGTTGGCGTTTACGGGCTTCTTCCGCGAGCAAGCAGCTTGACCAATCACGAGTAAAAAGATGACGATTAGGCTAATTGATAGCGTCCGCTTCATACGGTTTACCAAAGTTTTGACTGGGCGAGACTCTGCGAGCGACCACTTATCTACTTGAATTCCGAGAGTGAGTCAAACGGCTCTTCGAGCCCATTACAGGGGTTCGCGGTCATTGGCATGGGTGGCAGCGCAGAAGATGGCCGCAACATTGCTGCACATAAATGGCGTGGATCTTCCCCGGCAGTTTTGGAAATTACCCGCCATTCCCTCTATTTTCCTATCAACTGCTAATTCTAGAATGGGAACCGTCGTCCATTGAAGTTTGGACGGTGCGGCCGCGAAAAAAACCGAACCGCCTTAAAAGGAGTTGGAAATGTTCAGAAACGAGCCCCGCCGAATAGGATTGTTGCTACCGATTGCCCTGGTAGGACTATTCCTCTTTGCTTCCGTAGCATCTGCCCAAAAGAAGGTAAGGGTGGAGGCGCGAGAGTTTACACCGCCAAACCTCAGTCTGGTTGCGGAGCCGCGCGTCGTCACGGTTTGCGAAGGCCCCGCGATTGTTCACTTGAACGCGCGCGCCACCTCGAACTATCCCATCAGCTATCGCTGGACCAGCAACGCCGGCCGCATCGCAGGCGACGGCGCCGAAGTCACCTGGGACCTAGGCGGGCTTCAACCCGGTTACTATCAAGCCTACGTTGACATCGATACTGGCAGCGGCGACGAAGCCTGCCAGGCGTTTGCGTCAACGGCAGTCCTGGTTAAACATTGCGCGCCTCCGCCTCCTGTCTGTCCTAACGTTGCTATTGAATGTCCTGACAGAGTCGTTGTAAACGAACCGCTGACCTTCAGGTCAACTGTTTCGGGCGGCTCTCCTGGGGTGCGACAGGTCTATAACTGGACCGTCTCAGCCGGCCACATTATTGACGGCCAGGGAACCGATACGATTCACGTAGATACAACCGGACTCGCCGGGCAATCAGTGACCGCGACGCTCTCGATGGGTGGATACAATCTCGATTGCACCGCGACCTGCACAGTGCAGTTCCCGGTTCCAGTCGAATGTAAGAAGTTTGATGAGTTCCCGGCGATTGCCTACAACGACTTGAAGGCACGCCTGGACAACTACGCAATCGAACTGCAAAACGATCCTGGGGCGACAGCCTATGTGATCGTTTATCCCGGACAGAACGGACGAGCGGGCGAAGTGCAGAAAAATACAACTCGCATCGTCGACTACCTCGTCAACTCGAGGGGCATCAATCAGCAACGCATCGTCACTCTGGTTGGACCACCGCGCGATGTGCTGCTGGTCGAACTCTGGCTGTGCCCGCAAGGCGCCAAGCCCCCGGCTGGCGATCAGTAAACACACCGATAGGCTCTTCTAGATGATGTAGGGGCACGGCATGCCGTGCCCCTATTACTTTAGATCCGAAGCCCTTGAAATCGTTCCACTCGCCTTAACGTCGCTCTGCTATACTCACGCTTCCCCAAGAGACGGGCAGCCCGAAGCTTCCCCTAACTAAGTTCAACTCAACTTCTTATAAAGGACACTGAGCGGAACCGTGTTTGATGTCATCATCGTTGGCGCCGGTCCAGCCGGACTCAGCGCAGCGCTCATCCTGGGCCGTTGCCGGCGTCGGGTGCTGGTTTGCGATGCCGGGCAACCTCGAAATGCGAAGTCGCATGGCCTTCACTGCTACCTAACGCGCGATGGCAGTGAACCCGCAGAATTCCTGCGTGTTGGACGCGAGCAATTGCGGCCGTATGAAACGGTCGAATTCAGACAGACGGAAGTAATAGACGCGCAACGTTTGGGAAACAACTTTCAAATCACCCTGAACACTGGTGAACGGCTGGCTTCACGCAAACTTCTGTTGGCGACCGGTGTCGTTGATGATGTTCCTGAGATTGAAGGACTGGCGGCGTTTTATGGCACGAGCGTTTTTCATTGTCCCTACTGCGACGGCTGGGAAGTTCGCGATCAGCCGCTGGCAGTTTATGGGCGAGGAGAAAACGGCTTAGGCCTGGCGCTCGAGCTAACGCTGTGGAGTCGACACCTAACACTCTGCACCGACGGTCTCTCGCAACTGTCCGAATCGGAGCAGCAACGATTAAAGAAACATGACATTGCGCTAATTGAAAACAACATCGTGCGGCTCGAAGGAAAAGAGGGCAACTTGGAGCGGGTTCTGTTTGCTAATGGAGAATCGATCGAGGTGCGTGCAATGTTTTTCAGCGCCGGACAAAGACAAGGTTCGAAGTTGGCGGAGAGGCTGGGTTGCCAATTGACTGACCAAGGTTGCGTCCGTACTTTCGACTATGAAAAGACTGAGATTCCGGGACTGTACGTGGCGGGCGACGCCTCGCGTTTCGTCCAGCTTGTAATTGTCGCGGCCTCCGAAGGTGCCCAAGCGGCTGTCGCTATTAACAAAGAATTGATGCAGGAGCATATTGACTAGTACCAAACGTGAAAATTCTAGGACGGTTCTTCCCTAACAATCTCTGTCGGCTTCTTGTCCTCGCGCAATCCCTGAAACGACGGATGCCGAATCAAACCGTCCGCAGTCCATTCCATAAATTCAACTTCGCCAACCAACTGTGGCTTGGCCCAATGCGCATTCCGCAGGCCAGGGTCTTTTGGAATCGTCGCAAACGGCATGGTCGACCGCGACAAGCGATCGAGTTTTTTCTGAAGCGCGAGACGCTGCTTGATGCTGAAACCTGTGCCTACCCTGCCGCAATAGATAAGCTGCTTCTTGTCGTAAACGCCCAGGATCAGTGAACCAAAACCGGGAAACTCTTTCTTCGAAGGCGTGTAGCCCGCAATCACAAATTCCTGCCGCTTGATGCACTTGGTCTTGAGCCAATTTCGATTTCGTGTTGACTCGTAAGTCGAATTTGCCAGTTTGGAAACGATGCCTTCGATGCCGTATTCGCAGGCCTGCTTGAAAAACAGCCCGCCGTTTCCCTCCACATGATCGCTGTAGCGCAGTACGCCTTTGGCCTTCGCGGAACCAACGAGCTTCTCGAGCACAGCCTTCCGCTCATGCAGTGGTGTTTGCGTGAGGCTGTAACCATCCAGGTAAATCAGATCGAAGATCTCAAATACAAACGCCGGAACTTTATCGCCACCTCTACCCATCGACTGCTGCAACCTCTGAAAACTGCTGCGACCTTCCTTGTCGACGATCACAACCTCGCCGTCGAGGATCGCCGTGACAGCCGGAAACGACTTCAGTGCCGCGGCAAGATTCGGAAACTTGTCAGTCCAATCTTTGCCATTGCGGCTCCAGAAACGCGCCTTGCCGCGATTCAAATGACAAACCATGCGATAGCCATCAAACTTCAATTCGTGCAGCCACTCGTCGCCCTGCGGCGGCTCGCGAACCAGTGTGGCGAGCTGCGGCGGGACAAACTCCGGCATGGCCGTTTTGCGCGCGCCTGGAAGCTTCTT
>JANLYZ010000024.1:0-18628 GCA_031365905.1 Chloracidobacterium sp. | reverse complement strand
GAACAGTCAACTGTCTTGTCCCAATCCATCGAGCCGTTCACCAAAGTGCCGAAGAGCGAGCCCATGTAGGTAGTGTCTAGTCCCTTGTAGGGTCGCATATAAACCGGCAGCGTCCACATGCCGCCAGTAATTTCGTTTGTTCCTCCGGGCGCAAAGGAGGCGGGGAAACAATTCATTGAGAACATGAACGAACCGGGCAGGTCTCCCGAAGTTTGTCCAAGAAAGCCGTAACCGAACACTGTGTCGCCCCGCTTTGGATCGAGGGCTATGACTCCGTCCGTAACTTCGACGGAGTTCAGCTCCATGGTCACGGTTGTATCGACTGGTGGCGGCGGAATGATGAAGTCCTGCAGGCTTGTCTTTCGTTGCGCAGTTGCACTTGCTCCGAGGCCCACGACTAAAATAAAAGCAGCGGTCATAAGAAGTCGTTTTGTATTCATCGTAGCTTTCCTTTCTTACGGCTTAACGCCAAAGCGAATCTGCCCGCCCTCCGCTCCGTCAACTCACCCGGCGTCGACATGATGACTGATGAACCGTGGGGCGCTCTCCCGCATTAACGCGAGGAGAGCGCGAAGACCGGCAGAGATTGTTTATTCCTCAAACATCGCGGTGTATCACCGTAAGAAAGGCGACACAACAGTTATGCAGGTTAGTAGCGCAATGGCTGTGCCTGAGAAGAAGTCAATAAAACCGAGGTCTACTGATCTGGGATTGCGAAAAATTCCCAAGGCAAGAGTTAGAAGTGCGGAAAGGTTGGACAGTTTGGGCGAGTCTTTGTGAAGGAGCTTTCAGGAAATTTGAATTTACTGTGGGTGAGTTAGCGGCAGGTGAAGGGTGAATGTTGAACCTTCGCCTGGTACAGACTTCACCTCAACCCGTCCGCCATGCAAGCGAGCAATGCGCCTTACGGCGGGGAGCCCGAGGCCGGTACCACCTTCGGTCTTCGTAAAGAAAGGGTTGAAGATTCGCGCCATGTCTTCCTCAGTGATGCCGCGGCCATTGTCGGATACTTCAATCACGGCTTCGTCCGGAAAATCATCTTCGGTTGTATTCTCCGCCAGCCGGATACTGACGCCGACCCGGCCGCTGCCTTCGATGGCTTCGAGAGCATTGATAATTAAATTGAGCACTGCATCTTCGATCTGCCCAGCGTCGGCAGACAGCACGATGTCGTCTGCCGGGAACTCAAATTCGAGGCGCTCTCGATTGTCCCAAGTCAGCTTTCCGCTCAGTTGTGCAGTGGCGAGGTTAACCGCCCGCTGCGTGACCTCCGTAAGTGAGGTGCGCGTGGGCTTATGGCCACGCGGACGCGCTCGATCGAGCAGGGTGCGCACGGTGGCGTCTATTCGCTCAACCTGATGTCGCACACCCTCCAACGCCTCACGCTCAGGATCGTTCGCGTCGCGACGCCGGATCAAGATATCGACGACCCCCTGAATCCCCGCGAGCGGATTCTTGATTTCGTGGGCGAGACCTGCGGCTAGCTCACCTATTATTGAAAGCTGCGCCGCGCGTTGCAGTTCGGCTGTTTGTTGTCGAATTTTCTCTTCAGCCAATTTGAGTTGGGTAATATCGTGGCGAATCGCCACGTACTGATAGGGCTTTCCCTCGGCATTGAGAAAGGGAACAATGGTCGTGTCGACCCAATAGATGGACCCGTCGCTGGCGCGATTCTTGAGCTCGCCTTTCCAGACTTGCCCGATCGCAATCGTGGTCCAAAGATCTCGTATGAAATCTTTTGGATGATAGCCGGAATTGATGAGGCGATGATCTTGTCCTAACAATTCCTCGCGAGAGTATTTCGAGATGCGGCAGAATTCGTCATTAACGAAAGTGATGATGCCGCGCTGATCGGTGATTGCGACAATCGTCGATTGGTCAAGAGCAAACTTGATGTCGGCAAGCTCCTTGAGAGATTGCTCAAGGGCCTGAGCGTTCGCAGCGTTCTTCATTTCTTCGCGGACCCGTTAACGCCGGATTCTGGGTGCTCCTCCAATTTTTTCAGGCGGTAGCGTAGCTGGTCGCGCGAGATGGCGAGCAACTCCGCGGCTTTGGTCTGATTGCCGCCGCTGCGTTCGATTGCTTGCCTTACCAATTCCATCTCGACCTCATCCAGCGATATTCCGTCCGCAGGTAAACGAAAATGGGATGCCGCACCGGCGACTGTTCCGGCATCTTCCGCGATTGACTGTCTGACTCCCTCAATCACCGCTCGCGGCACGTACTTCATCGTGATCACGTCGCCATCTTCGAGGATCAAGGCGCGCTCGATGACGTTGCGCAGCTCGCGGACGTTGCCCGGCCAGTCATAGCGCCGAAATGCCGCAGCCACCTCCGGAGCAATTGTATGAACGCGTTTGCGCAGCCGGTCGGCAAACGTTTCGATATAGTGGTCGGTGAGCAACAGGACATCATCGACGCGCTCGCGCAAGGGTGGAATGTCGATTTGGATAACTGACAAGCGATAATAAAGATCCAACCGGAATCGACCCGCTTCACTCTCCGTTTTCAAATCTCGATTCGAAGCTGCGATGATCCGCGCGTCGAAAGGAATATCCTTAAGGCCGCCCACGCGCCGGAATGCGCCCTCCTCGAGGACCCGCAGAAGTTTGGCTTGCAGACTGAGCTCGAGTTCGCCAATCTCATCAAGGAAGAGAGTGCCGCCCTCAGCCTGTTGAAACAAACCCTCCTTGCGAGTTTTTGCGTCGGTGAACGCGCCCTTCTCGTAACCGAAGAGTTCGCTTTCGATCAGAGTTCCCGGCAACGCGGCGCAGTTGATCGCCACGAACGGTCCTTCCGAACGATTTGACTGATAGTGAATCGCCTTAGCAACCAGGTCCTTGCCGGTTCCGGATTCGCCTTGCAGCAAGACTGATGACACTTCGCTCTCGGCAACTTTTCGCGCGATCCCGAGCATTTCCTTCATCGCCGGCGACTCACCGATGATCTGATCGAAACTAAACTGCTGCGCCCGCTCGCGCCGAAACCGGGTCACTTCTTTGCGCAGCCGGCCAGCTTCAATCCCGTTCCGAATTGCGACCTGGAGTTCTTCCAGATTGATTGGCTTACCGATGAAATCGTAAGCGCCACCGCGCAGCGCCGCGATCGTCTCGTCTACCAACACGTTCGCCGTGATCATGATCACAACGGCATCCGCCTGACGGTGCCGAATCTTTCGCAGCACTTCGAGGCCCGAGCCGTCGGGCAAGTTGATGTCGAGCAACACCGCCGCCGGCGGCTCTGCTTCAAAGGCAGCCAGCGCGGCGCTCGCAGTGTCGGCCTCGATTGGCTCAAAGCCCCAACCGCGTAGCGCTTCGCCGAGCGACCAGCGAATCATCTTTTCGTCATCGACGACGAGAATTTTTTGTTTTTGATTTGGCAGAGGCGTTGTTCTCGCTTTAAAGGTTTCGGTGAATCGTGTAGTCAAAACATTATAGAGGAGACCAATCGAACATGAAGGAGGTTTGCTCCTGACGTTTGAGGCCCAGAGGGCCGGCAATCAATAGCCGCGCCCGTGAGGGCGTGGTGGTTGTTAAATCACGTCTTTGAGGCCCGACGGGCCGACATTCCATGCCTTACGCCTGAGATTAGTGCCGCACCTTCGGCGCTCATCACCTCGTCGCCGCTTGATCCACGCCCTCAAGGGCGCGGCTATTGAATACCGGCCCCTCGGGCCTAAACCTCCTCCTTTAGGCTGATGCTCCCTGCGTTCTCTTCTTTGCTCCTGATGGCTTCGCCGAGCTCGCCAGATGTTCTTTGAAAAGGCGCGCGGTCGCAGTAAGGAAATCGTAAGAGGTGACAATTCCCACCAGCTGTCCGTCGTCCACAACCGGAAGACAACCAATCTTAGAGTTGCGCATGATCTCGATCGCTTCCAAAGTTGGTGTGGCCGAACTAACGCTCGTGGGATTCGCCTTCATGATCTCGCCCACAGTCAGTGGTTGTTTGCCGTTTGCCGTCGAACCGCTACTTACGAGGCGTAAGAGTCCGCGATGAGTTACTAGACCAACCAGGCGACCCTGATCGTCTTCGACCGGGACGTGCCGGATGTGCCGCCAGTCCATAACGCTGGCCGCGAGATCAACCAGATCGCCCGGCCGAACGGTGAACAGATCGGTTGACATAAACTGTCCGACGGTTTGATAGCTCTGACTCCAGTCTTCTAACTCGCCGGCTTCAGCTAATTCCCATTCATGCACAGGCTTGCCCTCTCTCTGTCGCGCGAGCATAGTTGAGGTCAACACTCGCGTACTGACATCCGTCGATTCTTGTATATCGTTAAGGGCCGCCAGAGACTTGAGCATCCATTGCGATCCAGTTTGGCCGCTGCGAACCCGCTCTTCAAGCACGCCAAGATATTTGTCAATGTCGTTCGAATCCACGTTAGCCTGTTTGAGGCCAGTGCGCGCCAACGGCAGGAGCCGATTAAGAATTAATGAGGTTGCGCTGCAACTCTCCCCATCAAGCCACGCAAACTGCGCATTCAATCCGTGACGAGCAGCCGCGAAAAAGTTGCTCTTGGCCTCGTCGAAACTCAGGCTCTTGGTAATGTCGCCGTATTCTTCTGATCCCGCCACCATCAGTCCAATAAAGAAAGCCGCATTCGCAGTTTCATCCAGGACTGTTGGACCAGAAGGCAAAGCACGGTTTTCAATACGCAAATGCGCAACTCCATCGGCAACTCCATAGCACGCGCGGTTCCAACGCCAGACCGTGCCATTGTGCATTCTCAGCGCGGAGAGAAATGGAATCTCGCCGCGAGCCAATACCTGAAAGGGATCTTCGTCCGGTTTAGTAATCATGATGGGACGAAAGCGAGAAATCTGATCGTGGAATAGTTCCACCACTGAATTCTTGAGCCAATTATCACCAAAGCTGACTCGCGTTGGCTGGCTGCGGGCGAGTTGGTTGGGGGAGCGGGCGTCAGCCGAATGTTGAAATAGCGCCACACGCGTTTCCTGCCACAGGCGGTGACCAAACAAGACTGGAGAGTTAACTGCGGCAGCGATCACTGGAGCTGTGATCGCCTGGGCCATATTGTAGTGGGATGCGAACTCAGCAGCGCTGGTCTGAAAATGCACCTGGAAACTTGTGTTGCAAGATTCCATCATCATGTTGTCGTGCGTAATTTCTAGTTCGTCCAGCCCTTTGATGTGGATTGAGAAAGGACCGCCGCGCAAACCAATCACCCCACGATTAAGCTGGTGATAGCGTGGCAACGGCGTGAGGTTTTCCAAAGTCAGATCTGATTTCCGTAGCGTTGGCAAAATGCCGGAAAGCAACACATCGCTTCCAAGCGCCGCAGCACTTTCGCGCACCAAAGACAATAGTTCGCTTAGCTCCTGCTCCAGCTGATAAAAGCATCGTCCCCTAAGCACTAGCGGAGGCAGGTTGGCTTCCAAATTGAATCTGGCAATTTCGGTTGTCAGGCGGGAGTCCTTCGCAATCTCAAGCACTTCTAAACAAAGCGGCGCAGGCCGGCAGCTACTATCGATCAAGAACATTTCCTGCTCAGCGCCGATTCGAGCGACACCGCTTTCGAGTAGATCATGCTCGATCATGTACTCAAGCGCACGCAGATCATCAAGCAGCGCCTTCATGAAAGCCTGCGAGCTCGTTTCGTCAAACTGTTCGACGTTGTGTTCGCCCATAGAAATCACACTGCGCTAACAACTCTTGCTACTTCAAGGTCTTTTTATCCGCCTTCGGATGGCACTCCACGCACTGAAACATTGAAATGTCCCCGAGGTTCACCGGATGCTGAAACGGCTTGTTTGCTTTGTGACACTCCACGCATTTCTTGACGGCCAGGCCCCCAAGATCGACGGGGTGTTGGAAGGGTCCGGTCTTCGCGTTCTTCTCCATTGCGCCGGCCGAGTCGTAGAGGACCTGATGACAAACACTGCAGTCGCTGCGTATGACTTTGCCCGTGTTGCTCACGTGCTCGCCGTCGTGGCAACGAAAGCATCCAGAAGAATAGAGATGCCCGATATTGTTGGGATGTGTCTGCCAATCGGTCTTCATCTCGGGGAAGAAATAGGTCTGATAAATACGCTGAATCTCTGTGATGTTGGATTTCATCACCGCATTCTTGTTTGCATAGAGGTCGGCGTAGTAACTGCTATAGAAACGATCAAGACCCGCTGAGATTGCGCTCAACGCATCGTCAGTCGTGTTGTAGGGTTTGCTAAGCACAGCGCTGGCTTCACGTTTAAGATAGGGAATAGAGGTATCCAGCCGGCCGGCTGCGAACGACTGATCAAGGGCCACATCAGGTGGCAAATAGGTATGCGCCGGTCGATTGTGGCAGTCGATGCAATTCATTTGGCGCGTCTCCCCTTTCGCCAGCAGCTCTGAACTCGGCGGCCTGTTTCGATCAATATACTCAGTGATGTTGCCCTGTCCGTCTTTGACGCGAACCCAGGGAATTACCTGACGATGATCGTCAGCGGCGATGTAGCTAACCTCGTTAGCAAGATTCATGTGCCAGTGAATTCCGGCCGCCGGCCCGGTCGACGGATCACCACCACCGACATTGAGCAGCATTCGTGTTGTGCGGAGACTATTCTGTTCGTCGTAGCCGTAATGGCTGAACGTCTTCAGTTGATTGCCGTAATATCGCGAGGGCCAATGACACTTCTCGCAGGTGTCAATCGTCGCCGGCATGGTGTGTACCGGCGTCGTGATCGGCTTCGGCACTTTGTTGAAGATAACGGCATAGAGTTGATAGGAGCCGGTGATCTTCGAACGGGCGTAACCCCCGGCGCCCGAACCAACATGACATTCAACACAACGCACATGCGCGTGCGGCGAGACGCCGTAGGCGACGAACTCGGGCTTCATGGTTTCGTGGCAGGTTTGACCGCAGAAGGCTACTGACTCGGTGTGTTCAAACGCACGATAACTCCCGAACGCGCTCATGAAAACAAAAATCATGCTGACACCGATAAAGGTGAAGAATACGCGCCGGCTGTTTGCACTATTGAAATCAATTCTGGGAAACTGCGCGATCTCCTCGGGCGATAGCCGCCGCCGGCGACGACGTTCCCATAACATTCCGATCGCAATCACCAACAGGCCGAACACGAGGATGGACGGAAGGAGCACATAGGCGAAAATTCCAAGGTAGGCATTGCTGTTGTTTCCTGAGACTTCGAGGAGAAAGAGCAGAAAAATGCTGCAAAGGCTGGCGGCCGCGATAGCGGCGCCGCAAAAGCTTAGGTAGTTGTGGACGAGGCTGGGGATTTTTTGAGTCTTTTCTGTTTCCTCGTTCACCCTTGTCCTCCTTAACAGGAAGTCTAAATAGAAATGCTTCCATGCCGCCATTTTTGAAAATAGCGGCACAGGTAAAATTGCATTAACTCGCTGAACGCTGCGCGACTACTTCAGTGATTTCATATAAGCAACCAACGCCTTTGCCTGATCTTCAGTGATACCTTTTTCACCATACGCCGGCATGTTGGGCGGCTTTTCGGGCTTCTTGCCGGTCATCACTATTTTCACCATTTCGTCTTCGGCGATCGTTGCGTCGAACTTCTTCTCGGCCTTCGCACCATGGCAGGCGACGCACTTTGTTTTGTAGGTCGAAGCGGCATCATCCTGGTTAGAGCGCGCCGGCATAGGCAGCAGACCAACACCAGCAAGCGTGGCAGCCGCAAAGGCTGCGATTCCGAGTTTCTTCATGTGATTCAACTTCATGATCACTTTCCTTTTCCTCAATTTCGGGTCCGCGTTGCGACGGCTAATCGCCTCTCAATCCATTTCATGAAGCGCAACGACCGTGCCGCTAGACTGTTAAAGAGAAATCGCCCATTAGTGAATGCATTTGTCGACCCAACTCGACCGACAACCTGACTCTGTGCGGACTTTCCCTCAGTTTGATGGAACATGGGAAACTTTCCGCAGCCTTTGTCCGATAAGCTTTGGAAGCTCTAATCACGTACCGCGAAGCGGTTCCAACCTTCAGCCCAGGGCTCGCACCCCACGCGGGCCGCCCGCGCGGGGACCCCGCAGTTGCCGCCGCGGCTACCCTGGGATATCGAATTCCAATCCGCCTCAACCCCGATGGGGTTGCGTCCTCTTTCATGCTCTATACCCAACGTAGCCGCAAAGCGGCGACGTCGGGCTGAAGGTCGAAACCGCTTCGCGGTACAAAAAGTGAAATCTCATGTCTTGATGAGCTTTGGCTTGTCGTCACTTCCGTACTCGATCAAAAGTTCCTGAATCATACTCAAGCCGCCGCCTTCTTGTGACACGACATGCACTTTTTGGAAGTGGGCGGATTAACATCTTTGCGAGTCTTCACTATTTCGTCGTGACAGCCGGCGCAGTTGCGATGAAACGCCTGCTGGTTTGTCAAAGTGATAAGCGCCGTCCCTTCCTCTAATTTTATCTGCGGAATTTCCGGCAGTAGCTTCGGCTTCGTATCGGCCCGCGAATGGCAGTCGCGACAAACCACGACTACCGGCGCCTGCGGATCTTTGTCGAACTGATCGATTGTCAAGGTCGATGTACGATCGGCTGGCCACGCCGTTTTTAGCGGCGGATGCTTACCGGCCTCAGCCGCAGGTTGCGCCGTGTGATGACACTCGATGCAGGCCATCGGCGCGGTTCCGGCAAGATTGCGATTCTTCGTGATGTGATCGATGTGACTGAAGGTGATTGTGCCCAGCTTCGCTTCCTGTCCCAACACACGGACTTCGGGTGCCTTGCGTCCGTCGCTCGGCGTCGCAGTTTGCGCGGTAGATCGCGAGACAGAACTCGTCGACACGAAAACAGCCAATGCGAGCAGCAACGAAAAAGTGATTGCGATCCTCATGTGAATCTCCTCGTAGTCCTTAAGTGACTTGTCAGAAGTGCCATTGCGGCCCGCGATGACACTTGGTGCAGGTCGAAAAATCGTCGCCGCCAAAAGCGCGCTTGCCGTTGTGACAAGTGGCGCAGCTTGTCGTTCCGGCAGGCGCATGATGATTAAGCGCCAGCGGCGCCGTTACCTGTTTGCGTTGCGGCATTCCTGCTCTGACGCTATGGCAGGCGGTGCAGTTGAGCTTCGGCGCCGTGTGCTTCGCGTGACCAAACCCAACTTTGAATGCCGCGGCTTGCGTGGAGGTGCGCGAAGAACGCCCCGGTTGATGGCACGTGCCACACGAAGAAATATCACGGCCATTCGCCTGTGCCTGTGGTGAGTGACACTGATAACAGGTGACGTGCGCGTTTGCGCCCCCGGGTATTGAAAGCGCCTGGCCGCTGCGCAACGGACGATGGCAAGTCGAACAGCTAACGCCTGGCCCGCGCGTATGGGTTGCATGATCAAACTTCACGCCAAAACTCCCGAGGGGTGGAAAAGCCTTCAGCGTTCCAGACTGCGTGTTCGTATGACAGACGGTGCAGACCGGGCTCGACGAATTCGCAAACTCTTTCGCGTGGCAACCGGTGCACGGTAAGTGTCCACCGCCTCCCGGCAGCGTGGGTTTCGCCGAATTACTTTCGCGCCGGTGGCAGAGCAAACAGGGAAGCCGCGCATGGTTTGTGTTGTCGTGCCGGAACCTTGAAAAGTCGATGTTCTGATCTTGCGGCTCAGGCGAGTTAAGCAAACTTCCCGGATCAACCCGAGAACGCGACGCTGAGACGTGCGAAATCGGAGCGAAGAGGAAAACACAAACGGCAACTGCCAAAAGAAACAGTCCCGTAGGGACAAAATGTTTATAGAGTTTCGATTTGGATATTCGTTGCAGCTCCGTAGGAGCGCAATGTACATCGCTTGACTGCTGCAACGATTCACATATTGCGCTCCTACGGAGCTGAGATTCTTGTTTGGTCCGGTTTTCTATAAACATCCGGCTCCTCCGGAGCTGCCACACGATGCCCAAGCAGCTTTTGCGTGGGTCACAGCCAGCTTTCGCGCTGACCGGTCTTGCGGCTCTGCCGTCTGATGTGCGGTGGCGGCTCCGCCCCACCGTTCCTCTGCACTCTCATTTTCTGGGGCTACGCCCCAAGCGGGGGCGGAGCCCCGATTTGATCCATCGGACTCTCGGAAGGTCAGAGACCGTCCGCACATCAGGCGGCAGAGCCGAAGAAATTTTCCGTGTCGTTCAATCACTTATCAGGCCTTACTTCACCGCCGGCACTGGTATCGCTGCAATATGATCCGCGGGCAAAGGCTGCGCGCCGAACGTCAGATGACACTTCGTGCACTGAAATTCGGCCTTTGCTTTCCGTTGATCGATTTCGAAATTCAAGGCGCCGCCGTCGTCAGTAGTCGCCGTTATATGACACCCATCCGCGCCGCCGCACGATTTGATCGCGACCTTCAATGACTTCGCATCCGCCGTGTTCATCGTCCGAACGTCGTGGCAGGTGGTACAAGCCAACGCCGGATGCGCACCACCGTCATGCGGAAATGTTGCCGCCGATGCGCGCTGCTGCCAGCGAGCCAGGATCATCTGATCAGTAATGCCCATCGCGGCTGGCAGCTTCGGATCAAAGTCGACCGGGTCCTTCTGTGCCGGCAAAAACTTATGGCAAACGTCGCACTTCGAGGGTGCCGGCTCGATACCCGCTTCAGTGTTGTGACACGCCGCGCACTGCGCATGGCTGACTGGAATACTCTTGAACGTACCCTTCTTCAACCAGAAAGCATCACCCAGTGTCTTCGGTGGTTTGGTTACATATTCTTCCGGAGAGTCGCCCTGCGGCCGGTAAGTCTGATGACAGATCACGCAGAGCTTAGGATCGCTTTCCTGGCCCGGTGGCGCAAAATCAGAACCGAGAGCGGTAGCGACCGGCCCAAAGCCCAACATTGTTCTCCGGCCCGTCGCTACCGCTCCGGGTTCTGATAAAGGTTTGGGTTTCGCCTGGCGAAATGATGCGTTTATAAAGTGAAAAGGGCTGTTTGTTTGGAAACTCGGAACATTGCTCCCAATCACGTCCATGTGCTTGTCGTGCGGAAAGCTCACGGCAAATTCTGAAATCACGTCACGCCGCTTGCGATTCCCATCAACAACGTCACCGAGACTCGGAAACAGAAAGCGAGTCGTGTCACGCGGACTGTTGGCGACGTGGCAGTTGGAGCAAATCAGCGGCGCGGGCCGCTCACGCGCGAAGAACTGTTGCCGGTGACAACTCAAACAAGCGGAGTGGTCCGGGAACTCCGCCACGTCGGGAAAGGCAGCATCGCCCACGCGAACGTCTTTCCAATTCTTAGTCGGAAATTTGTGGCACGAATCGCAAGCCAACTTCTGCTGTATCACATGCGTCTGGTGGGAGAAGTTTGCGTAATCGATTCGCGGCTGCTTCGCTGTGGCAACTTTTGCCTTGGGACGCTGACGCTGCGCGGGTCTCTGTGATTCAAGTGTAACGCTACGTCTCCGCGCGTTTGAGTTGAAACCTAACGTTAGTAGCAACGCGACGACGACTGAGGCAAACAGTGGTGGTTTCAGATATTGAATTTGCCTTCGCCTCATCCCATCAGCTTCGCCGGTCGCAAAGAGAAATACTCGACTAGCCTGCGTAGCAGGCGAAAGCATAAAGCCCAGGGTGAAGCGAAGCTGAACCCTGGGTAAGCGGCAAAAATCGATTCCAGCCCGTGAAACGGGCGACAGAAAACCATTCGCGCTAATCTGTCGCCCGCTACGCGGGCTAACTGATTGTTAGGGTTTACGACCCAGGGTTCCGCTTCGCTTCACCCTGGGCTTTATGCTGTCACCTGCTCCGCAGGCTGGATAAACTTATTCCCGGCGACCAAAATAGAAACGCAGCGACGTGTACGGGAGATGCGCGTGATAATTCTGCGGTCGCGGGCCGACGAGCGCGCTTTCGTTGTAGTTGTAGTATTGATAGCCGACATTCCAATCCAATCGCCGGTTGATCTTGATCGCAAGCCGCGCTTCCGGTGACTGAAAGCTCATTGGATAGGAGTTGATCAAACTGCCAGGCGTGCCGGTCGGATCGGCGAGACGGCTGCCCTGCCCTTTGTCCTGATTCACGCGATAGGCGGCAAACAGCGTCACACGCGGCGAAAGCTGAGCGTTCGTATCAACGTAGAAAAAATTGTTTCTTAGGAAGTACAGGCTGTGTCCAATGGGATGCCTGATGCTGTTGTAGAAGTAATCGACTACGGCATCGCTGTTTACCCAGTTGTAGTTGTAACCGGCGCTGAATGAAACTTTTGAATTCGCGGACCAGTCAACGGCTGAAGTAAATAGGCGAGACTTTGTGCTGACGCCAAAGTCCTGCAGTGAGACGCCGGCTATCTCCGACGGATTAGCGTTGTTCTTGGCAATGAAAGTGACGTTGAAATTTAGATTCTTGCTCGGCGAGTACCGGCTCTTCGCTCGTATGTTGGTGTAGTCATAATTTCCTATACGCGTGAAGACGTTGTCGGCCGTGCCGTGTTCGCCGTCGAAGTAGATACTCCAATTCTTTTGCGGTCGCGCCTTGAAGCCACCAAAGAACGCCCTCGTGTGATTGGTTTGTAATTCGTCTTCGGGAACAAGGAGCGCCGGTGCATTGGTGTTTAGGCCAAATCCGCTGAGCGTTTGCTCGATGCGGCGGCTGCCGTAGCGGTAACCGAAGTGGACCGAGTAGCGAGCATTAAACTGGTAGTCGGCTTCGAGCGTGTCTTGATACTTCCGATACTTGGTACCTTTGTTAACGGGCAAATTGCTGAAGCTTATCGTGTCGGTTCTGAGCGTCGGTCCGGCGCCACGCGTCACGGAGAAGAAATCGCTGAACAGCGCGGCGCCATCGATCTTGAAGTCTTCAACGCGAAACGTATTTGAGATCCGCAGCTTGTCGGTGGCTAGGAGAGTGATGCCAATATCTCCAAGTGTATCCGGACGGCTGGTGCCGCCGACCAGATTGTAAGAACCGAGATTGAGAATGTTAGGTGTAGCGGGAAGAGGGCCGGGAGGAAATCCGGTAATCCTTGTATTGAAGTTTCTGCCGGTAAAGCTTTCGATAAGGGCAAAGGTGTTGGAGGCCTTGCTGTAAACGATGCGTCCGGTGATGTCCAGCCTTTTTGCCACCAGCGTGTGCGCACTGAACCGCGTGTAATTGACATTGCCACGAACGGGTTCGTTG
This sequence comes from Chloracidobacterium sp., assembly GCA_031365905.1. Classification (GTDB taxonomy): domain Bacteria; phylum Acidobacteriota; class Blastocatellia; order Pyrinomonadales; family Pyrinomonadaceae; genus PSRF01. The sequence continues at coordinate 5,548 of JANLYZ010000024.1, read as the reverse complement.
CGATTGAAACTTGTGAAAATGGCGGCCGCGGGATTCAGGTTGATCCCCGGCGTGTTACCGAGGTTGATAAGACTATCGTCGGTGAACCGTCGATGTCCCTGCAGGAAAGAAAAATCAATTGCTCCAACCCGACCGTCAGCCCCGACGCGATAGTCAGTCGCCCGTGAGCTGATCTGGGAGCGAAGGCTAAACTCGTTTCCGCCGAGGTGATAGTCGGTGAACGCCGGACCACCATAGCGCTCAGGTGAAATGCCGAGCGTGAACCTGATCTTTCGGTTCTTCGGCAGTATCGTGAGATCGAAATCTCCCATCTCGGTGTTCGTGTTGTAACCGTGCAGACCAGTTACTGGATTGGGAGCCACACTGAAGCTCGCCGGTGAGAAGACCCAATTCGGGTTCACCAGGTTGTTGAGAAATCTGAAATACTTGAAACGCCGGTAGGTGGCGTCAAAGCGATAAAGCTCTGGTTTCTCGGCATTGATTCGCAGGTTACTGTAGGGATCGGAGCCCCAACCGGTTGACGTCACCAGCAACGTATCGAACACGGTGCCTTTGCCTTCTTTGGCTCTAACTAGAAAGCTCGAATCGAAGAGGCGCGGCCCCGCCTTGTAGTTCAAGTCGCTGCGATACTTGTTTTTGTCGCCACCTACTGCGATTCCGCGATAGCCAATCTCTATGCTGGATATGATCGTGTAGTTGCCATGATCTTCGCCGGCTTCTACCGGAGTGCTTTCCGGTTTCGCCGCGGCCTTCTTTGGCGTGGGCGAGGGAGACGCCGCAGGCAATGATTGCTGCGCGCTCACGACACCAACCAGGAGCGTAAGACTGAGCGCGAGTTGCGCGAGCATGCGCGCGACATTCGTAGTGTTGTTCTTCATTGGCACCACTCCTTCATCGGTACCACCCGTACTGGTTCAGTTTCGTAGGCGCACGGCATGCCGTGCCCTACCCGAGGTGAGTCCCGACCCGCTAGTCCTCTTATCGGAAGAAGACAGGACTCGTTTGCGATCCGTGGATCTTCACGTGGCAAGCCGTGCAATTGGCGTATTGCGCGTTTTGGTTATGTTGTGGACCAGCCGGCTCAATCGCTCCAACGTCATGCGCAACGCTGTGACATGTCAGGCAGAGTTGGTTAACTGCGCTGAACCTCAGCAGTCTCGGATTAGCTGAACCATGTGGTGTGTGACAAGCAACGCAACCTTCGGTCTTCAGCGGTGCGTGTTCGTAAGTAAATGGACCCTGTTTGTCAGCATGACACTTGATGCACGCAGCATCGCCGCCGGTGGCGAGTCTTGTTTGCTTGAGTTCGAAACCGCCATGTGGGTTATGGCAATCGCTACACTTCATCGCGCCTTCGAGAACTTTGTGATGGAAGGGCATATTGAACGCGGCCTTGACCTCACTATGACAACCCAGGCAAAGCTGCGGCTCTCCGGCCCGCAACATGTGGAGCGTTGCGAAGCCTGGTTTTTCGGCATTTGCCGCGGTCACGCGAGTAATCGAGCCCGGCACATTCCTGGTGGCCGTAGTTAGGTGTGGCGAGTGGCAATCAACGCAACCGATGTCGTTGCGCCAGTGTTCGCCGCGGCGGAAGTTATTGTGCTCTTCCTTGCCGGCGTGGCAGGCAAGACAAGTCTCCGCAATTTCTTTTGACGATTTGTTCTTAAAGGAAATGATCTTAGCGGGATCGCCTTCGGCAGCGTGAGCCTTGCCTGGCCCGTGACAGGCTTCACAGCCAGTCACCTTTCCTTTCCAACTCTTTATTTTGGAAAGGTCCGCGTGTGAAGTGTGCGAGAAGGCTTTGAACTGATCCTCATGGCAGTCTTTACAGGTTTCGCTGCCGACGTACTCTGAATCTTCAACGATCGGAGCCGCGGGGCTCAAGATCGCATCACTACGACCAACCGCCTCTGATTGTTTCCCCGAGGTGAGCCACAGTACCAGGCTCAACGCCGATCCGCAGAGGAACAGCGTCTTGATAACTTTGGTCGGTTTCAAATTCGCGGCCTCCTCAACGGTGGAAGAGCTTGGTTAACATCATTCGGAATAGCGGAGCTTAACGAGCTTAAACGTAAGTGCAGGGTTACGTATGTGCGTTACTACACTTATCTAAGCCAAAGAAACTCCTGGTACCGAAGAATGGCAAGCATTGTGCCTAGTCAATATTGGTCTAAATTTGGTGTTTCCTTGAAGGCCACAGCCTTGACGCTGAGAGTTTTTCCGCAATGCGGTGCGAAACTTTTCACCCGGCGCTTGCGACAGTAGTTGGCTTTGAGAGCGAATCTGCTGTTAACGCTGCGGCATGCTCGTTGCGCTTGAGACTGATCGGGAAACCAACGCTCGAGGCAGGGAGAAATGAGAGGACGACCATGACCATTATCAGAGGCGCCAAAGACGATCGCGACATTCTTGAACTACTCAAAACGGAATTGGCTTTCATTGAGCAAGGCGGTTATGGACGTTCGGTCCGCACACCGTGGCTACCGAAGTCGGCATTTCAGGACTCCCTGGCCTGCATTAACTACGCTGACCCGGATCACACGCACCCGTGCAGCGAATGTCATTTGATGAACTTTGTGGCGAGCGATCATCGGGCCGAGAAGATCCCCTGCCACTACATCCCCTTGAATGAGGCAGGCGAGACGATTGCCGATCTGGAGGCCCAGGATAATCAACCGAAGTTGGAACGTACGCTCAAGCTGTGGATGCGGACCATGATCCAGAGTATTGAGGAGGCACGCGCCATGCAATCCACGGAATCATGGGCGAGTTTGATGGCTATGGCCCATTGAGAGTCTTGATTCGATTGAATGTATAGGAAGGAATAATTCATGTTACTCGATCGAACCAGGACGGTGCGCCAGTTGGCCATCGAGCTGCCCAACGCAACCCGCATTTTCGAGAAGGCTAGAATCGACTACTGCTGCGGTGGCAATAGACCGCTCACCGAAGCGTGTACGCAGGCTGGAGTTGATATCGAAGAATTGGTTCGTCAACTCAGCGCGGACCAGCCCACGTCCAGTCTGGCTGTTGAAGCAACAGACTTCAAAGCCCGGTCTCTCGCTGAACTCGCAAATTATATTGTGAACAAGCATCACGTTTTTACTCGTGACGAATGCCTGCGATTGACGGGCTTGTTGAAAAAAGTTTGTGGGGTTCACGAAGCGAACCATCCGGAACTTCGCGAGATCCGGACGAAATTTGGAACTTTGCGGGCTGAGCTGGAACCGCACATGCTGAAAGAGGAAGGCATACTCTTCCCCTACATCACCCGGATGGAGACTGCGGTGCTCGATGACACTCCGATTCCGTTCGCTCCTTTCGGCACCGTCAGCACACCCATCGCCGCAATGATGAGAGAGCACGATGCAGCCGGCGGCATCTTAAGAACCATCCGCGAACTCAGTGGGAATTTCGCTCTGCCGGAAGACGCATGCTTCAGTTATCGCATTCTCTACAGCGCGCTTGAAGAACTTGAAGCGGACCTGCATCAGCATATCCACTTGGAAAACAATATTCTTTTCCGGCGAGCAGTGGAGATTGAAAATAGCGTCCGGCAAGCTGTGACTGTGTAAGAGATCCGCACAGGGCTGGCGAAGCCTAACAACAAATTCCTCTTCGGTGCTTCGGATCCAAAATTTCCCGACCAATCCGTTCGTAGAGAGAACCACTCGCTCGGAATACTTAAGGCGCCAATAAATTCGCTCCTTCTGGATTCAGCGGGCTTCCTGACGTTTGAGTTACATCGACTCCTCTGAATTTGCCCCCTGCATCCCAAGGCACCGCCGCGACAGTGAGTAGCGGCCGCCCGTCTAGAAATTGTTCGGATCAACTTACCATTTGAGAGTCCACGGATTCATTAATGGCAATTTGCATCCGGAAAAGATCTCAATGAAAGTCGCCAGAAATAGTTGACTTTCCCACGAGGCGAGAATATCGTCTTCGCGTTCTCATGAATTGGCTCAATTTTTGGCAGGGTTTGTGTCTCATCGGATACTCGCCAAATTCAGTCTCCCTAGCGTAATCCTGCCTTGAGCCTTGGCCATACTGCTTTCTCACAATCCTAAGAAAAGCACCTTGGTCCAGCGTTTCAGGGGAAACAGACTTCGTGCCCGGTTACGGTATAGATACATGAACATCATCGTATTAACCCCGGTCCGATTGCTCGGCGATGGGTTGGCAGCTTGTTTTAGCAGCCGACCAGACATGCGAGCGATCGCCGTGGTCAACGACCTCGCGAACCTGCGTAATACGCTCGCGACTACCGACACTGATGTAGTTTTGATCGACGTCACTCAGGGTGTCGATCTTTTCGACGTGCGAGCGATTGCCTCCGAATGGCCCAATCTGTCGCTGGTGGCACTGGGTCTTACCGAACAAAGACAGGAAGTGATTCGGTGTGGACGCGCTGGTTTCGGCGGATACATCGCGCGAGATGCTTCGATCGAAACACTCTGCAATTCGCTGTTGGAGATCGTCGCTGGCCGACTCGCCTGTCCCCCTGAAATTTCGGGAGGTCTACTGCGCGCCTTGTTTCGCCGAGAACCAAATCCCGTGGAGTCTGATCTAAGTCTTGCATTGACGCGGCGCGAGAGTGAGGTGTTGGAGTTACTGGGGCGCGGATTCTCGAACAAGGAAATTGCCAACGAGCTTTGCCTCAGTGTGGCTACCGTCAAGCATCATGTGCATCACGTTCTGGAGAAGCTGCAACTGCAGAGGCGGGCGCAGGCAATGCGACGGGTTAGGGATGCTCCCTGGCTTGGGCGGGCAGCTTCGAGCGGCAGGAAGTAGCGGCAGACGTTCACGCACTGTCCGGTATAAGCGCACTTCGTCGGAGACTCAGGCACAGAGTGCTTGCACAAAATCTCTGTGGCTACCCACTCGCCTTCGATTCAAAACTTAGAACCTGAATTTGGCCAGATAAAGTGGAGTACGAAACTGCAACATTGATGGCGCCCACAGAGTATCTGTCAATGCCTGCGTGCCCCAGGCCTTTGGAGATGGACCGTGACGACGTAACACTTTGAGGATCGCCAAGCAGTTCACGTACCTTCTCACGAGACATTCCGAAATCCAGTCCCAGCGGCAGAGGCCCTTTGAATCCATTAAAGTTGGGGTGCTCGGCAGAGTAAAACTGAATGGCTTCAATTTTACCCTGGCCAATAAACACTGATACACCTACGCGTTCGTTCTCATACCATCGATTACTTGCACCCGAGTCTTCTGCGCTTGACAGCTTAAAATCAGCAACCAGTCTTTTGAATCCCTCACCCTCGGGCTCGCTTCCGAGTAATCGTGTAATGTACTCGTGGATCTTGGGTGCTCTATGCTCATAGCCGCGAAACGCTTCCATGAATCCCCTTTCGTCCACAATGATAAAATCGGCGCGTTTGCCTGAGGTATAGCCAAGTGTACTATCGATCAAAAATCCGCCGTGAAATCCCAATGCGAATGCGAACTCTCCGGAACCTATCGTAAGGCTGCCTGGCCTGGAGTGCTGCTGAATAAACTGAGCCGCGGGTAGAAAGGCCCGATGATAGCTGTCGAG
>JANLYZ010000001.1:0-1913 GCA_031365905.1 Chloracidobacterium sp. | reverse complement strand
GGAAGGCGTCGCCTTCACCGTCGCCGAGCAGATGCGCGATTATCTGCTGACGGGCGCGTTGCGCGGCGCGGTCAATGTTCCTTCGCTGGGCACGAAGGAACTGGCAGTGCTGCGACCGTACATCGAACTCGCCGAAAAACTCGGCCGGTTCCAGGCGCAACTTGTCGACCGCGCCGTGCGCGAAGTGAAGCTGGAATTTGCCGGCGAGATTGTTGAATTGAACGCCGCGCCCGTAACACGATCGTTTCTCGCTGGACTACTGCGCGACGTAAGCGCGCGAGTGAACGCGGTTAATGCGTTTCTAATCGCTGAAGAGCGCGGTATTAAAGTCACTACCAGTTACACGCGCGCCGGCGCGGATTTCGTTCCCGCGATTCGCACGCGTGTCTTGAGCAACGACGCCGAACAATCTCTTGCCGGAACAATCTTCGGCTTCGGCGAGCAGGCGCGCGAGGGTCGCATCACGGAGATAGACGGTTTCCACATCGAGGCGACGCCGCAAGGTCATATGCTGGTGATGCGCAATCGCGACGTGCCGGGCGTCATCGGCCGCGTCGGGACGATTCTTGGCGAACACGGAATAAACATCAGCCGCTTTAATCTCGGGCGTCGCGAGCGGGGCGCGGAAGCGATGGCCGAAATTGAAGTCGACATAGCCGCCGATGCTGCAACGCTCGCAGCCTTGCGATCGCTTCAGGACATACTTTCGGTGCGTGTGATCGATCTGGTTTAGGAAGCGCTATGCGGTGCTCGGTTCAATCTAGTTTGCGGGGCGGGGTAAAGAAGCAGTCGTTAAACCAGCCTGCGAAGCAGGCAAAAGAGTATTAGCCCCTGGTGAGGCTTGCGAGCCTGGGGAGAATTGGTCAACTAAGATCATGAGCCTGTGCAACAGGCGACAGAAACGCGCTAGCGGCGTGATTCTGTCGCCAGCTTCGCAGGCTGAGCTCTTTTTTACGCAGGTTTTACCCCAAGCTCGCAAAGCCTCGCATGGGGCTAACACTCTTCCGACTGCTTCGCAGCCTCGTTGCTGCGGATGCCCAAAACTCCAGCACTGGAAGCCAACGTTGTAACGGTGATAGCCAATGCCTCGCAAAAGAAACCCCGATCTGATACCAACACAACCGAACCTATGTTTATTCGGCACAGGGCGGTTACTATGTCCCTTAAGGGGCTCATGAAAATCAAAGTAGGCGACAGCGCTTCAGTTACGAAGACGATCACCGAGGCTGACATTCAGACCTTCGGTGATTTGACTGGCGATCACAATCCGCTGCATTTTGACAAAGAGCACGCACGCCGCACTCGCTTCGGCCAACCAATCAGCCACGGCATGCTGACGGGCGCGCTGTTCTCGCCAATCATCGCGCATCAGTTACCGGGAGCAGGCGCGATTTATCTCTCGCAATCACTCAAGTTCCTGGCACCGGTCTTTTCGGGTGATACCATCACCGCCACCCTAACAGTAAGAGATGTGCGTCAGGATAAGCAGATCATCACGCTCGACGGTATTGCAAAGAATCAAAAGGGCGAGGTTGTGATCACCGGTGAATCGGTTGTGTTGGTTGAGGGGCTCGCCCCTTAGAAACGCGGTCTGGAAATGGCGGAACAACAGAAGATAACGAGCGAACAAACCAAGCGTCGCATCGACTCAATCGATCTGCTGCGTGGCATCGTGATGGTCGTGATGATGCTCGATCACACGCGCGACTTCGTTCACAACGCCGCCTGGCAGTTTGATCCGACTGACTTGAGCAGAACGAACATCGCGCTTTTCTTCACGCGCTGGATTACGCACTACTGCGCGCCAACTTTTGTCTTTCTCGCAGGCACCAGCGCGTATCTTCAGTTTGCACGCGGCAAGAGCAGGCGAGAGTTATCTCGATTCCTAATCACGCGCGGCTTGTGGTTGATAG
>JANLYZ010000494.1:0-10505 GCA_031365905.1 Chloracidobacterium sp. | reverse complement strand
CGGCGCTACGATCAGGTTGCCAGACACGCTGCGAATTCCCAGACCATTCAACTGTCGCGCGACCATGACCGCATGTTCATAGTGAAACGAGGGATCGCGCCCGGTAACATATAAGTTTCCCGTGATTTGCCCGGTAGTTTTATCTAACGATCCGTCGGTCCAAAAGCCGGTGGTGAAACGATGATCCGGCCCGAAATTTTTAAGGGCAACGAGCGCAGTAGCAAGTTTGACTGAAGACGCTGGGTTAAATGTTTGGTCGGCTGCTTGCGCCGCTACTATCTTGCCATCGAGCGTTTCTATCAGCACACCCTGAAGTCCATAGACTGGAGGCGGACTATCGGGTGTCGTTGTTGGAGGTTGATTCTGTTGCGGAGCAACAACGGTTAGCGGGGCGCTTTGTCCGGTCGCAGGTATCTGGGCCGCTAGTGGTATCGGCGCGAGCAACAATAAAACTGCAGCCAGCGAAAGGCTCCGACCCTGCTTTGAAAATTTGATGTTCGTATTCATGCCGCGCACTCTCGTCTGTAACTCTCTGTTACGAGCGAGGAAGAAATGATAACACGATGCGGTTGCGGTTTTGTGTCAGACCCCATTGTTCAGAACCGGGAGCGGTAGCGACCATTCAGAACCGGGAGCGGTAGCGACCGGCCAAAAGAATATTTTTCACTTCCACTTTCGACCGGTCGCTAACGCTCCCAGTTTCTATTTGATCTCGTTGACATGCCGGAAGCGCAAACCTAGAATCTGAATATTGACAATCCAGTGAAACCAAAGCGCACGCCCGTAGGTGTTGCAGACATACGAGCCACACACAAGGCGCGCCGAAAAGAAATTCGCGCGCGCCTCGATCAGTTTCGCAAGGTGTGGGACGCTGCGTCTGATGAGCAACTTTGGGAAGAACTCGTCTTCTGTATCTTCACGGCCGGAGCATCGGCGCGTATGGGCTTCCGTGCTGTAGAAGCGATCAGACCGTTGCTAATGGACGGCAAGCGCGAAGATATGACGCTTGCCTTGAGGACTTCAGGGGCACATCGCTTTCCAGTTGAGCGACCCGGTTACATCGTAGTCACGCGCGATTATTTGCGCGAGCACTGCGATATGGCCTTGCGCAGGAAGCTGCAGAGCTTTCCAGATCCGATCGAACGTCGCGATTGGCTGGCCCGCGAAAAACGCATCAAGGGACTGGGATACAAGGAGTCAAGCCACTTCCTGCGAAACATCGGGCTTTTTGGTCACGCCATTCTCGATAAGCACGTGATGAATTGTCTGAGTGATCTCAAGCTGGTGGAAACAGCGAAGCCACCGGCAACGCGCGCGCGTTATTTGGAAACAGAAGCACGACTGCGATCGTTTGCGCGCGAGATTAAGATTGACTTTGATGAGCTTGATCTGGTTCTTTGGTCAATGAAAACCGGCGAAGTCTTGAAGTAATAAATTGTCATTCTCCCCATTTGTTCATTTGGATAGTCCGAAAGCAGTCCGCAACGCGGAGAGGTAGAGGTCATGCAAACTCTTAACTCGAAGCGGTGGCTCCCCCCAATGGCAATTAAACTTTTGGCCGGCATGCTGATTTGCCTGGCGATGTCCGCTGCGGCGCTCGCGGCCGACGGCAAGGCTCGCCAACGTGCCAACGAAGCGCTTAAGAATGGAGATTACAAGACAGCCGAAAAGCAATTTCGTGAATTGCTCGCCAAAGACGCGCACGATAAGGACGCTCGCCTTGGTTTGAGTTTCTCGTTGCTTAAGCAGCGACAGCTTCAGGATGCCTATGACCATGCGGCGAGAGTAATCCTGGCCGAGCCGCTTTCTTCGCGCGCTCATGCGTTGTTGGGCTCGGTGATTCTGGCTTCCGGTGATTTTCGAAATTCGGTTGAAGAGTTTCGCACCTCGTTGAGTATTCAGGAGGATGAGGCGCTGGCGATCGCCGGTTTGGCGATGGTTGATTTCTATGAGAACCGTCTCGATTCGGCGATCCGAGGATTGCGTCGCGCCGTCAGCCTCGATTCGAGCGAACCTGATTACGTTTTCGACTTAGGACAAGCAACCGCTCGCAACGAACGCTATAAAGAAGCGGCAGATGCTTACGAAAGATTTCTGAACATTGCACCCAAGACTGATGCGGATCGGCGCGACCGGATCCGCGGCCTGATCGATTTCTTGCGTTACCTGGGAACGCAAAGCTCGCTTTACGTGCTGGCCGGTGACAGTAAGACGACGATGCCTTTCGAATCGGTTGATGGCCGGCCGATTCTGAAGGTGCGAATAAATGGTAGCCGCGAGCCGCTGCGCTTTGTGCTCGACACGGGCTCGGGCATGTCGGTCATCTCGGAAGTGACGGCGAAGAAGTTGGGTATCCGTACCGTCGCCCGGGGCGGACAAGCGCGCGCGGTGGGTGGCGCCGGAAAATTTGAGATCGTTTATGGTTTTCTGGAATCGCTCGATGTTGGCGACGTGAGAGTGGAGAATGTGCCGGTCTACATTCGTCATTTCTACGACTCGAAGACGCCGGTAGATGGTTACCTCGGTCTTTCAGTGATTGCGAAGTTCATCGCTTCGCTCGACTACGGCGAAAACGTTTTCATGTTGCGCCGGCCTTCGGAGGCTAACGCCAAGGATCTTTGGGGGGTGCCAATCTCGAGGAATGGTGTGCTGCCTATCGCGCCGGGCGTGTTGGAAATTCCGCTGCGCACGACCGCGAGCGGATTTCTCAGTGGCGAGGTTCACCTTGAAGGAATTGAAAAGCCGCTGAATTTCATCGTCGATACCGGCGCCAGCGTCTCAGTCGTCTCCGAACAACTGGCCAAGGAAGAGGATCTCGATAGCTATCTCGAACCAACGCGGCTGCGGATTTACGGCGCCGCGGGTATCGCTGACGACGTTAAGAGTCTACTCTTGCCCAAGGTCATGCTCGGCACGTTTACGCGCGAAGGCATTAGCGCGGCTATTTTGGATATGGAACCAGTGAACGAAACTGCCGGCTTTACGCAGATGGGAATTCTCGGCGGCAACTACCTGCGTCACTTCCGCGTCTCGTTTGATTTTCAACGCGGCTTGATTCGGTTGGAACCGCTCAGTCAGAACGTAAAGGGCGCGGATGTAGCGCGACCAGAAGAGCATCTTTATCAATGAAGCAAAGTCTCTATCTTGAAACTTCGGTGATCGGCGCCTATCTGGATAACGGCGAGCCCTTTCGCCGTGATCTGACAATTCGCTGGTGGGAACACGAGATGCCGGACTACCGCGCGGTAATCTCGCCGCTGGTGAACCGGGAACTTGAACGCGTCAGCGAGCCGCATCGCTCGTCTTATTTGAATCTGACGGCGGCGCTCGAACAAGTGGAACTTACGGAAGAAGCTGCCATACTTGCCGACGGTTACATCTCGCGCGGAATCTTTCACCGGAAGTACATTGCGGATGCGCTCCACGTCGCGATCGCTTCCTGTCACAAAATCGATTACCTGGTGACCTGGAACTTCGGCCACCTGGCGAATGTTCGTCGTCAGGCGCGCATTCGCTTATTCAACACCGCCGCCGGATTTTATGTGCCGATGATCGTCACGCCGGAGTTTCTGGTTTCGGAAGCGACCGAGAAAGTGAATTGAGTTTTGTACCGCCGTCCCAAATTTTTGGAAGTGTTGCACGCGATTCGCGAGAAGATGTCGCGCGACGTAGACTATGATGTAGACCTCTTCGCTGAAATGGTCCGCTCCGGCGTTAAGCCTAAGCACGGACCGGAACGAATTATTCGTGGCCTCCGAACGCGCGCCGAGGCTGACGAAATCCGCGCAGACATGGAAGAGCCTGTCGCGCGTCCGAAAAAACGCGCGGGCAAGTCCAGATGATGGCAGAAGCCCGGCTGTAGGTGATGGCACACGTTAGTTACTTAACAAGCTCCATGAACCCAGCATTCGAAACGATCGGATTAGAAGTACCCAGCGAGAAGGCGTTCAACTATCTCGCCGAACGCGCGGGCGATCAGGGTGAAGCTACGCAACTCAATCGTCGCGGCGCGGTGCTTCATGGCCGTTGTTGGAAGTTGGGTGAAGGGCTAGAAGTGTGGACGGTCCTTTATGAATCGGGCAGCGGCGATGTTTTCTATGCTGACTGCCGTCCCGGTTTTCGCGCTCGTTACATTCAAAAGATCAGTCCCTGGGCGCTAACGGAGTATGACGAAGAAGGCGAGGCAGTAGTTCACGGCTATCGCGAGGGTGCTGACTGCGAAGTCTTATTTGAATTGCAAAACCTGACCGAAGTCGGCCCCGGAGGTTTCGGCGCAGAGGAACTTCACGTCGGTCTTTGCGGTTTGGCGTATCGCGCCCGCGTGCTCAGCGCGCCGGCGAAGACAAGATGGCTGCCGCTCGAGAAAGCCGCTCCGGCGCGCGCGGCCCACGAAAATGATTGGAGCCTAACGGGCCGCGTCATCGCTTTTAAGCCGCTTCGGAATCCGCTCTCCGGCAGCGACCTCTACTGGATTCACCTGGATCTCGAAAGGATGAATCTAGAAATTCTGGTGAACCAACGCGCGCTGCGAGGCGAAGCGTTAGCGCCCGGCGTTATGCTTGACGCTGAGATCTGGTTGCAGGGTCACGTGCTTGATGAGTTGGCGCTGAGTTCGCGTTACGAAGGAGTTGACAGCTCCTGTTCGACAGCGAACTTTTGGGCGCAACTAAAACGAAAGAACTGATTGAATGAGGAAAGAGGAAAGCGGGAAAAGTGAAAAGGTAAGCGTTAGCCTTGTTACCCAATTCCCCCTTTTCCCTTTTCCCCGTTTACCCTTATCTTGATGAAACGCTTCCTTGTCGTTGGTCTCATCGTCCTCACCGTTGTCGCCGGTTTATATTTCTTCAATCAGTATTGGATTCATCGCTACGATGGCTTGATTGCCAGGCAGGCAAATGTCTATCGACTCGATCCGGCTTTGGTGTGGAGCGTCATTTACGAAGAGACCTATTTCAGTCCTTGGAAAAACGGCAAGGACGGCGAGATTGGTTTGATGCAGATCACTCCCGCGGTCGCGCGCGAGTGGGCTGCGGAAACGGGCATGCACGAACTGGAGCGGCAGATGGCGCAGAATCCCGTCGGCTTGCTGCGCGATCCAGAGCGTAATATTCAAATCGGCTGCTGGTATCTCGAAAAGATCTACGAGCAGTATCGTGACACGCCCGATCCGGAGCCGCGCGTGATTGCCGCGTACAATGCCGGCCCGAGTAGGGCTGTGGAATGGAACAAAGTTATAGAGGGTGCGCCGCAGTTGACCGGAGACGAGTTCATCAACCGGATCGAAATCCCCTCAACGCGCGCCTACGTTAGTTCAATCATGGAACGTTACCGCAAACTCAAAGGCCCGGCGCACGCCGCCAATACGGTTACGACCTCGCCGTCGCCCACGGCGCCGTGATGATTTGCAGTTCTGGCATAACGCAAACTGTTGGTTTGCGAAGTTGAGTCGGCATTGTTCTCTCCGATCGATTTGGACCAAGGCGCGAACTAACAGTTTGCTTTACGAATCAATGACCACACTTTACTGCGCTCGTTGGGTTCTGCCGATTTCAGCGCCGGCGATTCGCGACGGCGCGATTGCTGTCGCCGGCGATCAAATTGTGTCGATTGGTTTGAGCGCAACGCTGCGCGATCGCTATCCCGAGGCGACAGTCCGCGATCTTGGTGGGGCTGCAATCATTCCCGGCCTGATTAACGCGCATTCCCATCTTGAACTAACCGCTATGCGCGGTTTTCTCGAAAACGAAGAGTCGGACTTTTTCGTCTGGCTCAGGAAACTCACGCGCGCTCGCCTTGAGCGCATGACGCCTGACGACTTGAACGTTTCGGCTGTTTGGGGCGCATGTGAAGCCGCGCGTGCGGGCGTCACGTGTATGGCTGACGCGAGCGACTCGGCGCTCCTGAGCATGAATGCACTCCGCGGCGTGGGCCTGCGTGGGATCGTGTTTCAAGAATCGTTTGGCCCGGACCCACGACTGGCTCAGGAAAACTTTGAAAAGCTCAAAACAAAACTCGCTCGTTTGCGTGAACGCGAAACTGATCTGGTCAAGTGTGGAGTTTCCCCGCACGCGCCTTACACAGTTTGCGCGCCGCAACTCGAAATGATTTCCCGGTTTGCGATCGATGAGAAACTTCCGCTGATGATGCATGCGGCGGAGACGGAGATGGAAGTTTCGCTTCTTCGCGACGGCAGCGGACCATTCGCGGAGGGACTTCGCAGCCGCGGCATCGAGTGGCGCTCGCCGGGCGCTTCTACAATCCAATACCTAAATCGTTGTGGCGTGCTGGAAACCAAGCCGCTACTGGCGCATTGCATTCATGTGGACGATGCCGATCTCGAGACGATCAGAAAAACAGAGACGCGCGTGGCGCACTGTCCAAAATCAAATGCCAAGCTCAGCCACGGCGTCGCGCCATTTTTGAAAATGCTTGAGCAGGAGATTGCGGTTGGATTGGGAAGCGATTCGGTTGCCAGCAACAACACCTGCGACCTTTTGGAAGAAGCGCGCTTCGCCTTGTTGCTGGCGCGTTTGGAACGTGCGGCTCGGGCCGGCGTAGCACGTCGCGAGGTGAGCGGTGCCGACGTTTTGCATACCGCAACGTTGGGAAGTGCACGCGCGCTTGGGCTGGAAGGACAAGTCGGCGAACTTAAGGACGGATTGCAAGCAGACTTCGCGGTAGTTTCACTTTCTGGCGCTCATCAGATTCCTTCGTACGGCGTAACTGACAGTTTGATCTTTGCCTCGTCAGGACGTGACGTAACGCTGACGGTGGTTGGGGGGAGAGAAGTCTATCGCGATGGACGCGTCACGACAGTTGATGAAGACCGCTTGCGCGCGCGCATGAAAGAGATCGCTACGAAACTGTGCCTTTGAAACTAAGAACAACTGCCGCGGATGAACGCGGAAAAACGCGAATCAGAACAATTCCAAAAACTCATATCCGCGCGCATCCGCGTTAATCCGCGGCCATACTCGTCTAATCTAGCGAAGCAGCGATCGCGTCGTCAAAAATCTCCAACGCGACATCCACATTTTCTTTCGTGAGTATCAACGGCGGCGACCAGCGAATCGTGTTTGCCCCCGCGCCCAAAATAATCAGGCCGCGTTCGAAGCAAGCGATCTCCACGCGATCGCGCAACTCCGGCGCTGCTTTGTTTGACGCGCGATCTTCCACAAACTCGACTCCAATCATCAGACCCATGCCCCGCACGTCGCCAATACAATCATACTTCTTCTGGAGCCGCTCGAGACCTGCCTTTAGATAAGCGCCAACTTCCGCGCTGTTCTTAACCAACCCACCTTCGAGCAACTCAATCGTTTTCAAAGCGGCAGCGATGCAGACCGGATTGCCGCCGAAGGTCGATGCATGAGCGCCAGGTTTCCAGTCCATCAAGTCAGCACGCGCGACGCACACGCCGATTGGCAGGCCGGAGCCGATGCCTTTCGCGATCGTAACGATGTCAGGCTGGACATCGTAATGGTCAGAAGCAAACATTTTTCCAGTGCGTCCCATCCCCGACTGCACCTCATCAACGATCAAAAGAATGCCGTGCTCGTCGCAAATGCGCCGCAGCCCTTTCAGAAAATCCTTAGGTGCAGGCACGTAGCCGCCTTCACCCTGCACGGCTTCAACCACGATCGCCGCCACTTCTTCAGGTGGCGTTGTTGTCTTGAACAATCGCTCCTCGATCCAGTTGAGCGCGCCCTGTCCCGCGCCGCCATCGCCGCAGTCTTCAGCGCGAAACGGATTACGAAAATCGTTGGGGTAGGGAACATGGATCACATCAAGCGCCTGGCGCTTAAATCCAAGTCGTTGCGCGCTCTTTGACGAAGTCAACGAAAGCGAGCCCAGCGTGCGTCCATGAAAACTATTGAAGAACGCGATGAACTTTTCGCGACCGGTCGCATGCATCGCGAGCTTCACGGCCGTCTCAACTGCTTCCGTGCCGCTGTTGGCAAAGTGTGTTCGCGTCGGCGATTTGACCGGCACGATCTCATCGAGCTTCTTCGCGAGCGCGGGCATGTGGCGGTAGTAGTAGTCCGTGCCGCACATGTGGATTAGTTGTGCAGCCTGCTCCTGAATCGCGCGCACCACTTCCGGATGACAGTGACCAGTGGAACAAACCGCGACTCCGGCATTGCAGTCGAGGAAGATGTTGCCGTCAACGTCCTCAACCCAAACTCCGGAAGCGCGTTCAGCGACAAGCTTGAAAGACGGGCGCGGATACGAGGGCGTTACAAACTGCGCGTCGGCGGCGATGATTTCCTTGCCCTTTGGACCAGGCAATGCCGTATTAATTTCGGGACGCTTTGGCGGCGCCATGGTAGTAGTTGACATCATTCACTCTCTTTCTAGTAAGGCCGTTGCGGAAACCTCGGCCCATTGAAAACAACTGGGCTCGACATACGCAGTCGAGACTCTTGATCAAGCGGTGGCGAAAGTTGAAAGAGTGCTAGTCAGCGAACAGGTTGCAGCGGCTATCGAGCGGGCGGTGATGTAATGTTTGATTATTCAACATGGCTCGCGTCCGGTGCTTGCGTTTGCGGGGCTTGGAATTACGTCGCGTGAATTACAGGTTCGGATACTACCACGCGGCTGGGGGTGGTTTCCAGCCGATGTAGCGCAAACTGTTAGTTTGAGTCGAGTCTGGTGTAACGCAAACTGACAGTTCGCGTTACAACGCTCCCGCGGGTTCTAGGCTCTGTTCGGTTTCTTGAAGGAAAGACTCGCGAATTGTCGCTTTCGCCGGGGGCGCGGGCCAGAGCGTCAGCCGGCGTCCGATGGAGTGAAGCAGTACGCGCGAGCGAAAGTAGTATTCGTGTTCCCATTCAACTTCGGCCATCGTCAGCAGGCAATCGACGAACTCCTCATGTCCACAATCGCGCGCGTATCTCGCCGCCGTTTCATACTCACGCACGTTTCGGCTTTCCAGCCGACCGGCGCCATACATCGGCGCGAACCAACCCATGAGGTGGCAAAGAAAACCGAGAGCTCGTCCAAACACCAGGGAACGAAGCTCGAGTTGGCGACGAGGCTGTGCACCGAGCGTGGTAAGCATCGCCCCCACGAGTTCGCGATGATGCCACTCTTCGTCTTCTATTTGTTTGATGCGCGCGCGTTCGTCGGTGTCCCGAACGGAACGCCAGTGGCCGCGATACGCAAGAGCTGCGGCTCGCTCAGCCGAGTAAGCGAGCTGCAACAGAGTGATGAGTTTCCGCTGGGCTTCGGTCTCCGGCATGCAATCAATCTATTCCGCCGTGAAGTTGTAGTTGATTACACCGTTCACCTTAACGGGCTGCCCGGATAACTTGGTGGGCGGAAACTTTGCCGCGCGCGCAGCAGCCGCACACGTCGCTTGCAACAACGGATGTCCGGAGACAGCATGCGCGGAAATCACGTTTCCATTTTCATCAACCGTCACCTGCACCACGACGGTGCCTGAAGCCTTCGCCGCTTTGGCTATCGGCGGATAGGCCGGCTTGGGCAGGCTGATCGCTTTTTCGTTTAGCACACCGCCGGAGATTGGAGCGTGCGAATTCGGCAGCGGTGGCGGTGGCGGCAATTCCTGCGAAGCTGAATCGACCGGCGGCGGTGTTTCTAATCCTTTAGATTTGGCTGCTCCATCTTTGAGTTCCGGACTCGCGAGATCTGCGACGTCTTCCAGTTCTGCGCCGCCAATGTTGTCGATCTTCCAGGCGCCGTCTTCTTTCGTAAGAGCGAAGACCAGCCTCATCGAATCGCTGTGGTCTGACTTCTGATAATGAAAACCGACGCGCGCGTTGACGCCGTCCTTGCTTTCCGTGAGATTGTTCAGCTGGTAGCTGCCAGTTGCGTTGGCTTTCTTGATCATATCCGCGAACAGCTGATTGTTCTCCTTTATCTTCCCGACGCCGTACCTCTGGATCGCACGGCGCGAGAATAGCTGCGTCATAGCGTCAGCATCACCTTTTTCCGCGCCGGACATAAACTTCTTCGCCGTTGCGGTCGGGCTCCAGAGCAAACTGCACCCCGTCAAGAGAAAGAGCGCCGTCAAAAACAAATAATTCGCTTTCATCAGTCCTCCTCAGAAAAAATCATTTCGCTTCGGCTGAGTTTGGTTCAGACAAACCATTTCGGTTTGTAGTGGTTCGGTTTGCAGTTGCGACCTTTTATTCACACCGCGGCTTCAGCCCGGTGGCCAACAGCGACAATAAGACTTGGGAACCGTTTCAACGGTTTACCCTTTCGCTACTTTGCCAAGCCATGAAAACCCTTGAAACGGTTGGTTGGCACGGGGCAGCCTTCCTACCACCGGCTGAAGCCGCGGTGTGAATAAGAGTCATGACTCTGAAAACAAAGCGGATGAATCACGGTCAAGCTGAAGCCATTGCCGTCCGGTTGAGATTCTTGACACTCTCTCGCACCGGGCTATAAACTCGCGGTCTTTCAAATCCTAGCATTCTTAACTAAAAATTGCGCAGGAGAGAGACTACAAAAGAGTCTGCTCCTGCCTTCGGAAAGGA
>JANLYZ010000375.1:0-1828 GCA_031365905.1 Chloracidobacterium sp. | reverse complement strand
AATATTGAGCCCGCGAAGTGGGCGACAGAAGTTGGGTGACCACGGAATCGTTACGAGACATCTTTCGCCCCTTGCGGGGCTCGAAATCTAATGGCTCTGGTTTCCCCGGGCTTACGCCCGGGGCTACTATATTTCGCCTGCTTCGGAGTCTGTCGGGAAAAAAGTCATAGACAGCGATCAAAGTATAAGTAAACTGCCGTCATGAGCAAAACATTTCGCGCTTACGATATGAATCAGCAATTGCTTTTGCCGCCAGATATGCGTCAGTGGTTGCGCGACGATCACCTTGCACTGTACGTCAGCGATGTGGTCGAGGCGTTGGATCTTTCGCGGATCCTGAACAAATACGAGGAAGGCGACAGTCGTGGTCGGCCGCCTTATCACCCCGCGTTGATGGTGAAACTGCTGCTCTATGGTTACTGCACCGGCCGGATGTCGTCGCGGAAGCTGGAGCAGGCCACTTATGATGATGTGGCATTTCGAGTTTTGAGCTGCGATCAGCATCCCGACCACGACAGTATCGCAGATTTTCGCAAACGACATTTGGCCGAACTCGGGCAATTGTTTTTGCAAGTGCTGCAGTTGTGCCAGCGGGCCGGCCTGGTGAAGCTGGGCCATGTGGCCGTTGATAGCACGAAGATCAAGGCCAACGCAGCCAAGCGTGAATCGCTGCGCTACGGGCACTTCGAGGCCGCCGAGCAGGCGCTGGAGGCGGAAGTACTGCGGTTGTTGACCGAGGCGCAACGGATCGATGATGAAGAAGACACCCTTTATGGCGCGGGTCGGCGCGGCGATGAGTTGCCGGCCGAGTTGCGGCGGCGCGAGACTCGCTTGGCGAAGATTCGCGAGTTGAAAGCGCAGTTGGAACAGGAGGCGCAACAAGCAGCCGCGCAAGAACAACAGCAAAAAGCAGCGGCTGAGCCAAAGAACTATAGACGGCGCCAATGGACCAAGAGCGAGAGCGGCGCGGTGGTTCCTAAGGACAAAATGCAACGCAATCTCACTGATCCTGACTCGCGCTTGATGATGGACACGACCACCGGGAATTATGAACAAGCTTACAACCCGCAACTCGCCGTTGATGCGCAGACGCAAATCATCGTGGCCGCGCGGGTCGTGCAAGCACCCAACGATCAAGAACAGTTGGTGCCTACCGTGTTGGAGGTGAAGAAGAATCTGGGCGCGTTGCCCGCTGTAGTTTCGGCTGACGGAGCTTATTTCAGCAGCGCGGTAATCACTTCGGAAGCTTTGCGCGGCATCGATTTGTATGTGCCGCCCAATGAACCGGAACCGAGCATGGTGCCGGAGACCCCAGCGCTGGATGCCAGCGTGCGGGCGCAGATGTGGCACAAACTGAAAAGCAAACCGGGACGCCATATTTACAACCGGCGCAAGACGATCGTCGAACCTGTCTTTGGCCAAATCAAACACGTGCGCAGCTTCCGCCAGTTCATGTTGCGGGGGCTGGCCCAAGTAGAAGGCGAATGGTTGCTGATCTGTTTGACGCATAACTTATTGAAGCTGTTTCGAAACCCTAAACTTTCGCCGGTAGTCTGAGCGGCATAAGTTTCAACTTGGCTAATCGATCAAGCATTAACATCAGACTCAAGTAACTAAGATCGCTTGGCTTGGTTCGATCAACCCAGTCAAATAGTTAATCGCCCTTGAAAATCTTTCTTGTGAGCCTGTCGAACAGTCAAATCCCTTTCTCCGACAGACTCCTTTGCAGGCTCGTTGGATGGCTCCATTCAAACTTGAAACTAAGACTAGTCGGAAGTCGCCGGTCATTGAGTGTATTTTCCAGTTCACTACGAAACCAGGAAGGAAC
>JANLYZ010000489.1:0-6885 GCA_031365905.1 Chloracidobacterium sp. | reverse complement strand
AAGATGAAGGAATACATCTTTGGCGAGCGCAACGGCATTTATATTATTGACCTGCAAAAGACCCAGCGCATGTTTCGCGACGCGCTCGGCTTTGTTTCGGGCGCAATCGCTGAAGACCGCGGCAAGACCGTGCTCTTTGTCGGCACCAAGAGACAAGCGCAGGATGCGGTGCGCGAAGAAGCAGAACGCGCTGGCCAGTATTACGTCAATCAACGCTGGCTCGGCGGCTTGCTAACAAACTTCCAGACCGTGCAAAAGTCCATCAAGCGTCTCAAAGAGCTGGAGACGATGCAGACCGATGGCCGCTACGAAAAGCTGACGAAGAAAGAAGGCATCAAGCTCGACCGCGAGCGCGAAGGCTTGAACAAAAACCTTTCGGGCATCAAGGCAATGAATCGTCTGCCCGACATTGTGTTTATTATCGACGTCAGAAAAGAAGAGATAGCGGTCGCTGAAGCAAACCGGCTGGGAATTCCGATCGTCGCCGTGGTCGATACCAATTGCTCGCCAGAAGGAATTGATTACGTCATTCCGGGTAATGACGATGCGCTACGCGCCGTCAGGCTTTTTGCGTCGCGCATCGCCGATTCGATTCTGGAAGGACAGCAAATCGCCACGGAAGGCGGCGTGGTTGCTCAAGCAGAAGGAGCTGGATCGGAAGGCGAGGCTACCGGAGCGGCAGGTGCGACTGCGGCGGGCGACACAGAGATCCCACCCGTAGCGGCAGTGGCCCCGTCGGCAGCAGCACCGGGAACAATTGCAGCCGAGGAACCAAAGGCCGCGCCGGAAGCAAATGGCGACAGCCAGCCCAAGGCCAATTCTCCGGTCAGCGACGCAGCTACAACAGAGGCGGCAGTGGACGAAAGTGCGGAGTCGGTTGTGGCCGCAAGCTAATTCCCAGGCATCCAGATTTTTATTAACCGGCGAGCGCAGCCTTCAAAGCGGGACTCCCGCCGGGCTGCGCTTTTTAATAACTGCGGTAGCAGGCTAACCGCCAATGCGCCAGGCGCCAAGTTATTGATCAGACACCCTGAACAGTTAGGCTTAGTTTCCTTGGCGACTTGGCAGTGAGCAGATATTACAGTTGGTACTGACAAATTCAATCGGAGAGTTTCATAATCATGGCAGATGTAACAGCAGCAGCAGTAAAACAGCTTCGGGAAAAAACAGGCGCCGGCATGATGGAATGCAAGAACGCGCTGGTTGAAGCTGGAGGCAACGAAGAACAAGCCATCGACATTTTGCGCAAGCGCGGCCTGGCCTCCGCCAAAAAGCGTGAGGGCCGAATTGCAGCCGAAGGAATCGTCGGTTCTTACATCCACATGGGTGGCAAGGTCGGGGTCATGGTCGAAGTTAACTGCGAAACTGATTTCGTGGCGCGCGGTGAAGAGTTTCAGCAATTGGTGAAAGACATCGCTATGCACGTCGCGGCGGCGGAGCCCCGTTTCGTCTCGCGCGAACAGGTTGCCGCGGCTGATCTCGACAAGGAACGAGAGATTGCCCGCGCCCAGGCGAAGAACGATCCCAAGAACACAAACAAGCCGGACCAGGTGATCGACAAAATAGTCGAAGGACGCCTCAACAAGTTTTACGAAGAAAACGTGTTGCTCGATCAGCCCTTTGTTAAAGATCCAGCCAAGACGGTTGCTGAATTAGTTGATGAAAAAGTGGCCAAGACGGGCGAGAAAATTTCGGTGCGCCGTTTCACTCGCTATAAAATGGGCGAAGGACTGGAAAAGCGCGGGGACGACTTCGGCAGCGAAGTCGCTTCGCTCATCAGTTAGTGCTGATTAACTGAGTTGTAGTTCAGAGTTCAACCTTTAGTTTGCTTCTGAGAACCTGATGACGACCGCCGAAAATTCAAATTCTGACAAACCCGCGTTGGCCTACCGGCGCGTCTTGTTGAAAATTTCGGGCGAGGCCCTGATGGGCGAACAAAACTACGGCATTGACGTAGATGTCGCTCGGATGGTCGGTGAAGAACTGAAAGCCGTTCATGAGCTGGGCGTGCAGGTCGCGGTGGTTGTAGGCGGTGGCAACATCTTTCGCGGCGTCTCGAAAAGCGCCGGCAACATGGATCGCTCTGCCGCCGACTACATCGGCATGCTGGCCACGGTAATGAACGCCGTCGTATTGCAGGACGCACTGGAAAAGCTCGACGTGCAGACGCGCGTGATGTCAGCAATCGACATCCCGCAACTCGCTGAACCATTCATCCGTCGCCGGGCCGTTCGCCACCTCGAAAAGAATCGCATCGTTATCTTCGCCGCCGGCACGGGCAATCCATATTTCACTACTGACTCGGCAGCTTCGTTGCGTGCGCTCGAAATCAAGGCCGATATAATCCTGAAGGCCACCAAAGTGGATGGGGTCTACACGTCGGACCCGATGAAGGATGCTGAGGCCGTGCGTTATGACTCCATTACTTACCAACAAGTGCTGGAACGCCGGCTGCAAGTGATGGACGCTTCTGCGATATCGTTATGCATGGACAATAATCTGCCAATAGTTGTTTTCAATATGCGACAAGCCGGCAACATCATGCGTGTCGTAACGGGTGAGGCGGGAGTTGGTACGAAGGTTTGGCTGGGGAAATAGTCTTGAGTTCACTCAAGCAGTCCAGAGTTTGCATGAATCGGAGGCTAGTACAGAACCGAGCGCGGTAGCGCCGGGTGCTTACGTCAACTTCGGATGATGACGATGCGGCAAAGGATGGTTCACGAAAGTTCGCTAGCTCTCTATCAGCAATTGATCCAGTTGACTCTAGCATCCGGCGCTACCGCGCTCGGTTCTGCAAGCAATGGGGTGAACCCGACACGCAAAACTATTCCATGGAGAGAACTATGAGCGAGCAAGACGTAGTCAAAGCGACACGACCGCGCATGGACACGGTCATTGACGACTTCCAACGAAAACTGGGAACGGTGCGCACCGGCCGCGCGGCGGTGAGCCTGCTTGATTCGGTGATGGTGGATTACTACGGCACGCCGACGCCGCTCAATCAAATGGCTTCGGTCCACGCTCCCGAGCCAGCGATGCTGACCGTGCAGCCCTGGGACCAAACGCAGGTCGCCCCGATCGAAAAAGCAATCCGCACGGCTGACCTCGGTCTCAATCCATCCAACGACGGCAAGCTCGTTAGAATTCCTATCCCGCCGCTAACTGAAGAGCGCCGGAAACAACTTGCGAAACAAGTACACGAGATCGCGGAAGACCATCGGACCGCCGTGCGCAACATTCGCCGCGACTCAAACGAGCGGCTGAAGAAAATGTTGAAGGACAAAGAGATTTCCGAAGACAACGAGCGCGACGGTCTTGAGGAAGTGCAGAAGCTTACGAACACCTACATCGGTAAGATCGACGAACTGACCAAGTCGAAAGAAACCGAACTCACCAGCGTCTAGAAATCGGACCAGAGAAAGCAGAAAGCCGTCTCTTCCTTGAAGGACGGCTCTTTGCTGTTAGAACGTATCGAGAAACGGGACTGGCCTTAATTGGGCATTGCGAAGACGTCGTCGCCCATCGCTTGATTGAGTTTGATGTCTTTTACATTGAATTCCGCGAAGGCTGCTCCCTGGGGCATCTCGATTCGCTGAGTAAAACTGCTCGGGATAAGCACGCCTTCTACTTCTTTAAATTTCTTATTCTCAGTCCCAAAGTTGTAGCCGTTAAAAGAAAAAGTGTAACTCATAATTCGAGCAGTCGCTGAATCCAGATAGAAATCCGTGGCATTTCCTTCACCGTCCGCAATGCGGAATCCACGCAGTTTCTTTTTGTCAGGCAGCGCAGTGACTGCATAGCCCGCCTGGTCAAATTTATTGAGTACCGCAATACCGAATTTACTCGCCGGGGCCATCTGTGCTCCCGGGAGCGAACTGTAAGACTGCTGGCCATCGAAGATCTGCTTAAAACTGAAGAGCGGACGAGCATCAACCTCCATCCGGAATTTGTCGCCGGCGGTGACAATCACAAAACCTCCCGGAACTGACTGCGTGGAAGCAGGTCCATAGAGATCGACCGATCCGCGCATGATCACATTCTTCATCGTCCGAAACTTATCGCCGCCAAAAGCAGCCACAGCCGCTTTCGCCAAATCGACGGGAGATGTAGTCGCGGTTATTGCAGTTGCCGGTGTGGGATCCTTTACACCGTCAGGTACCGCTTTCACTTTGCTGCTTTCATTCTGGGCGAAAGCGCTCGCTGAGATACAAAGAGCGAGAGCCAAGAGGCACAAGAATCGAGGGAAATTTTTATTCATGAGCTGATTCCTTTGTTTGTTAACTCTGATCGCCTGTAACGCAAACTGTTTAGTTTGAGTCGACAGGAGATCGCCGTCCTTACATCGCAAACTAACAGTTTGCGTTACCAGAAATACGTCCTTAGAAGTTGAAGCGCACTTGTGCCGTAATCTTGCGGTTGCCGGCGCCGCTGCCACCGCCTCCCCCACCGCCGCCTCCGCCGCCGGGCCCGAAGCCTCCGAAGCCGCCATTGAGCGAGAGGCTTTGACCAAAGAAAGGCGACGACAGGTTGCCGACCGGCGGCGTCAGATTTACGTGGTTCAGAATATTTTGAAAGTTCAACGAGAACTGCATGCTGTAGCGCTTGGCTTCAGCTCCGCCGCCGGATGGAGGACCACCAATGCCGGCGAGTCCGCCGCCACCTCCGCCCCGACCTCCGCTGCCACCTTCCCCGCCGCCAGGAATGCGCGGGATCCCAGCGCCGGGTGCGCCGGCACGGTCGCCGCCGCCTCGTTGTCCGGTCTGACCCTGAGCCCCCTGTCCGTTCCTGTTGGCCGCACCTGAAGAATGAAGATCGCCGAAGTTCCAGGTCTTGCTGACGCGCATGTTTACGGAAACGAACCCCGGCCCTTGCCCAAAGTTGCGTGGGATCAGGGCCTCGCCTGGAGCCGGTCGCAAATTAAAGTTTCCGTATGGGGTGCATTTGATATTTGCAGCGGGGGTGCTGCAATTGACACCAGCCGGCGCAAAGGATGGGCGCTCCGTAAATAGCCGATCGCCATTCGTGTCCTGTCCGGTCGTGATATTGAAGGGTGCGCCCGAGCTGACAACGATGAAAGGATTCAAGCTCACCTGCTGCCACGGGAGATTGATCGTGCCGGCAAAAGTGAAGCGATGACGCACGTCGAAAGCAGCCCTGCCAAACTCGCCGCTTAAGTCGTAGGAGTTGGCCGGGAAAAGAGAGCCTCCCTGTCCGTCAGTGTCGTTAGTAGTCTTGCTCAGTGAGTAACTCGAGAAAAATGTCAGAGCCCGGCTGAACCTGTTATTGAAACCAATGAACAACTGGTTTTGATTAAATCGGCCACTCGATTCGTACTGGTAAATCTCGCCGATGTTACCAAAAGGTCGCACACCGCCAGGAACTGCTGTCGTGATCGAACCCGGCAATGGCGCATTGATGTCGCGCGCGCGAATCACATGCTGAATCCGAATGAGAAACAGCCCGGCAAACAGAGTGAATCGTTTGGGCAGTTGGCGTTCAACCTGGGTGCCGGCCAGATAAACAATCGGTGCCTGAAGATCACTCGCCACACGCCATTTGATCTGCGACGTGGCAAAACTAATTGCTTGAGGCAAAGCGGGAAAAGAATCCAAAGGGTTCGTCGAAGGGAGCGGGAAAGGATCCGCAGGAGGGGGAATATACTGCAAGTGCCCTGCTGACGTTTGCCCGTTGGATTGGAACGTACAAGCTGACTGCGGGTTGGCAGGTGCACCGGCCTGGCACTCATAAAGCGGCGCCTCAGCAATTGAGAACTGCTGCTGGTTGAGACCGTTAAAGCGATTGGCCTGCAGCGTGTTGCCTTCGCCAAAACGATTGTAGAAAACGCCGCCGCCACCGCGAATGACCATCTTGGGGGGCTTGGTACTGTTTGCCGCTCCGGGCGACCACGCAAACGCGAGGCGAGGCGCGAAGTTTAGAATGCTCTTAATATTTGACTGGCCCTCATAACGCAAGCCATAACTCAAGGTGAAGTTTGGCCGCACGCGCCAATCGTCCTGCGCGTAAATTCCAAAGTCGGTTTGGGAAACGCTTGTCTTCGGATTACCCGAGGCGATACTCAATTGCGATGCGCCCCCGCCGAGGGCACGAATCTGCGTCTGAGTAAGATGGGAATCCTGCCCCACCACTGTCCTCCGGTAACGTTCCAAACTGTCAACAAAGATCGGCAGATTGGTAATAGGCTGACCCTGGCCGTCGAGAGTAGGAACCAGCGCGCCGGCGAACGTAAAAGTGCCGCCAAAATTGTTGGGATTGATGTCGCTGATCTTCACGCCCCGGATGCGGCCGCCAAACTTGAAGGCGTGCGTGCCCTTCGACCACGCCAGAAAGTTTTGCAGTTCCCAATTCTGTCTGGTATTTACCACGTGCCCGATCTGAGAACCGCCGCTGATAAATGCGCTGCTCACGTTTATCGCCGGGCGCGAGTTATCGGCCAGGCTTTCGGCGCGCTGGCGGGTAAACTGAAACTTTGTTTCGTTGATCATTGACGCATTCAACACCGCCGTTTCGGTGAGTTGAATATTGTGTTGCGTCGACGATGAATCATAAGCGCGCTCCGGCAACGAGAAGCCGGTGACGCCACCATTGGCAGTGCTGGAATGGTTGTAACTGTAGCGCGTAATCAGCGTGTTGTTCGTGTTGATTTGGTAGTCGAGTCGCGGGCTGAAGGTGACGTTTCGTCGGGGTACTACCACGCCAAAGCCTAAGCTAAACGGATTGCGATTGGCGTCCAACACCGTGGCCTTGACGAGTTCGTTGTCGTCAATCTCACGGCGTTCGAAATCCAGAAAGTAAGAAGCCTTCTTCTTCACAAGCGGCCCCCCGAGGTTGCCACCATATTGCCGGAGTTGAAACGGCGCCCGCTTC
>JANLYZ010000481.1:0-10164 GCA_031365905.1 Chloracidobacterium sp. | reverse complement strand
CGGGAGAATCACGCCGTTGACTTCACTCATCATTACGAAGGTCCGCGAACAGGCGCGTGGCGTTCGCTCATTCGATCTGCTGCCGGAAAGCGCGTCGGGCAAACATGGCGTGAATTTTATTCCGGGGCAGGTCGCTGTCTTAGCAGTTGCCGGCGAAGCGCCCGCTTATTTTGCGTTTGCGAGTGCGCCTGAGGACCCGGAGTTGGAAGTGCTGGTGAAACAAAAACTGGGCGCCAGCAATTTGCTCTTCGACATGAAGCCGGGTGAACGGATTGAGTTGATGGAAGTGGCCGGTCACGGCTTCGCGCTCGATGAACATAAAGACAAGGACCTGGTGTTCGTCGCGATGGGCACCGGCGTTGCGCCTTTGCGGTCCGCGCTGCGGCATGTGCTGAAGCGCAAAGATGAGTTTGGCCAATTGGTTGTGCTTTAAGGCGCGCGCACGCCCGACGATTTTTGTTATCGCAATGAAACGGATGGCTGGGAAGAGGCGGGCGTGGAGTTGCGGCAAGTCATTTCCAGACCCGACGGTCACGACTGGTCCGGCCCAACCGGCTACGTGCAGTCTTTGCTCGATCATGTGTTGCCCAATCTGCATTCGCCCATCGCGCTCATCTGCGGTTCGCTGGAGATGATGGAACAAACGCGCGACCGGCTCGGCCGGATGGGTTTCAAGCCGGACGAGATACTCACGAACTACTGATGCAGAAGATCTCCTGACAGGCGATCTCCGCGAACCTTTTGAATCATAAATGAGCCAACTGCCTCTCTCGATTCCGCGCGCGAAGGAAACTCGTGAATTTCACGAGCAACCGTTCGACTTCCTGGCGCGCACTCGCGCAAAACTCGGCGACATATTTGTGCTACGCGATGACGGACCAATCTTCTCGCGGGCACCCGAATGCAACGGGACGCTCGCTGTGTTTGGTTCGGCGCTGCATCAGGCAGTGCTTGGCGATATCGATCTATTCGGTATGCCAATCTCCGCCGCTGAACACCTCTCGCTGCCGCAGACCTTAGTCAATCTCAATCGTGGTCTGCATAGCATGCGCGCCGAAGAGCACGCCCAACAACAGCGTCTACTCAGCCACTTGTTGAGCGAGCGCAGTCTTGAGGATCAGCAGAGCGCCGTGAGGGAGGCTCTACAAACCTTTGTCGCCGGCTGGCGATCTGGAAAAAGCATCAGTCTCTTGAGCGATATGAGGCAACTGGCCTTGCGAGTGTCCACGCGCTTGTTTCTTGGCGCTGGCTATGCGGCCAGCTCCGAGCTGGGGTTATTGCTTCAAGCATACTTTCATTTTCGCCGC
The DNA here is from genome assembly GCA_031365905.1 of Chloracidobacterium sp. Taxonomy (GTDB): domain Bacteria; phylum Acidobacteriota; class Blastocatellia; order Pyrinomonadales; family Pyrinomonadaceae; genus PSRF01. The sequence goes on along the minus strand of JANLYZ010000481.1, from coordinate 8,857 downwards.
GAGGCTGCGGCGCCTTTCAGTCCTCTGAGCGATCAGTCTCGAACAGAACTGGTTACGCTCGGCATTTCACTGGATCGCGAACTTCGGCGATACGTAGGTTGGTGTCGAAAGAAGTCCTCGATCTCCACTGACGGCCTGCTCACCAGACTCGCGAGCCTCGAATTAGAGTCAGGAGTGAGGCTCTCTGAAGATGAGATGGTGGCACATATCAATGTGCTGTTCATGTCAAGCAATGAGCCGATCGCCGTCTCGCTAACTTGGATTCTGCTGCTCCTGTCTCAACTGCCGGTTCTACGCCGCGAGTTGCGGCAAGAGCTCGAGCAAACCTCTCCGGCAAAACCTCAACGCTCAATCAAAGCTGTTCCCATAACGTTGCTTGATTCCGTTATCAACGAAACTCTGCGCCTCTTAACACCGAATGCGTTGATGGCACGCGTGACAGCTCAGCCTGCACGGCTCGCGGGCGTGCTGCTGCCGGCAGGCTGCGAGATCTTGTTGTGTCCATTTCTAGCGCACCGCGATGCTGACCGGTTCCCGCAGCCGAGCGAGTTTCGCCTTTCACGTTGGCGCGGCGCGAGGCCTTCCCCGTTCGAATATTTTCCGTTTGGCGCCGGCGGCCACTCGTGTGTTGGCCGCCAACTCGCAATCTACATAATCAGAGCTGCACTTACTTCGCTGTTGCTACGATACGAACTTGTTCTCGCCGGAGACCAGGAAATCGATTGGCGTATAGACATCATGTTCATGCCACGAAACGACCCAACCATGACAGTCGAACTTCCGGGCGCAACAATCTTACGAGCCGGAAAGCTACTCGGGCCAGTCAGTGATCTGGTAAAGCTGGACGCATATAACTCTTGACAACCGACTCGACCGATTGTTCAATGTGACCATTCGTTTTTTGATTCGTCACCGCGGTTGCATTCAATCGCAGCGTTCCCACAATTCCGTTCACCCGAGGAGGAAACATGCCAGCAAAGAAAGCCTCAAAGAAGGCCTCATCAAAATCAAAGAAGGCGGCAACAAAGAAGACTGGTAAAGCTGCCGCAGCAAGTAGCAAGGTCAAGCTCGACTTTCCGCTCGATGCCAAGACAATTGCTGCCATCCATCGTTGCATTGCCAAGGGCACACTGCGGGTCACGGTCAACAAGGTCGACCTCAGCGCCGGGCGCCTCCGTGGACCCTGGCTCTACGACTAGGCCAATAACCTGGTTTCTAACTTCCGCCTTGTGAGCCGCGACTTCAGCGGACGTCGCGGATTAACTCAACGGCAAACTACTCGCTGCCGATGTCAGGTGGTGGGCTGGTTGTCGTCCACATGGCCCACGCAATGAACTATCTGAATACAAGTCCCAACACGACTGCGGTCGGGCTGGCGTACAGTCCAAGCGTAGCGGGCTTCGTTGCCGACAATCCGGGCCTGGTCGACTACGTTGAGATTCCCTTCGAGCAAGTGCGTCACACTCCGGCGGTGGCTTCGATTCAGGAAAAGCTCCCGGTGATTTTGCATTGCGCGAGCATGTCGGTGGCAGGATTTGTGCCACCCGGCGATGCCACGCTAGACGCGATCGATCGTGAGGCAAAGCGTACCCGGACTCCGTGGATCGGTGAACACCTGGCCTTTATTAGCGCCGAGAGCCTGGACCAGGAGGGGGAGGCAAGCGGGACCGCGCTGACCTACACGGTGTGTCCGCAAATGAGCGAGGAGACGGTGGCGCGAGTTGCGAAGAATGTCGCCGCGCTTCAGCCTCGTTTTCACGCGCCGTTGATTCTCGAAAACTCCCCTCAGTATTTCGACGTTCCTGGCAGCACGATGCCGATGGTGGATTTCATCCGGGAGGTGTTCGCGCGTTGCGAAATTGGGTTATTGCTCGACTTGACTCACTTCCTGATTACGATGCTAAACACCGGAGCTGACGCGCGCAAAGAAATCGACCGACTGCCGCTCGAGCGGGTGGTGGAAATTCATATCTCTGGTTTGAACCAGCAGTCGGGAATTGTCTGGGACGATCATGCCACGCCGGCGCCGGCGCCCGTATTTGAATTGCTCGAGCGCGTGCTTGAACGCGCTCAGCCGCAGGCACTGACTTTGGAATACAACTGGTCGCCAAACTTTCCTACAACCATCCTGCGAACGCAACTTGAGCGCGTTCACCAAATGTTGGGACACACATGATAGCCAGCAGGGTTCACGCAGTTATCGCCGCCGGACTTGAGAATCCTCAGCTCCTGACACTTTGGCGCCGAGAGCCCGACCAATTGCGAAAGTGTGGGGTCGATCCCGTTGAATTTGATCTTGATGCGCTATGGAAATTCGCCGGGCTCACGGCCAAGGTTCGCCATAACGGCTTGCGACCAGACCTTCCGCAGACGTTTCGCCTGCTCAATATAGCCGGCCTCGAGATAGAAGTTTTTGCCTCCTACGCTTCCTCACGTGCAGCCGCCGGAGCGCCGTACGCCGACACTTCGGAAGCGAGGGCGCAGGATCTGTGTTCTTTCCTCGAGCAGTGGCTTGATTTTGACAAACATGAGCACGCGTTGCTCTGGGATATGCTGCGTCATGAACTAGCCCTGATGCAGTTAAGCAAAAGGACTGCGATGGATCCCGTTTCGTCGAGTCTCAGGTCCACTGCTAAGAATAAATCACGCGCAACCAGTGTCCCACGCGGATGCGGTGAGATCATATTGCATGAAATGTGCAGCGATCCCCGGGTGGTTGCAGCGCGGCTTCAGGAGAAATCGCCGCGGCTCGATCAGGTGTCGCTGGGAACGTTCCACTTCTGTTACTGGCGCCGAGACACGACTGCTGAATTACACATCCTGCAGTTGAATGAATTGGGCTTCTACTTGCTGATGTTCGCTGACGGTCAGCGCACTGCCGCGGATCTAAGCCGTTTGCTTGGCGGCCGCGGCAAGCCGGCCAGCGGATTCCTGCAAGCGTTAGACGAACTAGTCGCGGTTGGCGTCATTACTCTCGATACAAATCGAAAACGAATTCGGAAGCAAACACAATGAAGATCCTGCTGGTCGACAATTTAGTCATGCCCGAAGAAGGTTTACTCGACCTGCTGGATGTTCATCCTCATCTCGGTTTGCTTTCGCTCGCCGCTGTTGCCGCAGCAGATGGTCACACGGTGCAGATCTATGATCCGAAACGGCTCATCAAGTGGGGCCGGCTGTCGTACGACTCGACGCTCTATGAACGTGCAGCTCTTGAGTTGCTGGCAGAACGTCCCGATACAGTAGGATTCACGGCGCTGGGTTGTAGCTTTCTGTTCGCGTTGAATGTGGCTGCGCTGCTCAAGAGCTACCAGCCGGACTTGCCCATTCTACTCGGCGGCCCACATGCCACGATGTTGCACCGGGAGATACTGGCGCGGTTTACTCAGTTCGACGTCATAGTGCGATATGAAGCGGACGAAATCTTTCCTGAGGTTCTCGCCAAACTCGAGCAGCGCAAGTTTGATGGAATTCCGGGCCTTAGCTGGCGTGGCGCTCGCCGGTTGGAACCGCACTTCAATCCGGGAAGTCCGAAAGTGGAGGATCTGGATCGCCTTCCGATTGTCGACTACGATCTTTACCCCATCGCTGATCTTGATCTTGATTTACTGCGAATAGAAGCCGGGCGCGGCTGTCCATTCATGTGCACCTTCTGTTCGACCGCCAGCTTTTTTCAGCGCAGCTTTCGCTTGAAGTCTGCTCCGCGCCTGGTAACGGAACTCGATCGGCTGCACGCGCGCTACGGTTTTTCCGACTTCAAGCTCGACCACGATCTATTCACTGTTAACAAACGTAAAATCCTGGAGTTCTGCGAAGAGGTAAAAGGTCGCGGCTACCGCTGGCGCGCATCGGCCAGAGTTGATTGCGTAGATGCGGAGCTGCTGAACAAAATGTCCGAAGCCGGCTGCGTTGGGCTCTACTTCGGAATTGAAACCGGGTCGGAGCGAATGCAGCAGGTGGCCAAGAAGCGCCTGAAGCTGTCTCTGGTTGAACCAACCCTCGCGATTGCTCAAGAGCTTGGTATTGAAACGACGGCCTCATTCATCACCGGTTATCCGGAGGAACTCGAACAGGATCAGGCTGACACGCTCGATCTGTTAGGGCGCTGTTTCGGTCCGTCTTGCTTGCCGCAACTCCATATGCTGGCTCCCGAGCCCGGCACGCCGATGTTCGAAGAGTTAGGTGACCGGCTCGAGTACGACGGGTATGCCGGCCCCTATAATGCGTTCCTGGTCGGAGCCGATGACGAGCGACTCGTGAACGAGCACCGCGACATCTTCTCAACTTATCATTACTACCCGGCGTCGTTGCCGCGCGAGCAATACATCTTTGCAGTTGAAGCGATCGATGTCCTGCGTCGTGTGGGTCCGCTTGTCTTGCGATATTTGTTAAAGCTCTACAATGGTCAGCTTAGCAAACTGGTCTTCGCTCTCCGGCTGTGGGCAGGCAAGCAGGGCATGACCGGTCGACCAGACAGTGCACTTGTCGAAGACTACACAAGCTCAACGTTCGGACCACGGCATCATCTGACCTCGCTATTTCGCCACGCACTGTGGGCCAGCGCTGCGCGGAGCCAGCAGCGTCCGCTTCAGGACTCGCCGGCAGCGCCAGCCGCCAATTTTGATCCACACCATTCTTATCAGTTTGGATCACACGTCAACGTGCTTTCTGATGTGCACAATTGCACTCTACTGGTTGAGCAAATCGAGAGCGGTCCAAACGGTTCAAGCCTGCTGGATGAATCCGAATGCGGAGAACTCGGTTCCTATCTGCTGACCGTCTCCGGGGAAACTGCAACCAGTTATTGGGTCGAAGCTGGTGTCGCAGCAATGCTCGGTTTATTCGTCGAGCCAATCTCTTGTGGTGAGGCAGCGAAACTCATCAACGATCTCAGTGGCGCACCCCGCATCGATGCCAGCTACTTCGAGCCGCTGGTTAAGACCGGAATCCTCGTGGCCTGCTCAAGCGCCACGCTGGCGCAACAACGTGGGGCGGCGCTTCGCGCCAACGTCTGCGAACAAAGCAACGGAATCCCCGTATCAGGATAGGGTGGAAACGCCGTGATGCCTGATCGATTGCGTGCGCTCGACCTCGTTGAAGCCTTCCAGCTTTCTCACGCTGTCTTTACTCTGCATAACCTGGGAATTTTCAAGGCCCTCAGGAAGCCAATGACTGCGGAAGAAGTGTCGGCAACGCAATCGCTCGATCCAGTCATGTTGGGCGGGGTGTTGGAGTACCTGGCCGCCCGCACCGATCTACTGCGCAAGTCCGGCGCGCGATTTGTTACGACCCGCAAATACCTGGAAGAGGCAGGCTTTCTTCTAAATCTTTACATCGGTGCATACGGTGGTAATGCGTCACAACTTGCCGAGTTGCTGCGTCATCCCTCGGCGGCTTCAGGTGCGGTGGATCAAGTCCACCATGCCCAGGCCTTTTCAGCGGTTGCCGGTCAGTCACTGGGACTGTTGCCGGCAATCGTGAGACAGCTTGGGTACAACCACATACTTGATCTGGGTTGTGGGAATGGAGCGCTCTTGCTGGAGCTGGCCGCACAGGATTCTCAATTCGTCGGTTGGGGCGTCGACCTCAACCCGGCCATGTGTAAACTAGCGCGAACCAGGATTCGCGCTGCCCGACTAGGCAAACGCGTGCGTGTGCTGGAGGGCGATTGTAGGAATTTGACTTCTGTTCTTCCGAAGCACGTGAGCCCCAGGATTCGCGCTGTAACCGCGTGCAACGTAGCCAATGAAATGTTTAGCGATGGCCACTCGCACGCGATTGCCTGGTTGCGCGACTTGCGCGAGTCATTCTCGGGAAGGCCACTGCTGATCGCTGACTATTACGGAAGGCTTGGACGAAAAGGGCGAGCGTCGCGCGAGACGCTGCTCCACGACTATGTGCAGTTGATCTCGGGCCAGGGTGTGCCGCCAGCTACCGCTGCGGAGTGGCGCTCGATCTATTTGCAGGCTGGATGCCAGTTAGCCCACATCATCGAAGACAAGGTTACTACTCGCTTCATTCATGTGCTCCAACTATAGGCATTCGTGCGGCCAGGACCTTGCTGAATGAATGCTCATTCAGTTACTATGTGACCACTGATTGGCTCAATTTAGGCGGGTTTGGGAAGAATAGAAAGCGACAGGCAAGAATGCCTGTCCTACCAAAATATGAGAATCGAAAAAGCTGCAGTTCTGGGCGCGGGAACAATGGGGGCGCAGATTGCCGCGCACCTCGCGAACGCCGGTGTGCCAACCCTCCTGCTTGATATTGCTCCGCGGGAATTGACGCCGGAAGAACAAAGCAAGGGCCTGAGTTTGGAAGCAAAGGCAGTGCGCAATCGCATCGCCCGCGTCGGATTCGAGGCGGCCACGAAGGCGAAGCCGGCTGCATTCTTCACGCCCGACAATGCCCGGCTCGTGACCATCGGCAATTTCGACGATGATCTTGCCAAACTAAAAGACGTTGACCTGATCATCGAAGCCGTCGTTGAAAATCTCGACATCAAACGAAGCTTGTACGAGAAAGTTGAGCAACACCGCCGGCAGGGTTCAATCGTTGGTTCCAACACCAGCGGAATTCCGATTAGTCAATTGGCCGAAGGTCGCTCCGAAGATTTTAAGGCGCACTTTCTCGGCGTCCACTTTTTTAATCCACCGCGCTACCTGCATCTCGTCGAAATAATTCGCACTGAATGGACCAAGCCGGAAGTGTCGTGCTTCCTTTACGGCTTCCTTGAACAGCGACTTGGGAAAGGCGTAGTTTCCGCAAAAGATCGGCCCAACTTTATCGCCAATCGCATCGGCACATTCGGCTCGATGATCACGATCAAGACTATGCTTGATGACGGTTATTCAATCGAAGAGGTCGATAAGATCACTGGTCAGGCGGTAGGTCGTCCCAAGAGTGCGACGTTCCGCACCTTGGATCTCGTTGGCCTCGACGTTGGAGCTCATGTCATTAAGAACCTTTACGAAGCACTCCCGGAAGACAAAGAGCGTGACGTATTTATTGCCCCTGAGTTTCTGACGCAAATGGTTGGACGCGGCATTCTGGGAAACAAAACCAAAGGCGGGTTTTATAAAAGGCAGGTAGGCGAAGGCGGGCGGAAAGAGATCTGGGCTTTAGATCCTAAGACGCTTGACTACCATCCAGCCCAAAAAGTGAAATTGCCAGCGCTCGACATGGCCAAGAACATCGAAGACTTGCCCGAGCGCCTCAAGACTCTGGTTTGGGGTAAGGATCGCGTAGGCGCATTTCTTTGGAAGACAGTGTCGCGCACGTTTAGTTACACCGCCGACCTCATACCGGAGATCGCTGACACGATTGTCGAAGTCGATCGCGCCATGCGTTGGGGCTACAACTGGGAGTTGGGCATTTTTGAGACGTGGGATGCCATCGGCGTTGAGAAGTCCGTTGCGCGGATGAAGGAAGACGGCGTCGCGGTTCCCGCGAACGTGCAGAAGCTGCTCGACTCCGGCGCGAAGTCGTTCTACAAGAAAGAAAATGGCCAACAGTCTTATTTCGACTTTGCTTCCGGGCAATACCTGCCGCTCGCTGATCAGCCCGGCGTAATTATTCTCAAGTCGATCAAGGATCGCACCGGTGTTATTAAGAAAAACTCCGGCGCGTCGCTGATAGACATCGGCGACGGTGTGGCCTGTCTCGAGTTTCATTCGAAGATGAATGCTATCGGCGGCGACACGCTGCAGATGTTGAAGCAGTCGCTCAGCGAAGTCGAAAAGAATTTCGTCGGCCTGGTGGTTGGTAATCAGGGCGTGAACTTCTGCGTGGGCGCCAACATCATGCTGATGTTGATGGAAGCTCAGGAAGAGAACTGGGAAGAACTCGACATGATGGGGCGCGCTTTCCAGGCGTCGACGATGAGCTTGCGTTATTCGCCGAAACCGGTTGTGGTGGCGCCGTTCAATATGGTTTTCGGCGGCGGCTGCGAAATGGTTTTGCATGGTGACCGGGTGCGTGCAGCAGCGGAGACTTACATTGGGTTGGTTGAAGTGGGCGTTGGGATTATTCCGGCAGGCGGTGGCACGAAGGAGTTGCTGTTGCGCACGCTCGATTCGATTCCGAAGAATGTTGACGATGCCGATCCGTTTCCCTTTGTGAAGCGAGCTTTTGAAACGATCGCGCTGGCGAAGGTCGCGACGTCCGCGGAAGAGGCGCGCACGCTTGGCTTCCTCGCTGCGGACGATACGATTTCGATGAACGGCGATCGCCTGATTGCTGACGCGAAAAAGGAAGTGCTGGCGCTGGCAGCAAGCGGATACGTGCAGCCGCAACCACGGACTGACATTCTCGCGTTGGGTAATGCTGCGCTGGCAACCTTGAAGTTGGGGATTCACCAAATGAAGCGTGCCGGATACATTTCGGATCACGATGCGTTGATTGGCGAAAAGCTCGCACGTATTCTGACCGGCGGAGACTTAAATCATCAGACGCGAGTCTCGGAGCAGTATCTGCTTGATCTTGAACGCGAAGCTTTTCTGTCGTTGGCGGGGACACGGAAGACGCAGGAGCGACTGGCGGCGATGTTGAAAACGGGCAAGCCTTTACGAAACTAGTCGAAAGTCCAATGTCCAAGGTCCAAAGTCAATTGGGCCGTGAGGACGTGGTCGTTGGACCTTGGACTTTGGACAAACTTATGAAAGACGCAGTAATTGTTTCGGCAGTTCGCACCGCAGTCGGCAAAGCGCCTAAGGGTACTTTGCGAAACACGCGCCCCGACGAAATGGGCGGAGCAGTAATCAAGGAAGCGCTGGCCCGTGTGCCGGGTCTGGATGCAGCCGAGATCGAAGATGTGATCATGGGCTGCGCAATGCCGGAGGCGGAGCAGGGAATGAAC
>JANLYZ010000442.1:0-2246 GCA_031365905.1 Chloracidobacterium sp. | reverse complement strand
CTTCGCGCTCATTGCGGGCAGGATGCCCGCGCTCCCAGCAGGAACAACTTCGAAGACGGGCGAGTCTTCAACCCACGCAATCGATTCCTTCGGCATTCCCTGCGCGATTGGATTGCTGGTATCGAGCTCGATACGCAGAATTGATCCCGGCACAAAAAATTCTTTTTCGGAGACGTCGGCTACAACATCGCGCACCGGAAGTTTGAATTGTTCAATCGCAAAGCTGGAAGCGCGATTCAAGCAAACAAGCGTGCCGCCCTGCTCAACGAATTCCCGCAACGCCTTCACGCCTGCTTGTCCCATTCCGCCGGTGTATTCAGGTGGCATCGTCCCGGCCTTGTAACCACCAAAAATCGTTTCCGGCTTTTGGTCGGGGATCACAATTGAGTTGTATTTTGCGTTCAAGTTGCCGGATCGAATCTCGGCATCGTCGAGTGAAGAGTATTCGTAATGCTCCTGCTCCAACACCCAACGACTCCAGCCTTCATCAATTGCTGCAACGTGGGACTTGTAGATGCCGAACTTTCCCTCCCTTGCTCCAAAACCGGTGCAACTGTTTCCACCGCCCCCTTGCGGTAGTTTGTAAGCAAAAGGTTGGCGAACGAAGCGCGTCTCCACTCCCATCAAGAGCGATAGCGTGTGAGCGGTTACGTCATACGGCGAGACTGGATGGCCTGACTGGTCGCGCAGGTCCGGATAGCGCTGGTTCTCCAACAACGCCTTCGCGAAAACTCCATAAGGCTGATCTAATCGGATGACGATAGTACCTTCAGGATACTTGATACCTGCAGCTTTGAAGGGCAATGGAAGATCCACATCAACATCGGCTCGGTCCAGTGCGTTCAGTAGGTCGGCTTGGTGGCGCGCTTCAGGAATGACAACCGCAAACAGCTCACCCTTTCTGCGCGGCCGCACCGCGTCCTTCCCAATCTCGTAAAACCTGCTCAACCACTCGCTGCGATTCTCCGCGGCGTGGCGTAGTAACAGAAACGCCGCAGTGGTCATGTAGTTGGTGATGTCGCGCAGATGCCACTCGCCGCCGCGCCAGAGCGGTCCATAAGTCGCGGACTCTTTTCTCGGATCGTAGCCTTCACCCTTTTTCAATTCACTAAACTTAATCGTGATCGGCGTCGCGATTTTGCACGAGGCAGTCTCTGAAAGGATTCGCACGCCCCCGTGATAGTGCGAATAAGCGCGCGCAGGAGACCAGGCATCGTAAGTTGAATTGGTGGTGATGCCGGTGAAACCCGCGACGCGCATCTGGCGCGCCATAAACTCGCCGAGTTCCGTGTAACCCGCGACAATCTGCTTCGGCACATTTGGTTCGACCGGCGCCATGTAAGGCGGCAGAAAGAGACGAGAACCAAATTCGCCCTGCTGATGAATGTCGTGGACTATCTGCGGATGCCAGACGTTGTAAATTTTATCGACGGTGACTTGAGTCTCGACCTGGGTGAACGCATACCAGTCGCGATTGTTATCGTGGCCGGTGTACTTGTGATAAAGCTCGGGCGGATCAGTTCCTTCGTAAGGCGTGCCGAGTGTTTTGTCGTACCAGTTCTTAACGATGTCAACGCCGTCAGGATTTAGCGACGGCACCAGCAGGATGATCGTGTTGCGCAGAATGTTCTGAATCTCCGGCGCATCGGATGAAGCGAGGCGATGCGCGATCAGCATGCTTGAAAGGTAAGAACCCACTTCTGTCGAATGAATACCGCAGGTGATGAGCAAAATCGTCTTGCCGCGTTTGATTAGTTCCGCCGCTTTGCGATCTCGAACACCGGGCGTTCCGAGCTTGCGCGGATCAGCAAGCTGGTCCTGAATGCCCTTGAATTCGTCGAGCCGCGCGAGATTTTCCGGCGCGCTAATAGTCGCCATCACGAAAGGCTTGCCCATCGTCGATTGTCCCAGCGTCTCAAACTTCACACGATCGCTTGCTTTGTCGAGTTCCGCAAAATATCGGATCACCTGATCCCAACTCGCGAGCTTGCGATCGTCGCCGGGGACGAAGCCGAGAACTTCCTCAGGAGCTGGAATGTGTGCCGGCGCGGCAGCTAACGTTGCAGAGCTTACGAGTCGTTCACTTGTCTGACTTGAGAGCAGCGGTAGTACGAAGCCTAGTGTAAGGACGACGGTCAGGATGCGTTTACGCATGGCGGATTTCCTGGAAGAGTTGCTGGACGAGCAGTTGGAGTTTATCCGAAAGGCCGAATGTAATGTAGGAGCCGGGACAACACCATGAGTCC
>JANLYZ010000441.1:0-6197 GCA_031365905.1 Chloracidobacterium sp. | reverse complement strand
AGACTCATTCATTCTTGAGTAGCGCGATTCGCTCGGGCGGTAAAACGATGGTGCGCTCGGCACCGACAGCGAGACCGTCGGCGTCGAGCGCCAGGGCTTCGAGAAGCAAACCGTTGGCGTCGAGTTTTATGCTGGACGTGGCGCCGGCGAAGTTGATTTCGCGCACGGTGGCGGATAGAGAATTCTCAAGATTCTCGTTGGCATTCGTGATCACCACATGCTCGGGCCGAATCGACAAAATGCACGGTTGATTCAGCGGCACGAGGTCTCTGTCAGCAACTGGAACGCTAAGCGTGTGACCGCCCTCGAGTGTCTTAAATTCACCAACCTCACCTTTACTGGAACTGAGCCGCATCACGCGAATCAAATTGTTTCTGCCCAGGAACTTTCCTACCGACAGTTGCGCCGGTTGTTCGTAAAGATCGCGCGGCCGTCCGGTTTGCAGAATGCGACCGCCAACCATCACGCTGATGCGATCGCAGAGGGCGAACGCTTCCTCCTGATCGTGCGTTACGTAAACCGCGGTCAGACCGAGACGCGTAACCAGCTCGCGCAATTCGCCACGCGTTTCCTCGCGCAGGGTCACATCAAGATTCGAAAGCGGTTCATCGAAAAGCAACAACGCTGGTTCGATGGCGATAGCGCGAGCGATTGCCACGCGCTGTTGCTGGCCGCCGGAGAGTTCGTCGACGCGGCGCTTTTCGTAATCGGGTAACTGCACCAGTTCCAACGCGCTCTTGACGCGTTCGAAGATTTCACTTTTCGACTTGTGGCGCGCGCGCAGGCCGAAGGCAACGTTTTCCAGGACGTTCAGGTGTGGGAAGAGCGCGTAGTTTTGAAAGACCATGCCAAAGCCGCGACGCTCGGCGGGCAAGGTCGTAATGTCGTTGCCTTCAAACTCAATCAAGCCGGAGTCAGGTTGTTCAAGACCGGCAATCATGCGTAGCGTGGTTGTCTTGCCGCAACCGGAAGGACCAAGCAAGCCAAAAAACTCTCCGCGCTCGACGTCAAGCGAGACGCCAGCCACCGCGGTGGTCTTGTCGAAAGACTTGGAAAGACTCTTGAGAGAAAGTAACGGCATTTTGTTCCAACTTTGTGCAACCTCGGTGTCCTCTGTGCCTCCGTGGTCGCCGCCTCTTCAGATCAAAACCCACCACGGAGACACAGAGAACACAAAGGCTGCACAGAGAAAATCACTTCTTGCTGCGGCCGCGGATCTCCGTATCCCAATACCGCAGCCAGTCGCTACTCTGTTTGCGTAGCGCATCCCAATCGAGCGGCATCTCGTTCACGCGTTCGTTCATCCACGGCGGCAATTCTGCGCGATCGATGTCCGTGCGTACCGGAATTCGATAATACTTCTTCGCGGCCAGTGCCAGACTCTCGCGCGTAGTCACGAATTCGTAGAACGTGCGCGCATCCGCTTCGTTTGGCGCGCCACGGACAACGGCGATGCCGTCTGTTATCACGGGCGTGCCGCTCGCGGGAAAAACGTAACCGATCGGAAATCCCTTCTGCTCTTTATAAAGCCAAACGTCAGGCAGATTCCATAGCGTGATGAGACCTTCGCGGCGAACGAGCTTCTGCATCAAGAGCGTACCGTCCGCGGTGTACTCATGAACATTCGCATCAAGCCGCCGCAGCCAATCATAACCTTTGTCCGGCGTTCCCGTGTCTTTGTAGAAGCGCCAGATCATCGCGCCGAAGATCGCGCGCATTGAGTCGGACGGGTTTGGATTTCTGATCAGCACTTTGTCACGCCACTTTGGATCGAGCACGTCGTCCCAATCCCTCGGCGCTTCCTCCGCCTTGACCGCTTCGCTGTTGTAAACGATCACTTCCGGCGTTTGGTAAGTGCCATACCAGCGATCCTGACTGTCGCGACTCTTAATCGGGACCTTGTCAGCCCAGCTCGGCTTATAAGGCGCGAGCAGATTTTCTTCAGCCGCAGTTTGAAACGTTGTGTGCGCCGCGCCCCACCACAAATCAGCCTGCGGACGATTGCGCTCAGCGCGCACGCGCTCGAGGATTTCGCGCGAGCCCATGTCGAGAAACTGCACCTCAACTTCCGGATGCACCTTTTTATATTGCGCGATGAAATCGCTCAGCAGGTCCTGGCCGTGCGGCGTGTAGATAAGAAGTTTGTGCGACGGACCACTCGCGCGATTGCAGGAGACGAGCAGAGCTAACAGGCAAAGAACGACTGTCGAAACGAAGAGTTTGGCGCGCATCGAGGGGCATGCTAGCACATCTTGTGAGCGCCTCAGCAATTCGAACAGCGCCGCAAAGAACGCGAATTATGCACAAATGTGCGTCAAATTAGCTTTCCAGGTTGGCAGGTCGTCCGGAGTGTGGTCTGATCACGGGTATGGCGAAGACGGTCAAAGGGCGGGTGGGTTGGGCAGTTGTCAAGAAACTTCTGAAGGCGATTCCGGTCGTCGGCACACTCTTCACCGTTGGTTTTGCCGGCCACGACATTAAGAAAAAAGGTGTCCTTCCCGGCGCGGTTCATTTAGGGTTGGATGTAACGCCGGTAGTGGGAACGGCGAAGAACGTCGTCGAGATTTTCACCGGCGACTGGATTCCAGATAAGGATGACAAAAACCAAGATCCAGAATCTTACTCGCCTGTGCAGAACCGCGAGCGGTAGCGAGCGGATGCCAGACTCAACCCCCGAAAGTTCAACTACCTCCCTATCCTCGTACATCGCCAAACCCGGCATGCAAAAATTCTGGCAATACTGAACCGCGAGCAGTAACGAGCGGATGCTGGCATTCAACAGCAATCAATAATAAATTGTCGCGAAAAGAGGGTTCGTGTTGACAGCATGTATACCGACGATGAATACTCCTATGAACGCATTCCTCGAGCCTACCTCATAACATTTCGCAGCTACGGTACGTGGCTTCACGGAACACCTGGTTCGGTAGATCGTTTTCACAACCTCTATGGTACTGCTCGATTGCCGGGTGATGAGAAACGAAAGCAGTACAACCAACGTTTGCTAAAACAGCAGCCGGTTAAGCTGGATGCTAGAAAAAGAAACGCAATTCTAGAAGCAATCAAGGAAACATGCGACGTTCGCAAGTGGGACTTGTGGGCTTCTAACATCCGCTCCAACCACGTTCACGCCGTCGTTTCAGCTAACTGCAAACCGAAACCAATCTTGAATGCTTTGAAAGCCAACGCGACTCGCAAGATGAGGGAAACGGGTTGCTGGCTCAGCGAACGAAGTCCGTGGGTGCGTCATGGAAGCAAGAGATATCTTTGGTCGGAAGACGATGTCCGCAATGCGGTGGGCTACGTGCTCTATGATCAGGGTGAGCCTTTACTTGAATAGCGCATATAGTTTGAACTGACGTTCCGCATTCCTCGATTATTCAGTCTGAAGGACGGTGGAGTGATTTTGAGTCTAGCATCAGCTCGCTACCGCTTGCGGTTCTGGACTGCCTGGGTTGAGTCTAGCATCCGCTCGCTACCGCTCGCGGTTCTGCATAGCTCAATTCCGGCCGATGTTACTCCGCGAAGATCGGCGGACGCTCGGTGAAAGGCCGCGCCGTTTCATACGCTTGGGCGAGTTTGAATAGCGTCGGCTCAGACCAGTTTGGGCCCAGCAGTTGAAAACCGATCGGCAGGCGGTTTGATGACAACCCGCAGGGAACACTGAGCCCCGGAATGCCTGCGAGGTTTGCCGTGACCGTGTAGATGTCGTTCAGATACATCGCGAGCGGGTTATCAACTTTTTCTCCAAGCGCGAAGGCAGGCGTAGGCGATGTCGGTGTAATGATCGCGTCGCAGCTTTCAAAGGCTTTGCGAAAGTCTTTCCTGATTAAGGCGCGGACTTGTTGGGCCTTGGCGTAGTAGGCATCGTAGTAACCGGCTGAAAGCACGTAGGTGCCGAGCATAATGCGCCGCTTAACTTCCGGCCCAAAACCCTCCTCGCGCGTCTTGCGATACATCTGGCGCAGAGCCGGCGCCTCTTCCGCGCGAAAGCCATAACGCACGCCATCGAAGCGCGCCAGGTTTGACGCGGCTTCGGCCGTCGCGATGATGTAGTAGACCGCGATGCTGTACTGCGCGTTTGGTAGTTCAACCTCGACTGTCTCCGCGCCCAGATCACGATAGATGTTCACGGCCGCTTCGACAGAAGCGCGTACTTCCGGATCGAGGCCCTCGCCGAAAAGCGATCGCGGCAAACCGAGCCGCGCGCCTTTGATGTCGCGAGAAAGTTCCGACTTGTAATTCGGTACCGCGACATCGGCCGTCGTCGCATCATGGCTGTCGCGCCCGGCAATAACGCTCAACACCTCGGCAACGTCGCGAGTAGTGCGCGCAAAGATGCCAACCTGATCGAGCGACGATCCGAACGCAACCAGCCCGTAGCGGGAGTTGCGCCCGTAAGTGGGTTTCAAACCGAAGACGCCGCAAAACGAAGCGGGCAAACGCACCGAGCCGCCCGTGTCAGAGCCCAATGCCACGGGCACGATGCCGGCTGCGACGGCGGCTGCGGAGCCTCCGGATGAACCGCCGGGAACGCGAGTCGTGTCCCAGGGATTTCTGACCGGGCCGAACGCGGAGTTTTCGTTTGACGAGCCCATCGCAAATTCGTCGCAGTTGGTCTTGCCCATGACGACAGCGCCTGCGGTTAACAGGCGTTCAATCACAGTAGCGTTGTAAGGCGGATGATAGTTTCCAAGAATGATTGAACCGCAGGACGTTTGCATGCCCTCGACGCAGATGTTGTCTTTGATGGCGATGGGAATTCCCGCGAGCGCGCCTTCTTTGTCCACCGCTTCAGCCCTGTTCGGCGCTCCCTTGTCGATTTCGAGAAACGCGTTGAGCGAGGCATTTAAGTTCTCTGCGGCGTCATGCGACGCCTCAACAACTGCGCGCGCGGTTGTCTCGCCGCTGCTGATGCGACCTCGCAATCCTTCAATGTCGTTTTTCTTGGCGCTCATTTTATGAAATCAACTGAAAGAGCCCTTGCTTACGCGCGGGCTTCTGCCTTCAAAGCACTTTCGGTACGCGAAAATGTCCCGCTGCCGCGTCGGGCGCTTCTGCAAGCGCTTTCTTCTGGCCCAGCGAAGCAGCAATGGTGTCGTCGCGCGCGGAATCGGTTGCTTCGCCTTCGGGCGTCAGTCCGCCCAGCGCCGGCTCGACTTGACCCGTGTCGAGGGCATTTAGTTGTTCGACGTAGGCAACGATGTCAGCCATCTGCGGCGCAAAGAGCTTCAACTCGGCGGGTGTAATCTCCAGATGCGCGAGTTGCGCTACTTTTTCAACGTCAGCTTCAGTTATTGGCATGGCTCTAAATTTCGAATCTCGGAATTCGGGATTTATTTCTCAAATCTCAAGTTTCAGATTTCTCCAGGCGTCGATCGCAACTAGTTGCGGCTCCCAAAAACGCGCGCCGCAAATCAACATCTTCAATCCCCGCGGCCGCAGTCAACAGTTCCGCGGGCACTCTGTAATCAGGGCTCGACCCCTTGCGCGCGCTCGCATTTGCGGCGCGGGCCAGTTCAATTCGCCTCGGATCGATTCGCAGTTCGATCGACTTCACCAGCGACTGACCCAACACCGAGTTCACGCGGTACAACAACTGTCCGCGCATCTGCTCGAGTTGTCTCTTCCAGATAGCGTCGGCGACTGCTACCACCAGCGTCTGCTCCTGAAGTTGAACGGGAACAGCATGACTGCTCAAGCCTTCGCCAACCGCGTGTTTCCACGCTGACAAACAAGCCGCCTCAACCACCTCGGCAGAAGCGCCTGAGGCCCGGAGAATCGCCGGCAAAGTCTTGATCAGTTTGTCCATCGTCACCACCAGGCGCGCAGGTTTCCGTATTTCAGCGTCTCAATCTAAAATCACCAGTCCAATTTGCAGAGCGTGCGCGAGTGTATAAGTTGAATAGCCTAAATTCAAATCACCAACGTCGCAGATTGCACGGCGCGGCTTTGCCGCAACCAAAACGAACTGCTGAAAGAAAACATTCAACCAGCCTGCGAAGCTGGCGGACAGAGTGTTAGCCCCAGGCGCTGGCGCAGCCAAGAGTTGGTGATTTGAATTTAGGCTATTCAACTTATACACTCGCGCACGCTCCGCAAATTGGACTGGTGATTTTAGATTGAGACGCTGAAATACGGAAACCTGCGCGCCTGGTGGTGACGATGGACAAACTGATCAAGACTTTGCCGGCGAT
>JANLYZ010000362.1:0-1875 GCA_031365905.1 Chloracidobacterium sp. | reverse complement strand
TCACATGCGCGCCGGCCAGTTTGGCGTGAATCCTTCTGAAAAACAGAAGACGTGCCGGTTTTGCGACTTTGCAGCGGTGTGTCGCTACGATCGTTATCGCATCGACGGCAAACGATTGTCCGCAGATTACACGGATTCCGCAGATTTAATGGAACGAACTGCGGCGCGGTCCTTAATGTTCTGAGGTTAACGTTAAATCTGTGTAATCGGCGTAATCTGCGGATAGACGTTCGAAATATGTCTGCACCAAAACAAAAGCGCGAACTAGAACCTGAGCAGGCCGCCGCTGCCTACGAGATTAAGAAACATATCTCGGTGACGGCCGGTCCTGGTTCCGGCAAGACCACGGTCCTCGTCGAACGTTACCTGCACATCCTCCGTCAAAATCCCGGTCTCAACATCGATCAGGTTGTCGCCATCACCTTCACGAATCGCGCTGCCAACGAAATGCGCGAGCGGCTTCGTCAAGAACTCAACCGACTATTGCAAACAGCCGGCGGAGACGAACGGCGGCGTTGGCTCAACTACAAACGCACACTCGATGGCGCAGTGATCACCACCATCCACGGTTTCTGCGCACGACTGCTCCGGGAGTTTCCGGTTGAGGCGCGGGTCGATCCGCAGTTTCTTTTGCTTGATGAGCATCGTGCGGCAATGCTGCTGGAGTCTGTCGTCGAGGAGGTTTTGACGGAGTTCATCAGCGCCGGTCACGTGGAGATTTCGCGGCTAACGCTCGGCGTGGGGCGCGGCCGCCTGGCTGAAGCGCTGCGCCAACTCTATCGAGAAGTGCGTGGCCAGGGCCTTTCGCTCGACGAACTCGCAATGAAGACGGCGCAAAGCCATGCGACGGACGGTGATCATGAGCGAGCACTGGATGAACTCGCCCGGACAATGAACGATCTACTCGGCATTCCGGTGAAGACTCCGGCGGCACGCGCCAACCAAAGCGAAGTTCGCGGGTGCTGGCCCGGCTTTCAGGAGTTCATTAAGAAGATACCGGACATTAACGATCTGGCTGACTACTGCCGGACGGTCGAGGCATTTCGGAAAGTGCGTCCAAAAGCGATGGGGAATCTCAAGGAGCACGTGCAAGCGCTCGATGTGCTTGTGTGGGAGAAAGACCTGCTCGGCCGCGTGCCGCAAGTGTCTCTGGATCTGTTTGCGAAACAGTATGCGCTCGAGATAGCGCTACTGCTGACAAGAATCGACGAGCGGCTCAACGAAGAAAAGCAGAAGATCTCCGCGCTTGATTTCGACGATCTCGAACTGCGCACGCTTGATCTGCTCCTGCGTCCCGAAGTGTTGACGCGCACGGGGGAGCGTTACAAGTTTTTTCTCGTTGACGAATTTCAGGATACCAACGGTTTGCAACGGCAACTCCTCGAACGCCTGGCGCTACAACAGACCGGGCGCGACCGGGCCAATCTCTTCATCGTTGGCGATCAGAAACAGTCGGTCTATGGCTTTCGCGGCGCTGATGTCGCCGTGTTCAGTGAAATGACGTCGAGATTGTTGGCAGAAGGCGGTGAGTCGAAACCGCTGTTGCTGAATTTTCGCAGCCAGCCGCCGCTGATCAATTTTTTCAACTTCCTCTTCGAGCGTTTGTTCAAGCCTGGGGATGACGCGCCGCCTCGCGAGTTGACAGAGTTGGGCTACGTCGGCCACGAAGCGAGCGAAGCCAAGCGCGAGTTGCGCGATAGTGGCCCGCTCGTGGAGTTAATGATTACGACCGAAGCGTCAGGTGACGAAGCTGATCCGAAGGCGGAACAAGGCTCAAGAGAGCTTGACGCCGAACAACTTGCGCAGCGGATTGTTTTACTGGTTGATAACAAGCCCGCTCTTACTGGGACCGCGGGCGTCCCGCCCGCCTCTGGT